>JANXWC010000156.1 GCA_025351355.1 Hyphomicrobiaceae bacterium
GGTCGTCTATCACATGGGCGATACCGACATGCACGCCGAGATGGGACTGATTGCCGAATACCATCGGCCCACCGTCGGGATCGTGCCGATCGGCGACCGCTTCACCATGGGCGGGCGCGCCGCGGCCTTCGCCTGCAAGAAGTTCTTCGACTTCAAGACCATCATTCCCGTGCACTACGCCACTTTTGCCGGCATGCTCGATCCCGACGCCAGCAAATTCCAAGCCGAAATGTCCGGGCACAACGTGCTGACGCCGAAAGTGGGGGAGGCCGTGGAGGTTTGATTGCGACAGGGGTATTTTGTTTCGCTGCAGACAGCTGGTTCTGCCGGTCCCTGCCGCCTGCGCGGCCGTGATGACTATTAAACTGACTCTAGCGAATATGAGGCGTGGCGGTCATGGCCCTGGCCTTGACCAGCCCTCCGCTGGCGATGCATGTGGGTGCTCGCTGCACCCCCAAACGTAAACGTTCCCCTTAACCATGTGCCATAACAGGCCACACGGACGTCACAATTGCGGGTAAGAACCTCGTCGCGCCGCCATGACAGGGGCGCACTTGCCGGTTGGCCCATGCGCCAAAATCGGTTTCTCCGCCGCGCGACACTCCCGTCACCGGCCTTCCCACGTGCGCCTGCGAACCAGCTGCAGGCCAGTCCATTCGTAACTGGGGAATACCCATGCACATCAGACTTTTGGCCGCTATCGCGGCGCTCATAACTATTGTTGCGGCCACTTCGGCCGAAGCCAGTCGCCATTCGGTCCGTGATCAGGACGACAGTTTCGCTCAGGAACAATCCGACGACGAAGAAGCCGCCCCGCGCAAACGCGCTGCAAGCCGTCAGAAGGCGCTAAGCGGAGATGACGCGGACCGTCCCGCTCGCCGCACGAGCGAACGCGCTCCGCGCCACAGTGCCGAACGCGCTCCGCGCCAGCGCAGCGTGGCCGACGATGAAGGTGGCACCCGGCACAGCGGCTTGGGTCCGCGTCCCGGCGCCTGGTGCGGCTGGTACATGCGCAGTCGGCATGGCGGCGGGCCGGAATTCAATCTCGCCGCAAATTGGCGCAGGTGGGGCAGTCCGGGGTCGCCGCAGATCGGCGCCATCGTCGTTTGGCCGCACCATGTGGGCGAGATCGTCGGTCGTAGCAGCGACGGCCAGTGGATCGTACTGTCGGGCAACGACAGCAACCAGGTGAAGCGGCGCCCCCGCTCCATTTCCGGCGCGACCGTCCGGGTGTGACGCTGGAGTATGCCCGTTACCTTCGACCGCGAGGCAGAAGGTAACGGCGACTTCTTATTTGAGGCTATCGGCGACTTTTGCAATGCCGGCCTTGGCGCAGACTTCGTCCTTGTCGCCACCGGGAGCACCGGAAACTCCGACCGCGCCGATCGTTTCGGTGCCCACTTTGATCGGCACGCCGCCGCCGATTGCCACGACGCCCGGGATCTGGCGCAGCAACATGCCATCGCCTGTTGCCGCCGCCTGTTGGAATTCCAGCGAGGTCTGCCCACGCGTGCGGCTAGTGTACGCCTTCATGCGCGCGAATTCCATCGTGTGCGGATTGGTCCCGTCTCCACGCAGCGATGCCGCGACCACACCGGCCTTGTCGACCACGACGACCGAAACTTTGTAGCCGTCCTTGCTGCATTGTTCGAGTACACCGGCGATAATGGCTTGCGACATCGCCATCGAAACATTGCGTTCGACTTGCGGTGCCTGAGCGTGCGCAGTTGCGCCAAGTGGGATCGCGCACGCCGCGATCATTGCCGATTTGAAACGTGACATAAACCCTGCTCCTTGTGTTTCCCGCCTGCGTGCCGCTGGTATTTTTTGCTCGTGAACTATCGGCGCGCCGGACGAGGCTAACACTCGCCTACGGTTTGCGGAAGCGCGGGTCGAGAACGGCTGATCAAAAGCCAGGAAAGTTTGCTTAGTTAGCGCACCCCACCCAACCCGTCGTCATGGCCGTGCAGAATGCCAATCACGGCAACAGGCGAAAATTTATCGACCCAAAAAGTCTTGGTGCCGCAACCGCTCACTTCGCCATGAACATCGCGTGCGCCGACGCCTGTCGTGGGTGGCCACCTGCGTGGCCATGACGAAAGAGGGGCGTAGGGGCGCGTAGGTTGGGTCAAGCGTCGCGCGACCCAAGATTGCGGTCTCAGGTCTTGGTTGTTGGGTCGCGCAAGTGCTTGACCCATCCTACGCCCCTACTCCGCTGCCTGTTTCGGCTCGTAGCCCAATGCGGCATTCAGTTTGCCGATCAGATCGGCGGCGGCGGCGGGAATGTTGGTGCCGGGGCCGAAGACGGCTTTGGCGCCGGCGGCGAACAGAGCTTCGTAATCTAGCGGCGGGATGACGCCGCCGACTACGATCATGATGTCGCCGCGACCTTCCTGCTCCAGCGCCGACTTGAGTTCCGGCACCAAGGTCAGATGACCGGCGGCCAGCGACGAGGCGCCGATGATGTGCACGTCGTTTTCGACGGCCTGCCGCGCCACTTCCTCCGGCGTCGAGAACAGCGGTCCGATATCAACGTCGAAGCCGAGATCGGCAAAGGCGGTGGCGATCACCTTCTGGCCGCGATCGTGGCCGTCCTGCCCCATCTTGGCGACGAGGATGCGCGGCCGCCGACCATCAGCCTCAGCGAACGCCGCGACCATGGCGCGCACACGATCCACCTCGAGGCTCATCTTGCTTCCTTTCGGCCCGCTCATCGACTCCGCGCGATAGACACCGGATACCGAGCGGATCTCGGCGCGATGGCGGCCGTAGACAACTTCCAGTGCATCCGACATTTCGCCGACCGTGGCCTTCGCGCGCGCCGCCTTAACCGCCAGATCAAGCAGATTGCCGTTGGCGCGTGCGCCTTCTGTCAACGCGGCAAGTGCCGCAGTCGTCGCAGCTTCATTGCGCTCACTGCGCAGCCGCGCGAGCTTGGCGATCTGCTGCGCGCGCACGCGCTTGTTGTCGACTTTGAGTATATCGATCTTGGCCTGGTCCTCGACGCGGAACTTGTTGACGCTGACGATGGTCTGCCGCCCACTATCAATACGTGCCTGCGTACGCGCCGCTGCTTCCTCGATTCGCAGTTTGGGAATGCCGGCGGCGATCGCCTTGGTCATGCCGCCGAGCTTTTCCACTTCCTCGATATGCGCCCATGCGCGCATCGCCAGATCGTAGGTCAGCCGTTCCACGTAATAACTTCCGCCCCAGATGTCGGCGGTTCGCGTGGTGCCCGTTTCCTGCTGAATGAACAGCTGCGTGTTGCGGGCGATGCGCGCCGAAAAATCCGTCGGCAGCGCGATGGCTTCATCCAGCGCATTGGTGTGCAGCGATTGCGTATGCCCCTGCGTCGCCGCCAGCGCCTCGATCGCCGTGCGCGTGACGTTGTTGAACACATCCTGGGCGGTGAGCGACCAGCCGGATGTCTGCGAATGCGTGCGCAACGACAGCGAGCGGTCGTCGGATGGATTGAATTCGCGCTTGATCAGCCGTGCCCACAGCAATCGTGCCGCGCGCAGCTTGGCGATTTCCATGAAGAAGTTCATGCCGATGGCCCAGAAGAACGACAGCCGCGGTGCAAACTTATCGATGGGCAATCCGGCCGCCACGCCGGCGCGCGCATACTCGACGCCATCGGCGAGCGTATAGGCGAGCTCCAGATCCGCCGTCGCGCCGGCCTCCTGCATGTGATAGCCGGAAATCGAAATCGAATTGAATTTCGGCATATGCGCCGACGTATAGGCGAAGATATCCGAGATAATGCGCATCGACGGCGCCGGCGGGTAAATATAGGTATTGCGCACCATGAACTCTTTCAGAATATCGTTCTGAATGGTGCCAGAAAGTTTGGCTGGCGCAACGCCCTGCTCCTCGCCCGCCGCAATGAACAGCGCCAAGATCGGCAGCACCGCGCCGTTCATGGTCATCGACACGCTCATTTCGGACAGATCAATACTGTCGAATAGGGTGCGCATGTCGAGGATGCTGTCGATCGCCACACCGGCCATGCCGACATCGCCCGACACGCGGGGATGGTCGCTGTCGTAGCCACGATGGGTGGCGAGATCGAACGCGACCGACAAGCCCTTCTGGCCCGCCGCGATGTTGCGCCGGTAGAAGGCGTTGGAATCTTCCGCCGTCGAGAAACCCGCGTACTGCCGGATGGTCCACGGCTGCGTCACGTACATGGCCGGATAGGGCCCGCGCAGAAACGGCGCGATGCCGGGCAGCCCATTCACGAAATCAAGTCCGGCGATGTCGGCCGGCCCGTACTGGGGCTTAATGCGGATGCCTTCCGGCATGTCGATGCCGGCGGGGCTCGTGTCTAGTGGCACGCTCCCGGAGGCGGGTCCTGCTGCGTCGTAAGCGATCTTGGAGAAATCAGGGATCTGAGACATGGGGCAGCCTGCTGCAAAGCGGTTTGCCGTAGTCTACGCGAGGCGGAGAAAGTGATCCAGTGCTAGGAACTGATCCGTTAACGTTTGAGTTACCAGGATATCAGTTTATTGCCTCCGCGAGAGGTGCTCAGGCACTTTCGCGGCGGATGAGAAAGCGGAAAACGCCATCGTTTTCTGTGCTTTCCAGGAGTGTGTTTTTGCTCTGCTCACAGAACGCCGAGAAATCACCGGGGGCGCCGGGATCGGTGGCAAAAACCTCAAGGGTGGCGCCAGGCAGAAGCGCAGTCATGGCCTTTTTGGTCTTCAAGATCGGCATCGGACACTGCAAGCCTTTGAGATCCAGTACTGTGTCGGCCATTCGTCGTTTTTCCTCATTGCAGACATCGTTCGAGCAAAACGGTGCCGTGATGTCGTGCGATCCGTCAAGATCGGCACCCGTGTCGGCATGTGGTTTTGACACTGACATGAACGCAAAATGAACCCTGCCTTCAGACTGATTTCATCGCCACCGCGGTATAACGCTGTGCTGGGGTGCAAAAACCCCATCGGGGATTAATGATCATGCGCAAACAACTCGAAGCTCTGGCTTTCGTTTTCATGGCCTCGGTGGTTATCGCCGGGACCGTCGCGACGATCATGTTGAGTTAAGCCTGAGAAATACCGGTCTACACGCATTCCAGACGCACATGCCGTCTTGTGCCCGAAGTCCAAGCGCCTTATCTGCTGGGCGGCCCGCCCTGAAGTAGGGCCGGTGGGCTGGCGGGTGACGGTCTTGAAATTCTCCGACATTACCGATCCGGCGACCGAGGCGATGCGCTCCGCGGGCCTTTTTGCGTCCGAGATGACGACGCCGACTTTGCGGCTGGGCGTGACGGGGCTGTCGCGCGCGGGCAAGACGGTGTTCATCACCGCGCTGGTGCGCAATCTGATCGGGGACGGGCGAATGCCGTTCCTGGCGGCGCAGGCGGAGGCGCGGATCATCCGTGCTTATCTGGAGCCGCAGCCGGACGACTCCATCCCACGCTTCGCCTACGAAGATCATCTGGCGCTGCTGGCGGGGGTGCCTCCGCAATGGCCGGAAGGCACACGCCGGATCAGTCAACTGCGGTTGACGATTGAATACGTACCGAGAGGGCTGATCCGGCGCACGTTAACGCCCGCGCTCGGGCATGGGCGGTTGCATCTCGATATCATCGATTATCCCGGTGAATGGCTGATCGACCTGGCGCTGCTGGATCAGAACTATGCAACGTGGTCGCGGCAGGCGCTGGCAGATGCGGCGGTGCCGTCGCGAGTGGGGCACGCGGCCGAGTTCATGGCGTTTCTGACTGGGATCGACGCCCAGGCGGCGCTGGACGAGGCGGTGGCGCAAACCGGCGCGCGGCTGTTCCGCAGCTATCTGGCGGCGGCCCGGGCGGCAGAACCGCAATTGTCGACGCTGGGGCCGGGGCGTTTCCTGATGCCGGGTGACCTCGATGGATCGCCGCTCTTAACGTTTTTCCCGCTGCCTCTGACGTTGCCGGTCAGCGGGCAGGCGTCACCGCCGACTGCGCCACGCGGCAGCCTGGCGCAGGCCATGACGCGGCGCTACGACAGCTATGTCGGGCACGTGGTCAAGCCGTTCTTCCGGGATCACTTTTCGCGCATCGACCGACAGATCGTGCTGCTCGATGCGCTGAGTGCGCTCAATCGAGGGCCTGCAGCACTCCTGGAACTATCGGCGGCGATGGGCAACGTGCTCTCCGCTTTCCGGCCCGGCGTCAATTCCTGGCTGTCGAGCATCTTCCGGCGGCGGGTGGATCGCATCGTGTTCGCGGCGACGAAAGCGGATCATCTGCACCAATCCAGTCATGGAGCGCTGGAGGCACTGGTGGGGGTGCTGACCGAGCGCGCGCAGAAACGGGCATCGTTCGCGGGTGCGACGGTGAAGCCGCTGGCATTGGCGGCGATCCGGGCGACGCGAGAGGGCGAAGTGAAGAGTGGCCGCGAGATGGTGCCCTGCATCATCGGG
>JANXWC010000188.1 GCA_025351355.1 Hyphomicrobiaceae bacterium
CGGCGGCCACGGCATCGGCGGGCCCAGGGCGACCGCCGGTTCGGCGAACCCGACGGCTGGACCGGCACCGCACCCGGTGAGTCCACCGGACACGACAGCGGCACCTGCAAACTTCAAGGCATCTCGACGGCTGAGTCGGTCGGACATGGGAGTTCTCCTTTGTTATGCCGAACGTCCCAGTTCCCAAGGAACTGTCTTTTGAGTTTGCGTCGTGTTCATCAGCGGTTTTAGCTGATTTCTGCGAGCCCGTCAACAAAATCCCCCTCCCCATTCGGCTGAGTTGGCTGCTGCTCCATGATGACACCGTCCGGGCGCCTCGCAATCGGCTGCTTGCGCGCGCAATTTCACCTCACGAGCTCATCGTCTCCGGCACTAACTTGTAGCCCAAACTCGCCGCCTTCTTCGCCAACGCTTTTTCTTGACGCAGCCGATACGCCGACTCGTACGCCTCTTGACTTTGACGCACATACTCCTGGCCATACTTCAGCATCCGGTACACCCGCTCCGCAATCTTCCGCGCCGTCGCCACAATCGCCTTGCCGCCGCCGCCGCGCGACTGGATGCGCCGATAGAACGCTCCCAGCGCATTCTTCGCTCCATGACAGCCCTGCGCTCCCATCCGCAGCGCGCGCGCGACCCGATTGGCGCCACGCCGCGTCCGCCTTTTGAAGATCTTGCCCGCGCTGCCGCGATGCTGCGGACACAGGCCCAGCCAACTCACGAAATTCTTCTCGTGCGCAAACGCACTTAAATCCGTGCCGATCTCGCTCAGGATCACCAGCGCCGTCGTCTCGCTGATCCCTTCGATCTGCGTCAAATCCACGCCCGACACCTTGAACAACAACTCCCGCGCCCCAAAACGCACCTCATTCTTCTCCGGCTTGCGCTTGCGCGGATTCGGCGGCAACATCGCGCCTTGACTCTTGTCCTGCATCTGCCGCAAACACGCCTCGATCTGTGTCTCGCATTCGCGAAGCTGCTTCTGGTAAAACTCATACAGCTTCAAATCCTGCTTCAACACAAACAGATGTTCCTCACGCCAGGTGCCGCACAGGGCGCTGGCGATCTCGGCTTCGCTCGCTTTGCAGCTCGGATGCCGATGCTTGGCCAGTTTCAACGGATCGCGCACGCCGCGCACGATGTCCTGGATGATCTTCATGCCGGTTTGGCCCACGATGTCGCTGACCACCTCGGTCAACTTCACATTCATCTCTTCGAGCGTCTTTTGCAGGTGCTGCACATGCTGCGCAGCATAGCGGATCAGCATCTCGCGCTGACGCTGAAAGCCCCGCCACTTCACGATTTCATCCGTCGGCCGAAACGACGCGGTCAGCAAGCCATAACTGTGCAGACGCCGAATCCATTGACAGTCCAATACATCGCTTTTAGGTCGGCCCGGCGCCTGTTTGGTTTGCCGCGGATCGACCAGGTACACTTCGAAGCCCTGGCTCGCCAGAAGATCGTACAAAGGAATCCAGTACACTCCCGTTGATTCCATCGCAACGGTCTCGACGTGGCAATCCTTCAGCCACGCGGCCAAGGCTTCCAATTCGCCCGTGGTCGTGCCGAACTTGCGCACGCCCAAAGGCAGCTTGTCATCGGCATTGACAAAACCTTTAGGTACGTCTTCCACGGGAACCGACACCATGTGCATCGCCGCATGAATATCCACGCCGGCGGCGTGCGCATGCGTCAGCGCGATATCTTGCGATGGGTTGGACGTGCGGAACTTCTTGCCGAAACGTGGCGACATAAACTTCCCTCCGCTGGCAAAAGCGCGCTGGGTGGAAATCAATGCCGCGAGCGCGAGAGTGCGTTAGGAGCAGACAGGTTCCCAAACGGGGACATTCGGCGCTTGCGCGACGACGCCACCAACGAGGTGATCGCAAACTCTCGGGACCAGGTTCACCTACGGGTATCAAACACCAGAACTTCGCCGGCCACTACAACTCACGGCAAAGATAGGATACACTAAAGGTGCCGCTGGAGGGAAGATCCCGGGCCCAAGTACCGGCTGTGAGGTCTTTGTGCCGGGGCGTCAGGGCAAACATGCTTGACGTGCAACCAATCCCGCTTGCGGGAGCGCCAACCATCATTGGGACTCCCTCCGCGGTCTCACTTCTCAGGCCTATGCGATCGGGTTCCTTCTCGTGGTGTCGCGGCAAGGCCGCGGCAGATGCTCACCTGCCGGGCCGGCTGCAAGGAACGCGATGTCTCGAAAAACCGTAATGCCGGCCCGTCAAGTGCAACGTCGTGGTTCGGCGGCACCGTTGCTCAGTTCGCTCGCTTCAACATATTATTTCTCGGACGTACTCCTAGGCAGGTTGGAAACAACGACGCCGCAACCAGCTGAGGCCGGCGGCGGCTGCAGCCACGCCGCACAGCGCCAGCGACCCCGGCTCCGGTACCGGTACCGCCGCCGTGAGGGCGACG
>JANXWC010000207.1 GCA_025351355.1 Hyphomicrobiaceae bacterium
GTGGGGTTGGTGGGGCGGCCACGCGCAAGCAAAAATGCCGGGTTTTGGGTCTGCTCTGCCGAGGTCATCCATGGATCGATTTGCCACCGCTCGCGATCTTGTTATTGCACGCCAGCCGGACGCTCCGACATTCGGCTTACGTCCGCACGCCGCAGGCAAGGCCGCGCGCTGGTTCCTCGAACATTTCCCGGGCGACGTGGCTTACGCGGTCAAGGCGAATGCCTCACCGTTTCTGCTGGGTGCGCTGTACGGCGCGGGCATCCGCCATTTCGATGTCGCCTCCCTCCCCGAGATCGAGGATGTCGCCTCGATCCCGGATGCACATCTGCACTTCATGCACCCTGTCAAATCCCGCCACGCCATCCGGCGCGCCTTCTTCGAATTCGGCGTCCGCTCCTTCTCGCTCGACAGCGAAAGCGAGTTGGCCAAGATCCTGGAAGAGACCGGTAATGCCGGCGACCTGACTTTATGGGTACGCCTTGCCGTGCAGTCGAAAAATTCGAAACTGCCATTGGAAAAGATGTTCGGCGTCGCCCCCGGAAAGGCCGCCCGGCTGGTGCAAAAAACGCGGCAGGTCGCCAAGAAACTCGGCCTCACGTTCCACGTCGGATCGCAGACCGTCTCGCCCGAAGCCTATGTCAACGCGCTCGATGAGGTCGGGGCACTCATCGTGCGCGCCGGCATCGTTCTCGACCGCGTCGATGTGGGGGGTGGATTTCCCTCCGCCTATGCCAACAGCCGGCCTGAGCCGTTGTCCAACTTCATCGAGGCAATCAAGCGCGCCTACGCCGCGCTACCTGCGGGTGAAAACTGCCGCATGATGTGCGAGCCAGGGCGCGCGTTGGTATCGGAGGCTGAAAGCCTGATCGTGCGCGTCAACAGCCGGCGCGGCAACGAGCTGTTTATCAACGACGGTGCCTACGGCGCGCTGTTCGACGCGGCGCATCTTGGTTGGATTTATCCGGTGCGGCTTTTGAGCAAAACCGATCCGGCGCCAGCAGCAGAGTTGGCTCCATTTTCGTTCTGGGGGCCGACCTGCGACAGCATCGACCGCATGCCCGGACCGTTCCAGTTGCCCGCCAGCGTGAGTGAAGGCGACTACATCGAGATCGGCAATATCGGCGCTTACGGGCGGGCGATCGCCGGCAGGTTCAATGGCTTCGGCGCCTACGAGCAAGGCATCCTGCTCGATCCGCCGATGCTTTCCGTCTACGACGTCGGCCGCGACCTCGGTCACAATCGCGGGCCGGCGCTCCCGGCGGGGATGACAACGTGAAGCGTGGGTTCGCGAGCGGGGCCATCACCTCATCGAAAGGCGGGGTGCTTGGAGGTGTTCCCTCCGGTGGGAGCCCGAGGACCAGTCCTCATTTCGCGCACCAGCGCGAACCAATGGGCGCATAACCGGCAGCAGTAGGATAACAACACCATGGCCGCCCAATCCCCCCCCGGCGGGACCCGCTTTCTTCCCGCAGCCGACAGCTTCCTCGATCCGCAGCGCGGCGATGCGGACCGTCCCGGCGACGCTCGCGCCGTCGTCATTCCGTTCGGCCTCGAGGCGTCCGTCAGTTACGGCGGCGGCACGTCGCAGGGTCCGGCGGCGATCCTGGCGGCCAGCCATCAATTGGAATTGTTCGACGACGAATTGTGGCGCGAAGCCTATGCCGAATACGGCATCGCTGCGCTTGACATGCCTCCGATGCCTTCAACTGTCGCAGCAGCCCTCGATCAGTTGGCATCGGTTATCGCCGACGTACTGGACGCCGGCAAGCTGCCGTTCGTGCTGGGCGGCGAGCATTCGTTGACGGCTGGCGCTATCCGTCCATTCGCAAAGCGCTTTCCGCAAGACCTCGTGGTGCTGCAGTTCGACGCGCATTGGGATCTGCGCGACGGCTATCTGGGCGAGCCTTACAGTCACGCCGCCGCCATGCGCCGCGTGCTGGACCAGCCGGGGCACGAGAATATCACGCTGGTTTCGGTCGGCATTCGCGCTTTCTCCGAGCCCGAAGCACGCTATTACGACGCCAACCGCCGGCGCATGCACGTCCATTTCGGGCACGACCAGGCGAACTGGAATATCGCCGACATCGTCGCGCCGCTCAAAGGCCGGCCAGTGTACATCACCTTCGACATTGATGCGCTCGACGCGCACGTCATGCCGGCCACCGGCACGCCGGTGCCCGGTGGCCTAGGCTATCTCCACGCGCTCGCCATTCTGCGGGCTGCGGCCGACGCCGCGGGCAAAATCGTTGGCATGGACCTCGTTGAGTTCGCGCCGATCGCGGGATTTCACGCCTACGACTTCACGGCAGCCCAACTCGCCGCCAAGATGCTGCACTATGCGTTGAGCGGGACCCAGCGGCGTCCGTCCCATGAAGGTAAATGAAGGATGTGCTGTCGGGCGATCAACGCGGCACGATCCCGGCTTGCCGACGGTCCCCGCCTAACCTATAGAAGGCGTGCATGAGAGCCCCGTTCGTCTAGTGGCCTAGGACACTCGCCTCTCACGTGGGTAACACGGGTTCGAACCCCGTACGGGGCGCCATCTGCCATTGAGTTTATTATATAATTTTAAATCCTCTGAAGATGCGCCTCGTTTTGAGGCCCGTCTGCATTGGCAGTGCAAAGCCGTTGAAGCTCATATCAGCCGGCTGGGACGTTCGTTGTTCCTCGACCGCGCCACCAAGTTTTGCACGAGAACTTCGGCGTCATGGATGTTGCCCACCGCCACTGGCAGCCGCCATGACGATAGCTGTCCGAACTCACGTTGATCTTGCGCGAAGGTCGAGAAGCCGCGATTATTCAAGCAAGTCCAGCAGTCATTCGGGAAATCCCACAAATGCAGTTTGATGACGTTATCCTCGGTCGGCGCAGCATCCGCGGTTACAAACCCGATCCAGTGCCCAAGGCGTTGATCGAGGAAATTATCGGTTTGGCGATGCGCGCTCCGTCGTCGATGAACACTCAACCCTGGAACTTCTACGTCATCACCGGCGAACCGCTGCAACGGATCCGCGCCGGCAATACGGAGCGGATGGTGTCAGGCGTACCGCAGTCGCGTGAGTTCCGCACGGGGCAGGCATTTGCAGGTCGGCACCGCGACAGGCAGGTTGGCGTCGCCAAGCAATTGTTCTCTGCAATGGGTATCGAGCGCGATGACAAGAATAGGCGCCAGGACTGGGTCCTGCGCGGTTTCCGTCAATTCGACGCGCCCGTATGTGTGATCGTGACCTATGACCGCGTTCTGGACGGCAGCGATGATACGCCTTTTGATTGCGGCGCGGTGGCGACCGCTCTGGTCAATGCCGCGTGGTCTCGCGGGCTGGGCACCGTGATTAACAGCCAGGGCATTATGCAATCACCAGTGGTGCGTGCGCATGCCGGAATAGCTGACGATCAGGTCATCATGAAAAGTATCGCGCTAGGCTGGCCGGATGAAAGCTTTCCGGCAAATGCAGTGGTGTCCGAACGAAAGTCTGTCAATGAAGCTACGGTGTTCGTCGGTTTCGACCATTAGGCGCGCGCACTCGATAGCGGCGATCGCCCGTTAATTTTTTTCCGATCCTGCTCGGACGCCACCAAGCGAAACCGCAGGCGGCGCGATTGCACGTGGTACGAAGGAGCCCGCCATTCGCGGCCTAGTCGTTAAGAACAGCCACCAATTTGTGGCGCGACCGATACCAGCGCCTCGAAGGTCGAGGGATTGTATGGCTGTGCCCGTTATGGCCCGATCAAAGCTGCTCTGGTTGCCAATCCGCGCGCATCCCGTTACCTAGGTCGCCGACAGGAATTCGGGCGTTTACGGGTGGTTCAGGCCTCCTGGTTGGGCGCCTGCGTGCACAACGGATACCCCCATGGCCAGCGTCAATCAGATCCGCTCGACTTTCACCGACTACTTCAAGAAAAATGGCCATGAGCACGTGCCGTCGGCGTCGCTGGTGCCGCACAACGATCCGACGTTGATGTTCACCAGCGCCGGCATGGTGCAGTTCAAAAACCTGTTCACCGGCGCCGAAAAGCGCACCTACACGACCGCCACCACCTCGCAGAAATGCCTGCGTGCCGGCGGCAAGCACAACGACCTCGACAATGTCGGCTATACCGCGCGCCATTGCACATTCTTCGAGATGCTCGGCAATTTCTCGTTCGGTGACTACTTCAAGGAACGCGCGATCACGCTCGCCTGGAATCTGGTCACCAGGGATTTCGGGCTCAGCAAGGAGAAACTGCTGATCACCGTCTATTCCGAGGACGAGGAAGCGGCGACGCTGTGGAAGAAAATCGCGGGAATCAAGGATGACAGGATCATCCGTATATCGACGTCGGATAATTTCTGGAGCGCTGGTGATACGGGGCCGTGCGGACCCTGCTCGGAAATCTTCATCGACCAGGGTGACAAGGTCCAAGGCGGCCCGCCCGGCAGTGCCGACGCCGACGGTGATCGTTACCTGGAATTCTGGAACCTCGTATTCATGCAATACGACCAACAGGGGCCGGGGAATCGCGTCAATTTGCCGAAGCCGTCGATCGACACCGGCATGGGTCTGGAGCGCATTTCCGCCATCCTGCAAGGCGTCACGTCGATCTTCGAGACCGACCTGTTCAAGGCGCTGATCGAGGCGTCGGTCGACGCCACGGGTGTCGCCGCCAAGGGGCAGAATGCGCCGAGCCACCGGGTGATCGCCGATCACCTGCGGGCGGCGTCGTTTCTGATCGCCGAGGGCGTGCTGCCGTCAAACGAGGGGCGCGGCTATGTCGCCCGCCGCATCATGCGCCGCGCTATGCGGCACGCCCACCTGCTCGGCGCCAAGGAACCGCTGATGCACAAGTTGGTGCCCGCGCTCGTGCGTCAGATGGGCGACACGTATCCTGAGTTGGTGCGCGCACAGTCGATGATCACCGAGACGCTGAAGCTCGAGGAGACCCGCTTCCGCAAGACGCTGGAGCGCGGTCTGGTGCTGCTCGACGATGCCACGACGACGCTGCGTAAGGGCGACGTGCTGGCTGGCGACGTGGCCTTCAAGTTGTACGACACCTATGGCTTCCCACTGGACCTGACGCAGGATGCCCTGCGCGCGCGCGACATCGCCGTCGACACCAAGGGCTTCGAAACCGCGATGGCTGCGCAGAAAACCGAGGCGCGGAAATCATGGAAGGGGTCGGGTGAAGCCGGCACCGAAAACGTATGGTTCGAGATCAAGGAGACGGTCGGAGCCACGGAGTTTCTCGGCTACGAAACCGAACACGCGGAAGGCGAGCTGCGGGCGCTGCTGAAGGATGGCAAATCCGTGAAGTCGCTCGCCAAGGGAGATCAAGCCGCCATCATAACCAATCAAACACCGTTCTACGGCGAGAGCGGCGGCCAGGCCGGCGACGTCGGCGTCATCAAGGGACCGAAAGGCGCGCTGTTCCGCGTCATCGATACGCAAAAGAAGCTGGGCGATCTGTTCGTCCATGTGGGCGTCGTCGAAGCCGGCACCTTTAAGAGCGGCGATCATGTCGTGCTGACGATAGACCACGCCCACCGCACCGCGACGCGCGCCAATCATTCGGCGACGCATCTCATCCATGAGGCGCTGCGGCAGGTGCTGGGCGAGCACGTGCAACAGAAGGGATCGCTGGTCACGCACGAGCGGCTGCGGTTCGACGTTTCACATCAGAAGCCCATGACCGCGGAAGAATTGAGCGCGGCCGAAGTGCTGGCCAACCAGTACATCCTGCAGAACTCGCCCGTCGAAACGCGCGTGATGGCGATCGAGGATGCGCGCGAGACCGGAGCCATGGCGCTGTTCGGCGAAAAGTACGGCGACGAAGTGAGGGTGGTGTTCATGGGCACCGGCATGAACGGGGCGAAGGCGAATAAGCCGTGGTCGGTGGAATTGTGCGGTGGCACGCATGTGCGGCGCACCGGCGATATCGGTCTGGTGCGGATCGTCGGTGAAAGTGCGACGGCGTCCGGCGTGCGGCGCATCGAGGCGCTGACCGGCGACAACGCGCGTGCGTTCCTGGTGCAGCAGGATGCGCGCGTGCGTGAACTGGCGGCTGCCTTGCGCACCGGACCCGACGATGTCGTCGAGCGCGTCAAAGCGCTGATCGACGAACGCAAGACGCTCGAAAGACAATTGACGGACGCCAAGCGGGCCATCGCGCTGGGTGGTGGTGGCGGTGGAACAGTCGCTGGCGGCGCACCGGCAGGCTCCGACATCAAGACGATCGGTGCCGTCAAGCTGCTGGCGCGGACGGTGCAGGGCTTGAACCCGAAGGATCTGCGCACGCTTGTCGACGAGGGCAAGAAGCAGGTCGGCTCCGGCATCGTCGCCATCGTCGGGATTACCGAAGACGGCAAGGCGGGATTGGCTGTCGGCGTCACCGAGGATCTGGTCAAGACGTACAGCGCCGTCGATCTGGTCAAGGTCGGCGCGGAAGCACTGGGCGGCAAGGGCGGCGGTGGGCGGCCCGATATGGCGCAGGCCGGCGGGCCTGACGGCCAAAAGGCCGGCGACGCACTCGCGGCGATCATCACCAAGCTCGGCGGGTGAAGCGAACGAGGCGTTGCCGCGAATGGGACTGCCGCCCCAAGCCCCGCTCGGAGGGACACCCTCCGAGCCACCCGTCTTCTGTTGTTAATCACATCAGAAAGAGGGGAGTTCGAGGTGTTGCCCATCGTGATGAAAGTACGCCGTCGGCATGACGATTGGGTGTCATGTCGAAGACACGCCTCCGGCATGGGCGAAAGCACTGCTCGTGCAGCGACGTCTCAGGCCACCACGGGGAAACTCAGAAAACCCTGCATCAGATGCCACAAACGCTGGCGTTGCGGACCGATCATGCCGCCGCCGTGCGGCAAGCCGTGCACCTTGACGAATTGCTTGTCGTTGCTGGCGAGTTCGCGGAAGAACCGATACAGCTCCGCCTCGCTTTCGTTGCCATCATGCTCAGGGCGGATCAGCAGTACCGGACACGCAAGCTTCGCCGGATCGACCATCGGCATGTTGACGGCCATGTCGAGATACGTCCCCGACGGCACACTGTCGCCGAACTTCAGTTCGAAATCCGCCATGGCCTTCATGACGGCCTTGTCACCGGCACCGGCCACGTCGCGATTGAAAACATTCTCGATCTGCGCCATGCCGAACGGACGGCGCGAATTGGCGCGATACGCGTCCGCTTGCTTGCGGCGGCGTTCGATTTCCGGGGCGTCCTTGCCGGTGTAGGTGAAGGCATGCAGGATCAGCTTCTCGACGCGCGCCGGCTCGGCATTGGCGAATGCGCCGGCACGTATAGCACCTGAGGATTCCCCGAACATCAGCACCGACTTGCGCCCGGACACCTTCTCGACCAGGGGGAGTGCCGCCTGCAGGTCAGCGACGCCCGACTGAATGCCGCTATTGCCCGTCGTGCGTGCCGAAAAGCCATAGCCTTCGTGGTCCATCGTCCAGACGTCGTAGCCAAGGCGGGCAAAGTGATCCATCACCGAATGGTTGGCGGATCCCGGCACCTGCAGATCATAACTGCTGCGACTGGCGAAGGTGGAGCCATGCACCAGGAACAGCACCGGTCTGGGTCCATTGGCCCGCCCGGCGAGATGCTTGCGGTAGACGTAGAGCTTCACGTCACCCTTCATCACGAAGCGTTGTTCGGCGACCACGCGCGCCGGCGCCGCACTTGCGCTGGAGACGCTCGCCGCCAGCGCGACGCCGCCGGCTGCCGTCGCGAGTAAAGCGCGGCGATTGACGGGGAGTGATGGGGCTGTTGATTTGTCCTGCGTCATAGCGGATTGCCTCACTTGATCGTCACTAAACCGACCTCGTTGGAGAGGCTGTTGGCGGTAACGGGATTGCCGTCGGGCGTCACGTCCATGTTGCGGACGATGTCGCCGCCAAGCGAACCCGGAAATGCCCAACTCTGGAATTTTTCCGTCGCGGGATCGAAGCGCACCATGGTGTTCGGCTTGGAGCCGCTCTCGCTGTACCAGATCGCGCCCTTGGTGAAGACGATGCCGTAAGGCTCCGACTTCGGGCCGCTCGGCGACGGCCATTCCTTGACTGCACCGGTCGCCGGATCGAGCACACCCAGATAGCCGCGCGCGAAGTCAGAATACCAGATCCGGTCATCGGGACCGATGGCCAAGCGCCGCGGACGCGCGCCGGCATCAGGCAGCGCATATTCCTTGATCTGCATATCCGCGCCGGAAATTCTCATTATCTTGTTGGCGCCGAATTCCACGATGAACACCTCGTTCTTGGAACTGAGGGCCATCCCGTAAGGCCGCGACTTCGGCGTCGGCGACATCACCAGCTTGATTGCCGATTTCGGGTCGAGCTTGGGATCGAGCCGACCGATCATATTGGCCTGCTGCACCGTGAACCAGAGGATACCGTCACGATCGAAGATCAGCGTGTGGGGATCCCTGGCCTTCGGGTCGGGCAAGGTATATTCTGTCACCGCGCCCGTCTGCGGGTCGAGCTTGCCGATCAGGCCCAGATTGTTGCCGGTGAACCAGATGTTGCCGGCAGCATCTTCAGTCAGTCCGTGGGGGCCGGTATGCGGCGATTTTAATACGTACTCCTTCGTCGCGCCCGTCTTGGGGTCAAGCCGCCCAAGGCGATTGGCCAACTGACCCGTCCACCAGATCGTGCCGTCGCGCGCAGCCAACGGATCATGGGGTCGGGAGCCGCCCGTGGGTACCGGCCACAGCTTGATCTCCGCCTGCACCGGGCCGGGCACGATCACGGCTGAAGGCCGCGCACGCTCGGGTATCTTGTTGATGAGATAATCGGTGACCACCGGCCACTGCTCGGCCGTCACCGGCGTCTGCATGTTCTGCATCATCAGCACGACGGTGCGCCAACCTTCGGCGGTATAGCCGATCTTCAAACGGTTGATGTCGTGGCATCCGCCGCAGGTGCGAATCACGACATCCTTGCCGGCACCGTCAGGAAAGTCTTGCGCGAACACCGGCCCAAGTCCGGCAACTAGACCCGCTGCTATACTGATAATCGTCTTCATTCCCCACCTCGATTTAACAACGAACGGTTCAGATCAGATCGCGCAAAAATTGCTCGATCAGCGAATTGAAGACTTCGGCACGCTCGAAATAGGCGGAATGTCCGGCGTCGGCGATATGGACTGCGCGCGCGCCCGGCACAACGCGGGCAATCGCATCGGCGGCGAACGGCGGGATCACGATATCCTCATCGCCGGAAATCAACAGGATCGGACAACCAGCCATCGCCAGATCGGACGGCTGGCGCGTACGTGCGCGACCCAGTCGTTCGCGCAACGCATTCTTTTCGAGCGCGGCATTCGTCTCGTCGATGTGCTTGTAAAGCAGATGCAGGCTCGGCCGCTCCGTAGCCATCCGAATGCCGCACGCCACATGGATGTGACGATCGATGCAGGCCTGCACAGCACGGGTGCTCGCCTCTTGCCAACCGGCCAAGCGGCTCCTTTCGGGTTCGCCCATCGCATTGAAATCGAGCGTTCCCGTCGTCGCGGCAAGCACCAGCGCACCCACTCTCCCAGGATGCGCGAGCGTGAATTCCACCGCACCCCAGCCGCCCATCGATTGCGCGACGAGTGCCGCGCTATCAAGGCCGAGATGATCGAGCAATGCCGCGATGTCGCCGGCGAATTCGGCGGGATCCGGTCCACCGGGGATAGGTGACGAGGGAGCAAACCCACGCGCAGTCAGCGTGATGCAGGTGTGCGTGGGTGCGAAGTGCGCGACCTGCTGCCACCACGACATATGGTTGCCGCCGAGGCCATGCAGGAACAGCAGCGCCGGTCCCGCCCCGGTGACTTCGTAGTGGATGCGGCAATCGGTTCGCTCGAGGAAGCCGATACGCCGCTCGGGAGCGGAATGGTTGGCCATGACCATCACGCTCAGATGGCTGTCGCACCGATCTTCGACGGGTCGGCGCCGACCCGTCCGCACTTCTTGTCGGCCTCGCTTTCGACCGACAGCGCAAAGTTGAATTTGATGCTGTTGACGCCGGGGACCGGGCAACCGGGTTGATCCATCTTAATGCCGGCGATCAGATCGCCGTGCGCGCCGAACACAACGTCGTCCATGATATGTGGATCATCGGCGATATGAAGCGCCGTCACCATTTCGCGGTGACCCGGCGCGCCGATCAGGAAGTGGATGTGGGCGGGGCGATTGCCATGGCGACGCTGCGCCGTGATCATCTCACCAACGGGACCATCCATAGGGATCGAATAAAAATTCGGCCGCACCGAACGGATGAGATAATCGCCATTGGCGTCGGTGCTGAACTCGCCGCGGCAATCCATCGTGTCGTCGTCGGCCTGCATGTCGTAACGCCCATCGGTCGCCGTCTGCCACACCGAAACGATGGCGTTGGGCAGCGGCCGGCCTTTCACGTCCGTCACCTTGCCCCACAGCACCATTTCATCGGACGCATCCCGCAGCGAGATCTGTTCGCCGGCCTTGTACTTCGGCGGATCTTCGCGAAAGAAGGGGCCGAGCAGGCTCGAGTGAGTCGCTTCTTCCACCGCCGTCTTGTCGTGCATCGTGTTGATCAGCGTGCTCAATCCCAACGTATCCGACAGCAGGATCACTTCCTGTCGCGCTGGCGTACACTTCTGGCCGACCCGGGTCAGAAAATCGATGCCCTTGATCCACTCGCCCGGCGTCAGATTGACCTCGCGTGCGAAGGCATGCAGGTGGCGCACGGCAGCTTCCATGATCTGCTTGAAGCGCGGATCGGCAGTTGTGGCCATCTGTGCCAGCGTCGCTGTGGTGATCGACTCCGACGTATAATCGAGTTTCACGTCGCCGCCATTGGCGTGCGCCGGTCGCGCCTTAGTTTGGGAACTGGGCGCAGCGCCACCCTTGTCGGTGCTTCCGTTCATCCAGCCCAAAATCGAACGCATGGTCATCTCCCTATTCCCTACTCAATTGCTGGCAAACTGGCGCTGGCCCTCGGACGCTGTCAAGCAGACTCAAGCAGCCAACGGCTCAGAGTTTCCGCTTCGGTATCAGCCACGCAATCGTCGCGCCGATGGCCGTAAATCCCGCAATGGTCACAAACGCCGCCTGAAAGGCCGACGATATACCGGCCGTCGCCGCGGGCAACAGGAATTGCCCGGTGGACACGCCGTCCGCCGAAAACAGGGCGGCAAATGCAGGCGCTGCCGCCGGATCGGCGAACCTCAGCGCGGCGAACAGCACTCCACTCGTCAGCGTCGTCCCGATGGCCGCGCCGACCGAACGCGAAATCTGCACGGAGGCGGCTGCAGAACCCAATGCCGACCGCCCGGCCGCCGATTGTACCGTCACTTGCACCACCCCCATGACCGTGCCCATCGAGGCGCCGCAAAGCAATAGGCTGATCGTCAGTGCCGCTTGCGACCATTGTCCGATATGCAGCGCCTGATTCAAAAGCAGCACGGTCGCAATGGTCAAGCCCACGCTTGGGAAGATGGCAGTCTGGCCGGTGCGGCTCACCATGCGTCCCGTCAGCATGGACCCCGTGCCGATGCCCAGCATGATCGGCACCAGATAGAGCCCCATGGCGGAAGCCGAAGAACCGCGGACCACATGCAGATAAAGCGGCAGCATCGTGAACATCGACACCAGCGCCGCGCCATGGCAGGCGGCCAATGCATCCGACATCCAGATGGTTCGCTGGCTCAGGAAGCGGATGGGGAACAATGGAAAGAAAGCGCGCCGCTCCTGCCAGATCAGGCCCATAAGCGCCATACCGGCGAACGCAAACAACGCCGTCTCACTCGCCACAACGCTCGTAGTCAGCGAACGCGCGGAATCGAGCGCCAGCAGAAACGGCGCGATGAAGGCCACGAACAATACCAGACCAGCGTAGTCGAATGTCCAAGTCTGTTTGCTCACTGGCCGCACCGGGGCGGACAACGTCAGATACATGGCAGCGAGCGCCATTGGGACGTTGAACAGAAAGATGCTGCGCCAACCGAAGTAAGCCGTGAGCGTGCCGCCGATGACCGGCCCTGCGGAGGTGGCGGTGACCATCACGGCGGCAAGATAGCCCTGGTATTTGGCACGTTCGAGCGGTGGTATCGTCTCGCCGATGATGGCTTGCGACAATGTCATCAAGCCGCCGCCGCCGAGGCCCTGCAAGCACCTGCAGACGACCAGCATCACCAAGGAAGTCGAAAGGGCACTCAGTAGCGCCCCAGCCATGAAAATGGAAAGCGCGATCAGCATCATTCGGCGGCTGCCGAACACGTCGCGCAGTTGGCCGTAGACCGGCGCGGCGATGACGCCCGAAACCAAGCCAGCGACGACGATCCAGGAAATGTGCGTGACGCCGCCGATGGAGCCAATAATTGCCGGCAGTGCCGTGGACACCATGGTCGAGTCGATGGCCGCCATGCCCATCGGCAGCATGATGTAGGGCAGGATCGTGAATAGCGTTGGCGGCGGCCCGCTATTGCCCGCCTCCGCGTCGATGGGCAGTGGTTTCACTGTGGGCTGCTGCAGGCTATCTTGCACGGTTGTGGTCCTTCAAGACTACACGCAGCGCGCCGTCAGTCCCCCATCGACCGGCAGGCAAACGGCATTGATGTATCCAGCCTCATCGCTGGCGAGGAAAACGGCGGCATGTGCCACGTCCCAAGCCGTGCCCATGCGCCCTGGCGGCGTTGCAGCGTGTCGCGCCGCCTGCATCTCCTCGACAGATTTATATTATCCGGCAATCTGGGCGTAGATCAGCGGCGTGTCCATCAGGCCGGGCAGGATCGCGTTGCATCGAATACCTTGGCTTGCGTACTGCAGCGCAAGTCCGACCGTGAACTGGTTCACGCCGCCCTTGGACGCGTAGTAGCTGGCATAGGGGTAGCCGGTGTAGCGAATGCCGGCCGACGACGAGATATTGGTAATGACACCGCGCTGCTGCTTCAACATGTGCGGCAACGCTGCCTTGGTCGTGCGAAACATCGAATTGAGGTTGATGTCCATTTCGCGCAGCCACTGCTCCTCGCTGAGTTCGAGCGGCCCTCCCATGCCGGCATGACCGACGTTGTTGTGCAGGATGTCGACGCTACCGTAGGTTGACAGCGCTTGCGCGACAGCACCTTCGACGGCAGCCATCTTGGTCACGTCGCAAAACAGAGCCAGCGCCATACCGCCTTCAGAGGCAATAATGGCAGTCGTCTCCTCGGCCGCCGCGAGGTTGTGATCGATGGCCACCACCCTGGCACCGGCCCGCGCATAGGCCACCGCCGCGGCCTTGCCGTTGCCCCAGCCGGGGCCGATCGACCCGGCACCGAAAACCAGCGCCGTGCGACCTGCCAGTATGCCCTGTGCCATCGATGCTCCTGCTTGGCGTATGAGGCGGCGGGCGGACCCGCTGCCAGCACTGATCATGCCGAGATTGGCCGTAACCGGGAAGCCACAAATAAAGAACCCCGCCAGCGCGGACGCGAGCGGGGTTCCATTGGGTCATGCGATCACTGTGGACCCCGAGGGTATCAATTGCTGCTCGACATGATCTCGCCGAAGCCTTCGACGCTGTTGCCCTTCACGCGCGCGAGTTGGACCGATTGGATTGGATAGAAATCGGTCGCGCTGGTATCGATCTTGATGCCGGGCAGCAGCATCGGTGGCTCGAATGCCTTGAGACTGGCGGCCTGTTTCATAATATTTTCGCGCGTCAGATCGTCGCCGCATTGTTTCAGCACCTGGATCAGCGTGTGCGCGACGGCATAGCCGTAAGCGTGGTTCTGATCCTTCAGGTCGGCATTGGGCATGTACTTAGCCATGAATTCCTTCCAGGCCACGAAGTCTGGAGATTTTTCCCACTGCGTGTCGGTCACGTCCTTCTGGTACATCGCCGTGATGACGCCCTGCGAGGCCTCAATGCCGGCCGGAACGAACACTGAACCAAACGACGCAGAGACGTTATTGAGGTAATGAGCCGGCTTCCAGCCGATCTCAGCGGCCTTCTTGATAGACTGTGCGGCGAACTTCGGCGTCGTAATGTTGAAGAACACGTTGGCGCCGGAATTCTTGAGCTGGATCATCTGGCTATCGACCGTCGGGTCGGTGACTTCGTAGGTCGAGAACTGGACGATCAGCTTTTCATTGTCCTTGCCCAGGCCGGCCTTGAAGCCGTTGTAGTAGTCTTTGCCGTAATCGTCGTTCTGCATGAGAATGGCGATCTTGGGCTCTTTCACGTTGGCCAGGATGTGCTTGGCGTAGATCGCTCCCTCGGTGGCGTAGTCAGGCTGCCAGCCCATCGTCCACGGAAATTCCTTCGGATTACCCCACTTCGAAGCCCCCGTCGCCAGGAAGATGTGCGGCACCTTCTTGGTGTTCACGTATTTATGGATGGCAGTATTCGGCGGCGTGCCGAGCTGATTGAACAGGAATAGAACCTTGTCCTCCTCCACCAGCTTGCGCGTCATTTCGACGGTTTTCGGCGGTGAGTAACCGTCGTCGATGGTGATGAAGTTGATCTTGCGACCGTTAATGCCACCTTGCTCGTTGATCATCTTGAATACGGCGGCTTCAGTCTGTCCGATCTTGCCGTAGGCCGACGCGTTGCCGGAGTAGGGCATGGTCTGCCCGATCTTGATTTCGGTGTCGGTCGCGCCTTCGTCGTATTTCTTCTGCGCCAGCGCCGGGCTGATGGCAAACGCCAAGCCAAGCGCGACCGCGATACTCCGACGAGTTACGGTTCGATCAGTCATTGTATTCTCCTCCGTTGAAATTTGTATTGGCAGGTGTTGATGGACTTGTTGCGACTTTACTGCGGCTGTCAGCGGTGCTTCCAGCGCGCCGACAGTCGTGCGAGGCCGCCGGCGACGCCAGCCGGCATGACATAAATCAGGGTGATCAGTAGTATCCCATAAATTGTCCACGGCTCCAGATCGATGGGCAGGTTCACCCAGGCCGTCAGCTGTTTGGTGGCAGCATCAGCATACTTGTCGATGACCTGCACGAAGGCCCCACCGATGATCGCACCAGGCAGCGATGCGATGCCGCCCACAACTGCGCCAACAAGAATAGCCACCGACAAGGAGAACGCATAGCTATCCGGAGAAACATACTCGAAAATAATGGCGTGCAGCGCGCCGGCCATCCCGACATAAAGCGCACTGATGCCGAAAGTTGTTGCCTTGAAATGCGCGGTGTTGATGCCCATCGTGAGGGCTGCCAACGGCTGATCGCGGATCGCGGTGATTGCCCGCCCGGGCCGACTATTAAGCAGGTTGCGGGCCAGCCAGAACATCAGCGCCGCCATCGCTACAACTACCAGGTACATCCACTGATCGGCCGATAATGGCAGGCCGAAAGGCGCGTCCGGCTTTATCAGATTGATGCCTTGTACGCCGCCGGTCAGCCCCTCGATGTGCTTGTACTTGAGGATTTGCGGAACCGCCGTCGCCAGCGCGAACGTAGCCAGCGCGAGATAATGTCCCTCCAGCCGCAGCGCCGGTAGCCCGAACAGATAACCGGCAATGAAGCAGAACACGGCGGCCGCAGGCAACGTCGCCAGATAATTCAAGTTATAATGCTCGATCATCACGGCGGCCGTGTAGGCACCCAGCGCGAAAAATGCGCCATGGCCGAGTGAAATCTGGCCGTTGAAACCGGTCAGCATATTGAGGCCCAGCACGGCGATGGCATAGACCAGGATCAGCGACAGTTGCAGGTATTGGAAGTCGGAGATCAGCCCGCCCTTGCCGCCGAACAGCACCAGCGACCCTGCCGCAAGCACCAGCAGCGCCGGGATCAACACACGCGACCGCTTGCGCATGGCTGGCGCATCCGTCGCCACATCCATCGCGGGCGTGGCGGCCGGTGCGGCAGGTGCGGGCTCGACTGCCACCGCGCCTTTGCGCATCAGATCGTTGACGGCCTGCGCCGCCGCGATCGCCGTTTTTTGCAGGGGCGTCGACATCGCGGTCATACTCGTTTCGTGATGACGTGGCCAAACAGGCCGGCCGGCTTCAACGTCAAGATCGTTATCACGATGATCAACGCCACCGACAGTTTCTCGCCGTTGCCGATGATATACACACCAAACATCTTTTCGGTCAGATTACCGAAATAGGCGACCAGATTTTCAAGCACACCCACCAGGAAGCCGCCGAACACCGCACCACCCGGGCTCGAAATGCCGCCGACCAGCGCACCTGCGAACCCATACAGCAAGATCGACGACATCATGTTCGGCTCAAGGTAGACGACCGGGGCAACCATGGCACCGGCCACCGCGCCGATTGCCGCAGCCAACCCCCAACCCAGCGCCAGCATCCAATCGACGTTGACGCCGACAAGCCGCGCCGACGTGGGGTTTTGGGCGGCGGCCCGCATCGCCAGCCCCAAGGTCGTGAAGCGAAAAAACGCAAACAGCGCCGACAGCATGAGGATGGTCACCGCCACCATGCCTATCTGATGCGCACCAATGATGCCGGAGCCGGCGAACGCCACTTCGGGAAAGGGTGACGGAAAGGTCTTGATCGTGTGGCTCCATATC
>JANXWC010000216.1 GCA_025351355.1 Hyphomicrobiaceae bacterium
TGTGCCGATATTTCCGACATCGCTGGCTCTGCGATACCAACATCGTGCATGATGCGAAAATCCTCTGCAATCACGTCCTGCCATAATTTTTCGACGCCTGCGACGTTTTCGCCTTTATGCTTCAGATAAACCGCTCGAGCAGCCGCGACGTCTCCCGTCAGTAGCAGTGCGTGCGCTCGGTTGGTTTCTAGCCAGAGTTCCCCTGGTGAAAGCTCAGTTGCTCGTTCGGCCGCAGTGCGAGCTTTGGCAAAATTTCGCGCAAGCAGTGCGTGCCACGAAAGCGAGCCAAGCGCACTTGCGGTTTTGGCGCCAGCCGAGCCTTTGCTGACCATCTCCTGCTGTTCGGTCACGCGAGCCAGCTCTTCGCTCAAGACAAGCGCCAGATTGTAATCTTTAGCATTTTCGGCAGCGGTGATATCGCCTTGGAGGCCTGAAAACGTTCCATCCGATAGCTCCCGTTCGATTGCAGCCAGAAAGTTCGCCCCTTCCGCGTCGAGTTTTCCCTCAGCGTCGAGCTGCTTGACAATATCACGAGCCCTTTGGTGGTTTATAACATAGTCAATGCCCGTATGAGCGAGATCGTGAATGGCCAGCGCAAGCAGCATCCTTGAAACAACCGTCGCCGGCTCTCTATCGACCCAGTTTTGGAGTGCACGCACTGCCTTTTCAGATATCATTGGCAGTTTCTCATTTTTATTTGGACTGTTTATGCTAAACATCGCATAAAAATAATGCCCCGCTAAAGTTCGCTGCCACCTATTTTGTGCTGGTTCGGCCGCCAGGGCTTCTTCCATAAGGGGGAGCGCGATCCCCATGAGCTCAGCGGCGTAAGACGGGTATTCCTTCTCTATGCTTGTGGCCTGCGTTGCCAACCTGTGGCCGCGCTCAAAGAGCCGCATCGCATCATCGGATTTGGTCGCTTCGGTGACGGCTGAACTATTGGGATCGCGACCCGTCACGACGAACTCCTCTCTCGCGCCACCTTTGCGCGCGACGACGATCCGGACGGCGGTGCCGATCGGCGCGCCGTTGATGAGCTCCAGAAAGTGAAGATAGTCCGTTACGATCTTGCCATCTACGCTCAGTGCAACATCGCCTGTTCTTATCCCTGCCACATAGGCCGGCAGCGCATTATAGGTCACCTCGACGGTCGCGCCCTTTTTGTCCGGCAGGCCGAGCGTCTTGGCGGCAACGTCCGTGACAGCGGACACTTGCATCCCATATCGGAACCGTCCGTTCGGATATTTACCGGCGGCAAAGCACCATTCTGGCGTGCGGATATCGATGAGAAGTTCAGTGCGTTCCTCTACCGTCAAGCACCTTGGCAACGTAGCGGTGATGTCCGTGACCAAAGCCTTCCGCGAGGGCCACATTGGCGTGACCTCGACGACACCATCGCCCTGTATCGCCGCGACCGAGCGCCCATCAGGGCTGATGTCGACATCTGCCAGCCAATGCGAATGTGCATCGAGTTCCGCCAGTTGGTTCCCGGTCTCGGCATCCCAAATACGAGCAATATTATTGAACACGTTGGTTATGACACGAGTGCCGCTGCGATCAAATTTTGCGAATGGCGTTTGCTCTCTGATCCTCATGCCAGCGTTTCGGTCTCGCGGCACTGGAACATCAAGTGTTGCGATACTCGTACCAGTATCGGCTGTCCACAATCGGAATGAACGATCCGTCGAGGCTGTCAAAACTCGACGGCCGTCCGGCGTGAATTCCGCCGAAGTCACGCTATCTGTGTGTCCCGTCAACACTTGCAACTGAGCCCCGGAGCGGGCGTCCCAAATAGCAGCTGTCGCGTCATCCGAGGCGGTTACGATGCGTTGCGAATCCGGGCTCCAATTGACACTCCAAAGCACTCGCGTATGCCCTTTCAATTCCGCCATCGGAGCGCCTGTTTCGGCATCCCAGATTTTGGCGACACCAACGCTCGTCTCGTCCCCTTCAACCCCGCCTTTGCGGCAACTCACCGGCACAGGCTGATCCTTGGTATTTCTCGCGTCGCGAGCCATACCTTGAGCCATCCCGAGGGCAGCCAGCCATAGATGTGGCGCACCGATGGTCGTGGCGACAAACCGACCGTCAGGGCTGAAAATTGCTGTCGTCACGGTTCCACGCCCTGCATCAAGGCGAAGCAACTGCTTGCCGTTTTGTGCATCCCAGAGTCTTGCCGTTCCATCGACGGCATGCGTCAGCACGCGCCTACCATCCGGACTGAACGACGCGCCGAGGAGGCACCCGTCATGTCCCGTTAGGACGGCGACTTCCGCTCCGGTGTCAGACCGCCACACCCTCGCGGTGTCATCAATAGAAGCAGTGACAATAAACCGACTGTCGCCGGTGAACACCGCGCC
>JANXWC010000217.1 GCA_025351355.1 Hyphomicrobiaceae bacterium
GGCGGCAGCCGGCTCGCGCAGCGACCAGCAGGTAAATCCACGCACGGTTGCCCGTCGTGGAAATACCAACAAATAAATCACCCGAAGTCCGCGGATTGTCGCCGCGACAGCCTTTCAGGTGGCGACGGGCGCGGCGAACCGCGGCCGTCCCATATGCGGCGTCATCCGCGTCCCCAGCGGCAAAGTGAGCCCTCTCTCAGCGCGGTTCGGCCAACCGCGACCCATGACGTTTGTGTTAGCGCACGGGGTTCCGGCACGCTCCGGGGACGCATCTGCTCCCTTTTCTGTGTGGCGCCTTCCGACTCCCCTGCGGGGAGCCGGCCGGAAGGCGCGATTTCCGTATTGAGAGGACGGAGGCACGACACGTCGCGCACCGATCTCAGGCTCACCTGGC
This sequence comes from Hyphomicrobiaceae bacterium, assembly GCA_025351355.1. Classification (GTDB taxonomy): domain Bacteria; phylum Pseudomonadota; class Alphaproteobacteria; order Rhizobiales; family Hyphomicrobiaceae; genus JABFRJ01. The sequence goes on from JANXWC010000217.1 coordinate 395, forward strand.
CCGGCTCATGTGGTTGCCGCCCTTATTGCAAAGAGCGACCCAGTCTCGCCGCCAGGGTATCCGCCACGTCTCGGTAAGCCCTCGAGAGCCTTCGGGTGGGACGGATATGATGAAAACGAAAATAACACGCATAGATTGCAATTCAAGGAATTGCGCGAATTGAGGTAAAGAAGCGGCTGGCGCCGCGCGCCTTGCTCGCGGTCAGGTAGACGAAAAAGCTTTTCGGTTCGCGGTTCGACATTACGCGAGCATAGCGCGCAACGTTGGCTGGTAAAGATCCCAGATATCTGTCGCGCGGAGAGTGCGCCAAATTCCGGGAACGCGCTTGGAGGGGTGGTTCGCTTGGGCGAACTCAACAGATCTTACTGCGTCAGCACCTGACCAATCACGCAGCAAGCGTTGGGTAATGCGCGGCGCACGCTCGGAGTTTACACATCGGCGCTTTTGGCCGCGCTAACCCAACAAAGCTAACTGATAAACACACACAAAAAAAGGGCACTTCCGATCACTTTCGAGACCAGAAGCACCCATTTCATTCGTCGGTAACGCCAACCTTACTTCGGCAGCGCACCATCGATGCCTTCGACGTAGAAGTTCATGCCGGCCAGATCCTTGTCGGCCATCTTCTCGCCGGCCTTCAGGAACTCAGTGCCGTCCTGTTTCTTGAGCGGGCCGGTGAAGGGATGGAACTCACCCTTGGAGATCTTGTCCTTCGCCGCGTCGGCCAACGCCTTCGCATCAGCCGCGACGCCTGGGCCATAACCGCCCATCGCCAGCATGCCCGTGTTGAAGCCGCCCCACACGTCGCCGGTTTTCCAGCTGCCATCCAGCACCGCTTTCACGCGGCTGACGTAGTAGCCGTTCCAATTGTCGATGATCGAGGTGAGGATCGAATTGGGGCCGAATGCCTTCATGTCCGATGCCTGGCCGACCGCAAAGATCTTACGTTCTTCTGCAAACTTGACCGGCGCCGGGCTGTCGGTGTGTTGCATGATGATATCGACGCCCTGGTCCGCCAACGCCTTAGCGGCGTCCGCTTCCTTGCCCGGATCGAACCACGTCGACACCCAGATGATCTTCAGCTTGATGTTCGGATTGACGGACTTCGCGCCGAGGTAAGTGGCGTTGATGCCCATCACGACTTCGGGGATCGGGAACGACCCGATATAGCCAATGGTGCCGGTCTTCGACGCCTTCGCGGCGAGGATACCCGCGATGTAGCGGCCTTCATAGAAACGGATGTTGGCGGTCGCTAAGTTGTCTGCTTGCTTGAAACCGGTCATGTGCTCGAACTTCACGTCCGGGTACTTGGCCGCCACCTTGACCGTCGGGTTCATGAAACCGAACGAGGTGGTGATGATCAGCTTATGTCCCTGGCTCGCCAGCTGGTCGATGACTCGCTCGGCGTCCGGACCCTCGGGCACGTTCTCGACAAATGTGGTTTCGACCTTGTCGCCGAATTCCTTTTTCACGGCCAGCAGACCCTGGTGGTGCTGATAGCTCCAGCCATGGTCGCCGATCGGGCCCACGTAGACGAAGCCGACCTTCAGCGGCGGCGTCTGCGCCACAGCACCGGACAGCCCGACAGCGAGCGCCGCAGCCCCTGTCAACGCGCCCAGCATCATCCTGCGATCAATCATTCCACGTCTCCCCTGTAAGACAACCTGTCACGGCGGACCTAATCAGACATTGCCTCGCCACCCAACCCATAGCAGCGCATAAACTGTTGATCGAGAAATTCCAACCCTGCCAGCGCCACTCACGTCGTGCTGGTGAATACTTTGCCCAAGCTTTGTGGCGCCCTCAAGCGACCGGCAGCGTTGCCGGCCCCGCGACTGCGCGACATGAACACCAGCACAGCCAGCGTCGCCAGATAGGGCAACATGGCCAGCACCTGCGCATCGACCTTCAGGCCGAAACCCTGCGAGTGCAGTTGCAGGATCGTTATGCCACCGAACAACAGCGCGCCTGCCAGCAGGCGAAACGGGCGCCAGGCCGAAAAAACCACCAACGCCAGCGCGATCCAGCCGCGACCCGCCGTCATGCGCTCGACCCAGAACGGCGTCTGTACCAGCGAAAGATAGGCGCCGCCCAGTCCCGCCATGCCACCGCCGAAAGCCAAGGCAAGCATCCGCACGGCCACCACCGGATAGCCGATCGCATGCGCCGCATCATGGTTTTCGCCGACGGCTCGCAAGATCAATCCCGTCCGCGTGCGGGTGAGCACATATTGCGTGGCCACCACCAGTGCGAGTGTCAACAGGATCAGGACGTCCAATCCCGCGGCCAGACTACCGGGAAGACCCAGCGCGTTGAGCCGCGGAAAGGCGCCAGCCGTCAATCCCGTCCACCCCGCCCCGAACAGCGCCGACAACCCCAGTCCGAACAGCGTCAGCGCCAGTCCCGACGCCACCTGATTGGAGAGCAGGATCTGCGTCAGCAGCCCAAACAACAGTCCCATCAGCATGCCAGCGAAAATTGCGGCCGGAAAGGCCAGCAGATAGCTGCCGGTCAACACCTTGGCAGCGAAGCCCGCGAACGCGCCGATCACCATCATGCCCTCGACGCCGAGGTTGAGCACGCCGGATTTCTCGACGACCAACTCGCCCAGCGCCGCCAAAATCAGCGGCGTAGCCGCCACCAATAGTCCCGCCAGAATACCGACGATGAGATCCATTGACATTAATTGCCCCCCACACCGACCGGCGCGCGGAGACCGAAACGAAGCCGAAAGTTCACCAGCACATCCGACGCCAGCAGGAAAAACAGCAGCATTCCCTGGAAGACAGATGTCGTCGCCGATGGCAGGCTCATGGTAATCTGCGCGGTTTCGCCACCAATATGGGTAAGCCCCAGCAACAGGCCGGCGGCGAGAATACCGAGCGGCTGCAAGCGACCGAGAAACGCCACGATGATCGCGGTGAACCCATAGCCGGACGGCAATTGCGGCACCAGTTGCCCGACCGGGCCCGCCGCCTCAAACAATCCGGAGAGGCCAGCCAGTCCGCCGGAAATGGCGAACGACAGCCACACCATGCGCTTCTCGCTGAAGCCGGCAAAAGCGGCGGCACGCGGCGCATCACCGAACACCCGCACCATGAACCCCAGGATATGCCGGGTCATCAGCACATGCGCAACCGCCACCACGCCGACCGCGATCAGGAAACCGATATGCGCCCGCGTCTTCGGGATCAGTGCTGGCAGCAGCGCCGCGTTCTGAAACAGTTTGCTTTCGGGAAAATTGTAACTTTGCGGATCGCGCAACGGTCCCTGCACCATCAGTCCCAGCAATAGCAGCGCGACGTAGACCAGCATCAGGCTGGTGAGGATTTCATTGGCGTTGAAGTGCGTGCGTAACAGCGCCGGTATGGCCGCCCAGGCCACCCCGCCGAGCACACCCGCCAGCATCATGGCCGGCAGCAGCAGCGGTCCGCCACCGGGATGGAAATACAGCGCGACTGCGCCGCCGGAGATGGCGCCGATGGTGAATTGCCCCTCCGCGCCGATGTTCCAGACGCCGGCGCGGAACCCGAACGCCAAGCCGGTCGCAATGAGGATCAACGGCGTCGATTTCACCAGCAGTTCAGCCACCCCACGCACGCTGGTCAAAGGCGTGATGAAGATAAGTCCGAGTGCACGGACCGGATCCTTGCCGAGCGCCCAGAACAGCACCAGACCGGCTAGCAGCGTCAAGACGAAAGCCACGAACGGCGTCGCATAAAGCATGACACGCGATGGCTCGCGCCGTGGTTCCAGCCTCACCATCGCGTTACGCATTGATGCCTCGCTCAACGGCATCGGCAGGCGGCGCCGGCGGGTGTGCATGATGATGGCCGCCCATCGCCTGCCCGATCCCTTCGATCGTCAGCTCCGCGATCGGCCGCGCCGGGCTCAACCTGCCGCCCGCAATCACCGCAAGCCGCGTCGCGATCTGGAAAAGTTCGTCGAGATCCTGGCTGATCACCACAACCGCCGCGCCGGTCCTGGCCAGTTCGAGCAGCGCCGACTGAATGGCCGACGCGGCGCCCGCATCCACACCCCAGGTCGGTTGGTTGACGATCAGCACGCCCGGCTTGGTCAGCAACTCGCGGCCGACCACGAATTTCTGCAGATTGCCACCCGATAGACTGCGCGCGACGTGATCGATGCCGACCGTGCGCACATCGAACGCCGCCACGATCTGGTTCGCTCGCGCCCTGACTGCCCGCCAGTCGATCATCCCCGAGCGCGATGAGAAACGCTCCGACAACAGCACGTTTTCCACCAGCGACAGCCCCGGTACGGCACTATGGCCGGCACGTTCTTCGGGCACGAATGCCATGCCGCGCGCACGCCGCTCGTGCGGTCCCGCCCTGCCCACGGCCAAGGCGTCCACCACGACCGCATCGTTCGTCGGGCCCGATCGCTCGCCGGTCAAGACATCCATCAATTCGTTCTGGCCATTGCCGGCGACACCGGCGATCCCGAAGATCTCGCCACCACACACCGAAAAATTTATGTCCGCCAGCGCCACGCCGAATAGACTAACTGCAGGCAGCGTCAGCCCGACGACCTGCAATCGCACCGCGCCATCCGTGCGCTCAGGCCTTTGCGGCAGCGTAAAGGTGGCGCCCAGCATCATCTCTGCCAGACCGCGCGCCGTCTCGTGGCGTGGATCGCAACTGCCAACGACGCGGCCGCCGCGCAGGATCGTCGCCCGCTGACACAGCGCCCGGATCTCTTCCAGCTTGTGCGAAATGTAAAGGATCGAGCAGCCCTGATCGCGCAGCTGCCGCAACGTCGCGAACAGATCGGCTGCTTCCTGCGGCGTCAGCACCGACGTCGGTTCATCCATGATGACTAGGCGTGGGTTTTGCAGCAGGCAGCGCACGATCTCGATCCGCTGCCGCTCACCCACCGACAGTTCGCCAACCAGCCGCGCCGGATCGATCTCCAAGCCGTAGTCCCTGGAAACCCGGGTGATCCGCGTCGCCAGATCGCCTGTTGCCATGGCTTGCGGCAGCCCGAGCGCCACGTTCTCCTCGACCGACAGCGCATCAAATAGCGAGAAGTGCTGGAACACCATGCCAACGCCACGCGCGCGCGCTTCAGCGGGCCGCCTCGGCTGAAACGGCGCACCATCGAGCGACATGGCCCCCTGATCAGGCGCCACCAGGCCGTAGACCATTTTAACGAGCGTGGACTTGCCGGCGCCATTTTCACCCAGCAACGCGTGAATTTCGCCGCCCACGACTGAGAACGACACGTCGTCCACGGCCTTGACGCCGGGATAGCTCTTGGACAGCCCGTCGATCACGAGCAGGGGTGATGCTGACGGCACGCGGTGTCCCTAGCCACAAGGGGGTGCGCCCGCGGCGCTCCCGACCCAAACGACGTACAGGCCCAGTCCCATGAATTCAAGCCAGTCGACACGAACCTGGGGCCGATCGTTAGGCGCGCGCCAGTGCCGTGGCCCAAACATCGACCTTGACGGCAGCCCCCCGCGTTCGTTATCCCCACCCCGATGCCGGTTTAGCTCAGCGGTAGAGCAGCGGTTTTGTAAACCGAAGGTCGGGAGTTCAATCCTCTCAACCGGCACCATACGAATCACTAGCTTCGGCTTTTGGATTGCCGATAAAACTTCCCGGGTCGCATCGGGGTAGCAGAACACCAAATGCAAGGAGTTGCGTCCTTGTCCTTCAGGCCGGACCGCTAGTTGGAATCTGGTGCCGGCAGCAGGCGAGGGTCACCGTCCCCTGACGCCATCCAATCGCCCGCTCCGATGAGAATGTGGCCGAGTAAACACGAGGTATCCGCCACAGCCGGACAGGTCAAGGCAACGCACGATTTGCGACAGTGGTAGGATCACTACTCGACGGGCCGCCCATGTCGCCGAGAACCCCAAAATTGGATTTGTCGCAGCTCATGTACCCCCGATAGCTGCCGACTTGTTGCGTTGCCGCGAAACAGCGGTTCGGGCCAAGTGCCGACATCGGTTGCTGGTCGCCGGAAGGCTTGCAGTCAGTCTGGTCTTGAGTAGGATAGCAGAAACTCGGGGATGCAATCTGAAGGCTATCCGTGACCCTTACGTGCCGGACGAAGGCGGAACATATAAAGACGTGACTCCGCTGTCAAAACGCAACATCTCATCACTTTAATTGACGAATGGAATACCGGAGCAGATCGCCGTCGCGGGTGGCGCCATTTGCCACTTAGAATAGGTTTCTCAAAACATAACTGTGCAACACGACCAAAACGTCAAAGGAGTCGCGCTGTGAGATTAGGGGTTAAATATTATCTTGCAATACTGGCTTTGACGGCGCAATTCCAGGCCTGCCACGCTGCGTCCTATGCATGGACGGTTCGGCATGATCACTGGTCACGCGAAAATGAGGCTGATTACTCGAAATTCATAGGGGCTTTCGGTTCCGCACGGCAAATCGGCGCCTGTGTCACAATTGAAGAATGCCTCAGCAGTCGAGGCGTGCAAGAACTACTCAAGAAGAGGTATTCAAAGGGTCCCCTTGGCCAAGCTGACTGTGCTAGGCTTCCTTATTTTCTTCGAGCGTTTTTTGCCTGGCAGAACGACCTACCGTTTTCTTGGGTGACGGACGTTGAACTTGCCTATCCCAATGAGCGGGCTGATTTACTGAAGAAGTATGCAGGGATAAAAGATCGTTCGAAGCAGGAGGACAGTATACTCAGGTACAATGTTCACGGCAATAAAGTCCAAAACTACGATTCGATCCTCTCGAATGGAGGTGTCGTTGCTTTTGACATAGCCGTCAAAGAACAAATCGGCACGAAGGTGAATACTTATACTGTACGAATTAACAGTGAAAAATCTCAAAAATTGTCAGATTTCTATTCAGCAAAAATAGAAAAGTCAGCCATTAGACCGGGGACAATTATATATGACCCAAATGGTCATGTCATGGTTGTGTTCAAGGTCGAAGCCAGCGGGGCAATATTTTATATAGATGGACATCCCGGCACCCCGCGTCTCACATGGGGTGTCTATGGTGAAGACATTAGCCGCTTTGGGCCAGAGTGGTCCAGTGGTTTTAGCAATTGGCGCCCACAAAAGGTCGTGGACGCAAAAACAAACGACAAAGGAGAAATCGTGGCCGGTCGCATTGAGCGCGTCAAGGACGACGAGATTTCTGACTATGGCGCAGAACAATATTTCGGATGGCCGAAGACAGCGAGCACTTGGAATGCAGCGCAATTTATTTCAAAAATATTCCAAATGCCTATCGACTGGCACGACTTCATCTACGAAAGGCTTTCCGATGGTGGCGGCCAAAATCCAATGGAAGATATTCAGCGTCGCGCGCTTGGGATTTGTCAAATGATCGGAAATAGAGTTGACTCAGTCGCGGACGCGAGGGCTGTCTCGCTGCAGTCACATCCGCCTACTATACCAACCAACATTTTCAACGACGAAGGGGTGTGGGAGCATTATTCTACGCCGTCCAGGGACGCTCGTTTGAAAAAAGTATTTACAAAGTTAGTCGCACGAACAGGGCGCATTTTGGAAAGCAACGTACAGAATAGACCCAAGAATGAATTGGCGGCTGAAATTGCCGGGCTGCTGACCCGCTGCGACGCTCGTTACAAAAAATCAGATGGATCCTCGGTCTCGTTATCCATATTTGAGGTCGGAAAGCGGCTTTCCCGCCTCTCCTTTGATCCATACCATTGCTCCGAGTTGCGTTGGGGAGCTACTGGAGCAGAATTGGAAACCTGTCCGAAATCGGAAGAGAAGCTGCAGTGGTATCGAGCTGAGCAAAGATTGCGGAATAACATTGATGGCAGGTTCGTTCCAACTTCTGGGGAGCCTGATGTTATGCAAGTTAAAGATTTGGAGACCGGGCACCCATCTTACGGGACGGATACTCCGATCATTGTAGATTTTTCAATGCTTTCTGGACCTCACTGATCGAAATAATTCCAAATTTGCACCTTGCTACTGTCACGGCTTAACATTGCCCGATCATATCGGTTCGTGGGTGCGCTCTTCAACTAGCCTAAGAACCTAGATGCGGCAGGCGGTTATTGGATGTGTGCGCAAACGCCACGATAACATTTACTTCTTGGCTTCGCGCGCTGCCTTGAACCGTGCGACCAGAGATGCAGGGCCGTCATCCCGGCACCTGGCTTCGTTCTTAGAAACAAAACTCCAGCCGGTACCATACCATTGAACTTGCCCTGGCCTTGACTTGTCGGAAAGGCAAACACCGACAGCAGTCCCGGTGGAGGACAGCAAATATAATTGCTCTTCTTCCCATTGATAAGAGGACTTTCCAAGGATGTACAATTCACCTAATTCTGCATCCGAATACACCTCTGTTGGGCCGGTGCGTTCGTGATTCTTTACGGTTCGTAAATTTTCGAAGCGGCTTTTACCGATCATTGCTGATATGCTTTTCGCAACCTTTTCAATTTCAAGGATTGATCGACCATTAATTTTGTCCGTATACAACTTTCCATTATATAAATCCAGCTGCTGCGCGCTCACTGCTTGAGAAACCATAAGCAAAAATATAATTATATAGGGCCAAGCAGCCTTGGTTTTCTCTCTCAATCCTCGCATTTTGCATCCTTACTCATGTTGAGTAACTATCAAATTTAGGGGAGGTCAGATACCCGCTTATTACTCTCGCTGCCGTATTGGCTGACGGGAGCAATTGGCCCAACGCTTAGCCGCGAGCTAGTCGGCTATTCTCAAGACCAGACGCAACCACGTCAAGAGGTCAGCCGTGCGCCGAGTTCCGTAGTGGGTCACGATCGTCCGGAGACGCCGTCTCACCATCACGCTCGAAGCTCATCCCGAAGCTGCCAGTTCGGCCCATTCTTGACAAGTTCGGCAGTTGGACAGCTCACCATCCATCAGATTTTTCCGTCGATTTTTATTGACCGTGTGACTCGGCGTGTGATTCAGAGAGTCTGCCCGAATCAGCGGGTGGAGATGTGTCGATATGGCTGGTGGGATCGAGGCGGTTGCCGCGTCGGTCT
>JANXWC010000222.1 GCA_025351355.1 Hyphomicrobiaceae bacterium
CAGATCGTCGATCAATGCCGGGTAGACCTGATCCAGCAACGGCAGGTTGAAATCCTTCAGCATCTGGAAGTTGTTCTCGTGCATGTCATAAGCGTGGCCATAGTGGCGGAAAATCTGACCTGGTTCAATTCCGGGTAACAATTCGAGTCCGTTGACGGCTTTGATTGGGCTTTTCTGAAATGTCTGTTTCCCCCACACTGGTGCTTGTCAACAACGCCAGTCTTTCAAGGAGGAAACAGACGTGTGCTATTCTATTCCCGTCGTCCGTGCTTTTCAGCAGGCCATCCCCAATTACTGCACCGCCAAGACCCTTGGACCCGCCGAACGCCTCGCCCTCGGCGTCCAAGCTCTCGCCGGCGCCCAAACCATCACTCGCCTGGCTGACGACGCCGATGTCAGCCGAAAGTTTGTCTATCAGCAAGCCGGCATCGCTCAAGCCGCTCTCGAAGACGCCTTCACGTCCACTGCCGCCGACGATCAGGTCCTCTTCCATTTGCCCGTCACCAAGAATTGGCTCAAGCAAGCCGCCCTCAGCCTCACTCTCATCTGCCACAGTTCTTACCGCGGCGTCCACGAATTTTGCCGTGATCTCCTCGGCGTCAGCATGTCCGTCGGCACGGTGCACAACATCGTTCACGACGCCATCGCCAAAGCACGGCCTCACAACCTCACGCAAAACCTCGCCAACGTAAAGATTGCCGGCCTTGATGAAATTTTCCAAAAACAGCAACCCGTTCTCGTCGGCGCCGACATCCGCTCCACCTACTGCTTTTTACTTAGTGCCGAGGAGCAACGCGACGGCGACACCTGGGCCCTTCGCTTGATGGAATGCCAGGATCGCGGCTTCGCTCCCCAGGCCACCATCGCCGATTTCGGCACCGGCATCCGCGCCGGCCAGAAGCGGGCCATGCCGAATGTGCCATGTCGCGGCGATATCTTTCATGCCCTCCACGAACTCACGCCCGTCGTCGCTTTCCTGGAAAATCGCGCCTACGACACGATCGCCGCTCATGACAAACTACTGCACAAAAAGACCAAGCTGCAGCAGCAAGGCCGGCGTGACAAGAAGGCGGAACTCGCTTCGTTGACTCACCAACTCGCCGCTGCCGCCACCGAGCAAGCCAAGGCGATTCCGCTGACCGACGATGTTGCTTTGCTCGCACGCTGGCTGCGCACGGATGTGTTTGCCGTCTCTGCGTTGCCATATGCGGATCGCTGTGCCTTGTTCGATTTCATCGTCGCCGAGTTGGAGACGCGCGCGTCGCAGTGTCCGCATCGTATCAAACCGGTGTGTACGCTGCTCAAGAATCACCGCGGCCAACTCTTGGCTTTCGCCAAGCAACTCGACGAAGACCTGGCCAAACTCGCCGCGGACTTTGACGTGCCCGTTGCGGTCGTGCGCGAAATCCTCGATGTGCAGACGCTGGCCAACGGTTCCGCGTTACGTTGGCCGAAAGAGGGAGTGTTGCGCGATCAATTGGGCAGCCGTTTCGATTCGTTGGATCAGCGGGTGCGTGCGCTGCGTGAACAAGTCGTGCGTGCCAGTTCGATCATCGAGAACATCAACAGCCGGCTGCGAAGCTACTTTTTCTTGCGTCGGGAGATCGGCTCGGGTTACTTGGAGCTGCTGCAATTCTTTCTCAACCATCGCCGATTCTTGCGTAGCGAACAGCCGGAGCGAGTTGACAAAAGCCCCGCCGAGTTATTGACCGGCCGACCGCATCCGCACTGGCTGGAGATGCTCGGCTACAGCCGAACTTGCCACAATTAGCCAAAACCAAGCTGCCAAATGCACCGATCTGAGCAGTCGCGCCCAAGGTCCGTACTGTAACCCAAAATCTCGGTGGTTTGAACCAGGCCGAAAATCGCTTCCGCTCTGCGTCTGAACCCGGCGGGCTACCAGACCTTCCATGAATGAGATTGGTTTGATACGATGAACAAATGTTTGTGGGTGCGTTTTTGGAGGCTTCCATGGCAGTCGTCATCAACAATCGAATTGATGGATTGAG
>JANXWC010000226.1 GCA_025351355.1 Hyphomicrobiaceae bacterium
TGAGTGAACCCAGACCAAAGCCGCTGAACATCGTCTCCTCACGGAACCCAAGATCGATAGCACAAATGCTGTATTTTTGCACCATCACTTAACAATAGATTGTTATGTGATGGGTTGACCTTTGACGGCTTGCCCAAACGAGCGCAGCCGGATCGTGTTGCTTGCGCGCTCAGCAGGGGGCGGTAGCACCGAGTGGAGCACTGTCGTGTCTCCGGCAAGACCCTGACAGGACCACCCCACATGCCAATCTCAGTCCAACCTAATGCAGGCACCGGGTTTGCCGTTCGCTTTCCCTATCACAATCCAACACAGCAAGCCCTCGAGGCCACCTTTCCTGGCGTCAAGTTCAGCAAAGAAGAAAAGGCCTTCATGGTCCAAGGCTCAAGTTCCGCAACCGTCGAAAAGCTGCAACGGTTTGTCAAAGATGCAAGCCCTGCATTAGAGTTGGCTGAGGGCCGCGCCCATCAAGCGGCCGCCTTCATCAAGTCGGCCGATATGAGCCGGTTTCCCGGCATCGATAAACTCGAAGTGAAAGGCATGGGGCTCGCGGTCTATCTCCCGAACGTCGCGGCAGCCACCAATGAACTGGCAGCCGCCGGCGCCAAATGGGTCAATCGCGGACAGGATGTGCAGGTTGGTGGCCAGACCATCCAGCAGGGCGGATACTGGAAGTTCGAAAATCCAGATCCTGGCATCGTCAACCCGGCACTCCGTCTCGCGGCCGGTGAACTCGCACTCGCCGGCAATCGCGCCCACGAGATCAGCAACATCCCGACCCACGCCGGTTTGCAGTTCTCAGCGTCGACCGATGACAAGCGCCAACCCATCGTGGTCGCCAAGTTCGCCTACGACGTCGAAGCCAACGCGGCTGTCAAAGGTGCGGGCTTCACCTATTCCAAAGCTGCCGGTGGCTGGATCACGCCCCTCGGCGACGACACGACCGCCAAATTGTCCCAACTCGGCAAAGTCATCAGCGATAAATTCGAGACATACGATATTCAGCCATCTCTCTCACACCCAGGCATCAGCAAACAAACGCTGCAAGCGGCACTGACGTTACCAGCGGTGCCCGGTGAAAAGGATGCGCAGCTCCTGGAAATGTCCAAGGCCCTCGTCGATAAAGCTTTGTCGCCGGAAGAACGTGCCAATTTGACCAGCCTTTCCGTTGAAACGCGGGATCAAGCGACCAGCCCACGCATCGCTGCCTTGACACCGGAAATCTTCAAGTTGGCAGCCGAGGTCACCACGCACATAAACACTGTCCACCAGACGCACCAATCGACCCGCATGTTAGCCGCCGACTTGGCCATTGAGCAGGCCCGTGGCCGCGATCAGTCTGTGGGTCGCTGATCGAACTTTCCAAATTGAGAGGGGCTCGCCACGTTGGCGGGCTCTTTTTTTAGGCGAGGTATTTTATTGGGTGAAGTTGCGTCGAGCGTTGTGACGTGTGGGGTTGGGCGTGTCCCCGACGGGGCCGGCTGAGGATCAGCGCCTCGTATCGTCGCCGATCGAGCCACGCGCCAGCGTGTCTCGACCCTTGGGGTCCACTGCCTCACGCTCTCAATCGGCCCAGCCGTACACTGTTACCCAACGAATTCAAAATTGTCTGCCACCACAAAACTTAATGCGCTGACAGACCAATGCGGCACCGCGCTTCACTTAGACTTCCGTGTGCGATTGGACTGCCGCACACCGGTCATGTCGTCACCCCTTGCTGTTTCTCTAAGACCTTGTCGCACACCCCGCCATTCGACCAATCCGGAAAACGGCTCAGCCGTTTCCGGTTGGTCTCAAGGGCTCAAAGGGTGTGCGATCTGCGGGCGAGAAACAGCAAAGGATGCCCGCCATGCAGAACCGTTCCGGACAGTTTATCGCCATCGCTCTCGTCGCAGAAGTGAAGCGCCGCACGTTGCTGGCGGAACTGGAATCCAGATACTGCAGTAAAACCCAAGATCACCAGAAGCCTTGCGGGGCAAAGGCCACCAGAACGATAGATACGGCTGACGATGATACAGCCGACCATGATCAACCGCCCTGCGGATATCAGGACGCACTCGGCAAGCCAAAGGCCAAAGCCGTCTATCCCAAGAGCCGCAAACCGTTCGCGCACGATCCGTTCGCCGAAGAGGACGAAGAACCCTCGCGGGGTGCACCGCAGATACATCCGACAGCGCAGGATTTTTGCGCGCTGGCGACGTTTGCTGTCGGCAAAGGTTTGATCACCGCAAGTCAGGCACAGTCTGTGGCTCGCGAACTCGTGCGTGCCTATCGCGCGTCACTTAGCTGGGAACTCTCCCGGGATTTGGCACCACAGATGCTGCGATATAGCCCAACCAACTACAGCAAAGCCCAATTGCTGATCGCAGCCCACTTGCTCGAAGCTGCCTGCGCGGGGTCGCACTATCTCAGTGGCACGACGGTCGATACCGGCGTGGAACCGATCACCGTCACGTGCTCAATTGCCCATGGCTTGCTCCCCGACATCATCGGCTTCCTAACTTAATCGCATGCATTCAACCGAGCCGACCGCACCACATGTGCGGCCGTTTGCGTTACGACGCCCCAACGAGGATCGCCAAATGACAAACGTCAGACATACTCCGTTCCACGGTTTTACCCCATGGGGTCCGGCCGATCACGTCGTACAAAAAGCCGATGGCATCTGGTTTGCTTCAACACCGTCCCATGGCGGCATCTGGATCTCACCAGATCGTCTGGCAGTTATGCCGGCCAAGTACCAAACGTGCTCGCTCATAAAAAGCCAGTGGTTCGAAAACGGGTCATTCCGCTTCTGCGTTACGCCGACCGGTCACGAGGAGCCTCGCCAGACCGCCAAACGAAGGTTGACCACCCACGCCAGCAAAGGAGATCCAAACACGCTCAGCGCCTAGCAGCATGCCCAAACCATCTCGATCCGTTCCACCGCCCAGCATCCACTGAGGCGGTTTTTATTGTTCATCCGATCACAAAAGGTTCCCACATGTCGAAAACCCTCAAATCAAAATCCTTGCCGAAAAAGACCAGCCTGCAAGCAAAGCCAAAGGCACCTGCCAAAATTACGCTCAGCCAGTCGGCCAATATTCCCTTCGACAAGTTGCGCTTGGCCGACAGCAACGTCCGTCGCATCAAACACGGCGTTTCCATCGAGAGCCTCGCCGACGACATCGCCCATCGGACGTTGCTGCAGAGCATTAGCGTTCGTGAAGTCTTCGATGCCGATGGCACAGCGACCGGTCTCTATGAAATTCCCGCCGGCGGACGCCGCTACCGCGCCCTCGAACTGCTCGTCAAAGACAAGCGCATGGCAAAGGATGCCACCGTGCCATGCGTCATCCGCACGGAAGGCCTCGCCGAAGAAGACAGCCTTGCCGAAAACATGCACCGCGAACACTTGCATCCGCTCGATCAATTCCGCGCCTTCAAAACGCTGATCGACAAAGGCGTCACCGAAGCCGAGATCGCCGCGCGTTTTCTCGTTGCGCCCTCCGTGGTCAAACAACGGCTGCGATTAGCCAGCGCCGCCTGGGAACTTCACAACACGTACGCCGACGACGACATGACGCTTGAACAGCTCATGGCGTTCACAGTCTCGGACGATCACGAAGCCCAGGTCAAAGTCTGGACCGCAGTTACCGAAAGCGGCATCGATAGCCCGCACGCGATCCGCAGATTGCTGACGCAGAACAGCGTGGCCAGTACCGACAAGCGGGCCAAGTTCATCGGGATCGCCGCCTACGAAGACGCCGGCGGCGCCGTTGCACGCGATCTCTTTTCCACCGACACGAACTGCTATTGCCTCGATATCGCAACGCTCGACCGTCTGGTCACCGCCAAGCTGCAGACGGCAGCAGAGGCTGTCACCAAGGAAGGCTGGCGCTGGATTGAAACCGGCATCTCATTTCCCTACGGACGCCAGACCGGCATGCGCGTCATTCACGGCGGGGATATCGCAATGTCCAAAGCCGAAATTTCACGTTGCGCCGAGATCGAGTGCGAGCTCGAAGCACTCAACACCGGCCCCAACGAGACCTTCACGGACGAGGAGGCCACCCTGGCCGAAGCGCTCGAAGCCGAACTCGAGGACCTCGAGCTACGGCCGAAGGCCTACGATCCGGCTGATATCGCCATAGCCGGCGCATTCATCAGCGTCGGCACTTCAGGCGAACTCTGCGTCCAACGCGGCTATGTTCGCAGCCAAGACGAACCCAAGTCTATGGAAGACCATGAGCCCGTGGAAGATCGGGGCCGCCGATCAAGCGGTATCACCACAGTCGTCATCGACCCAAGCAATGGCACGATCACCGAAACGCCCGGTCATCAGACGATGATCGTCAACGGCGCGCCCATTCACGCTGCCATCCAAGATGCTCTCTACGATTCTGGCGAACCCGACGATGGCGTTAAAAAACTGTCCGAGCGTCTGCTCCAGGAACTCTCGAGTTATCGCACGCTGGCATTGAGGGATGCCGTCGCTCGTGACACCGATCTGGCCATGACCGCTCTGCTTCACGTGCTGTGCCTGAAGTTATTCTACAACACGTCACGTGGATCCTGCCTCAAGCTCCACGCCGAGTGCATCGCGGCCAACGCCGAAAGCCCTGGACTCGCCGAAAGCAGACCGGCTGCGGCGATTATCACGCGACACGCGGGATGGCAAAATCTTCTGCCCGCCAGCGCGAACGACCTGTGGGGTGTGCTCAAAACCCTCAAGGGTCAGCACCGGTGCGAACTGCTCGCTCACTGCGTCAGCCAAACGCTGACCGCGCACTACGCCCATTACCACTCGCCCACTGGCTGCACCGAACACGCCGATATCGTGGCCCGCGATGCCGCGCTCGATATCGCCGCGTCAGGTTGGGAACCGACCGCTGAAAACTATCTCGAACGCGTACCAAAATCGCGTGTTCTGAAGGCGGTCCTCGAAGTCAAAGGCCAGGCATTCGTCGACATGATCGCCCATATGCGGAAATCCGAGATGGCCAAGGAAGCCGAGCGCATGCTCGCAGGCTCGGGCTGGCTGCCCGAACCACTCCGCACTTTTGAGCCCGACGAGCCCGGCGCCGACTGTAGTGACCATGCCGCCAGCGACGCGCCGCAAGAAGCGCTGCCTGACTTCCTCGGCGACGCCGGCGAAAGTCCGTTCGCAGACTGACGCCGCGGACCTAACGCGAGCTGCCCCACTTACTCGACATCCACGAAGCCCGGCCAAAGCGCCGGGTTTTGTCGTTTCACCACCCGTTCAATCCTCAGAAGGATACGTCATGGATACTCTGCTCGAACTCACTCATGCAGCTCAACCACCTGAGAACACACCAGCGTTACAGGCGGCAGCACAAGCCATCCTCAAACACATCACGCCAGGCCTCCCGCTGACAACGGCTGAACTCAAGACCATCATGATCAGCGCTTACGGCGGCAGCGACGGCGAGGGCGCCTGGGACTGGAAAACAGCCTATGACGCCGGCGAAATCGCCAGCGTGCTTTTCGTGCGAAAATTCGGACCGGCAATGCTGAAACGGGCCGGCGCGCCGCACGCGTTTCTCGCCATGCTGGAAAAAATCGGCAAGCTGCTGCCGACCCACACACGCCGGTCAGAAACCAGCCAAGCGTATCAGCAGTTCTCAACACCCATGCCGCTCGCCTACGTGGCAACCGTTGCCGCACAGGTTACATCGACCGATGTTGTTCTCGAACCCTCGGCCGGCACCGGACTGCTTGCCGTGTTCGCTGAAATCGCCGGCGGCCGGCTGGTGCTCAATGAAATCGCTGCCAACCGCCGCCCCGTGCTCGAGCACAGCTTTCCTGGCGTGTCCGTATCCAGTTATGACGCAGCCTCCATCCACGACCTCCTCTCAGCCGAACATACGCCTACGCTCGTCGTCATGAACCCACCCTTTTCAGTCGCTGCTCATGTCGATGGACTCGTCGCCGACGCCGCCATGCGGCACATCACGTCGGCGCTCGCGCGCCTCGCGCCGGGTGGACGTCTGGTCACGATCACCGGCGCGAACCTTCACCCAACCAACCCCCGATGGCGCGCTGCCTTCGCAGCCATCCAGAAAACGGCCCGGGTGGTGTTTTCCGCAGCCATCGACGGCAGCGCCTACGCCAAACACGGCACCACGTTCGACACGCGGCTGACGGTCATCGACAAGGTTCCATCAGCCCCGGGCAATATGATCGAGACCGCTCTTCCACAGAAGCATACCGCCGCGTCACTCCTCGATCTCGTCCTCCAGATTTTGCCACAGCGTCCAGAGATCCAAAAACCCGCAGCATTGAAAAGCTACAGCACGGCCAAAAAATACACTCCCGTTTACCGCAAGAAGTCCGCCCTGCTGGCAGTACCGATCATCGACGCCGGGCCACTCCTCTACGTCCACAAAAGCACGACCGATCAACCCGAAGGTCAGATCACCGGTGCCGTCTACGAAAACTACAGCCTGCAATCGATCTCTATTGCAGGAGCGATGAAACACCCGACGCAGCTGGTCCAGTCGGCCGCCATGGCGTCTGTGGCGCCGCCAAAACCTGGGTACGTGCCCACACTGCCAACCGGCCTGGTCGCCAAGGGGTTGCTCTCAGACGCCCAACTCGAAAGCATCATCTCAGCCGGCGAGGCCCATAGTGCCACGCTGGCTGGAACATGGACGATGGACGCCACCTACGACATCATTTCCGCGGCAACCGCTGACGCCACCAATGCTGTTAAATTCCGACGCGGCTGGATGCTGGGTGATGGGACGGGTGCCGGTAAGGGCCGTCAGGCCGCAGGCATCATCCTCGACAACTGGCTTAAGGGACGTCGGAAGGCCGTGTGGATCTCCAAGAGTGACAAGCTCATCGATGACGCCCAACGGGATTGGTCATCGCTCGGCCAGGAGCGCCTCCACATCACCCCGCAGTCGCGGTTCAAAAGCGGGACGCCCATCACCATCCAAGATGGCATCCTGTTCACAACTTACGCCACCCTGCGCTCCGAGGGTCGCGACGATAAGGGCTCACGCATCCAGCAGATTATCGACTGGCTCGGACCATTGTTTGACGGTTGCATCATGTTCGACGAAAGCCATGCGATGGCGAACGCCGCACCGACCCAGGGCGAGCGCGGCGGCAAGGACGCGTCCCAGCAGGGACGTGCGGGCCTCCGCTTGCAACACGCACTTCCCGACGCCCGGGTCGTCTACATTTCGGCCACAGGTGCGACAGACGTCCACAATCTCGCCTATGCGCAACGGCTCGGACTGTGGGGCGGGGATGACTTCCCGTTTGCCACGCGATCCGAATTCATCGCGGCCATCGAGGGCGGCGGCGTCGCCGCCATGGAAGTTCTAGCCCGGGATCTCAAAGCCTTCGGGCTGTATTCGGCGCGCTCGCTGTCCTACGAAGGCGTCCAGTACGAACTGACGACCCACGAACTCACCGAGGATCAAATCCACATCTACGACAGCTACGCCGGCGCTTTCGAAATCATCCACAATCACCTCAACCAAGCGCTCCGCGCCACCAACATCACAGGCGATTCCGGTTCACTCAACGGGCAAGCGAAATCTGCGGCGCGTTCGGCTTTCGAAAGCTCCAAGCAGCGGTTTTTTCTGCATCTCATCACATCCATGAAAACTGCGACGCTCATCAAATGCGTCCGCAGAGATCTGGACGCCGGCCACGCATCCGTCATCCAGATTGTTTCGACCAGCGAAGCGCTGATGGAACGCCGGCTTGCTGAAATCCCAACATCCGAATGGGGCGATCTGCAGGTCGACATCACACCGCGCGAATACGTCCTCGACTACCTGATGCACTCCTTTCCAACCGCGCTCTATGAGCCTTTCACCGATGAGAGTGGAAAAGTGTCCTCACGCCCGGTTATCCAGGACGGCAATCCCGTTGTGTGCCGTGCCGCGGTCGAAGCCCGCGATGCCCTCATCGAGCACCTCTGCACGTTAACGCCCGTGCAGGGCGCGCTCGATCAGATCATCCAAACCTTCGGGACCGACACGGTCGCCGAAGTCACCGGCCGCTCCCGACGCATTGTGCGAAAAGGCCACGTCCTCTGCGTCGAAAACCGTCCCGGGTCGGCGAACCTCTCCGAAGCACAAGCGTTCATGGACGATTTAAAGCCGATCCTCGTCTTCTCAGATGCCGGCGGCACAGGCAGAAGCTACCACGCCGAACTCTCGGCGAAAAACCAGCGTCTGCGTGTGCACTACTTGTTGGAAGCCGGCTGGAAGGCTGACACGGCCATTCAAGGCCTTGGACGCACCAACCGGACCAACCAGAAACAGCCGCCCCTGTTCCGGCCGATCGCAACCAACGTCAAAGCCGAAAAACGCTTTCTTTCGACAATCGCCCGGCGGCTGGACACGCTCGGCGCTATCACCAAAGGCCAGCGCGAAACCGGTGGACAAGGCATGTTTCAGGCAGCCGACAACCTTGAAAGCCCCTACGGGCGCGCAGCCCTCACACAGCTCTACATGCTGCTCGTGTCTGGCAAGGTCGACGGCTGCAGCCTTGAAAAGTTCGAGGCAGCCACCGGTCTCAAATTGCTCGACAAAGATGGAACCTTCAAAGACGGGCTACCGCCGATAACGACGTTCCTGAACCGCCTGCTCGCATTGACGATTGATCTCCAGAACAAGATTTTCGACGTCTTCGAGGGATTGCTTCGACACAAAATCGAGGGTGCGATTGCATCGGGCACCTATGACCGTGGGCTGGAAACCCTGACCGCCTCATCTTTTGAAGTCTCAAAGCGGCAGACGATCTATACACACCCGCAAACAGGCGCTGAAACCAAAGCGCTCACCATTCTTCAGCGGACCAAAAACGAACCGCGCACCCTCGACCACGCACTCGATCTCGGCAACGAGGCAGGCGGCAAGCTCGTCACGAACACAAAATCCAAGCGGGCCGCCGTTCAGGTGCGGGCCCCGAGCGTCACGCTCGACGACGGTACCGTTGAGCGCCGGGTCCGCCTCATTCGACCGATGGACGTCGCCACGGTCTCGGCAAGCTTCCTCGAAGACAGCAACTGGGAACCGACGGATGCCACCAACTTCGCCATCGCCTGGACGGCCGAACTCGACCAAGTGCCTGAGTACAGCGATCAGGAGCTCTTTATCGTTACTGGCTTGCCATTGCCGATCTGGAAGCGCCTGCCGTCGAACCACGTTAAAGTCTACCGCCTGAAAACCGACGCCGGCGAGAAGATCGTCGGTCGTGTCGTCTCGCCGGCTTGGATGGCTGACATCGCTGAGCTTCCAGATAAGACAATCTCGCCGGCTGACGCCTATGCAGCCCTTCTGGACGGCAAGGTCTCGGTCGCATTGCAGGATGGCCTCAAGCTTCGGCGGTCGAAGGTCATGGCTGAAAACCGCATCGAGCTTTGTGAGTTCACCCAGAGCATGGTGCCCAGGCTCAAAACCATGGGCCTGTTCTCCGAACTGATCGGGTGGAAGCTGCGGATGTTCGTTCCATCAGGCGACCACGGCTTTCAAGTCCTCGACACGTTGGCCGCGAAGTTCCCGATCTTACAGATAACGCCAGCCGCCGCCGCGACGCCGAGCCGTCCTTAATCGGACGATGATATGAGCTGAACCACACAGCGTCACGTCACGACCGAGACTGATAGCGCGGAAGTGGCTGCGCCCAATTCGAGCGCAGCCCTCCTTCAGAATGCAGCTCGGACGCCACCTTTGACGCCAACCGCGCCGCCTTGAAGGCTTCCCGTCACACTCCCTTGAACCGACCATGTCTTGTTGATGGCGCCAGCCACCGACGCGCCCAACCCTTGCATGCCGTCGTAGGTTGATAGATCCATGCCGAACGCGAACTTCTTGCCGCTGGGTATCGTCAAGTTCGGAATAGCCATACTGGCGGCAATACCGCTGGTGTTGCGGCGCGTTTTGGTTTCGAGCGTATCAACACGCGAGCCAAGTGCGCCGACGCTGGATTGCAGGCCTGCAACTGACGAGTCCAGTACAGAGAGGTGCTGGGTATGGTCGGTAACAATACCTTCAACATTGGTGAGACGAACGCCTTGCGTCGCAATTTGCGTGCCTTGGGCGGCAATCTCAGTCGAATGTGTCGCCGTCGTCGTTTCGACCGCCGCCACGCGGGTGTTGGTGGTGTTCAACTGATCACCCGTCACCGCCTCGGTACTGCCGGCGGCCACGCTGCCATTCCTGATGCCGGTCACGGTGCGGCTTCCCGACGTGCCGTTCATGCTGACGGTAGTCCCGCCCGTTGCGCCGCCAACGGTTATGGCACCCGTCGACACGCCGCCAGCCTGCTGCACAAGACCAGTGGTGCCGCTCTGAAGCATGCCGGCCATTGTCGAAAGTGCCGTCGTGTTGGTGGCAACCGCCGTCGTCAGGTTCGCAATGGCCGTGCCCTGTTGGGTCACAGTTGTTGTTATACCTGCCACCGTCACATTGGTCGCCGCCACAGCCGTATTCGTCGCGTTCAGCTGCGAGCCGTTCACCGCATCAGTCGAATTTGTCGAGATCGTACCTGCCGCAACCCCCGTCAATGTACGATTGCCCGCGCCCCCCGCGATGCTGACGCTGGAGCCAGGCGTACCCGCGCCGATGGTGATGTTTCCAGATGCAGCGTCTTGCCTGATAATCCCGACCTGCCCGGAGGCAACGCTCACTTCCAGTGCCGACAAACCGCCCTGCACCGTCGCATAGTTGACGCCGCCGACCGTGAAGCCTGGTGACGTCACGACGCCGTTGGCGTCGACGGTCATGCCGAGCGCCTTCCACATCGGCGAGATCTGCGAAACGTTCGTGCCGTCTGTGGCCAATGTGCCCGCAGCCATGTTGCTGATCGTCCGTTGCGTCGTCGCATCACCAACGGAAACCGTATTTTTGCGCCCAAGATCTTTGGAATAATTACCCAAAGACACCGAATTGTTGCCTGTCGAAACAGCTCCATTGCCGATCGCTGTCGCCTGCGCGCCGGATGCCGTAGAGTTGACACCCAATGCTGTGGAGTAGTCACCGGACGCCGTGGACGATGCGCCCAACGCAGCACTGTTGACGCCACTTGCTTTGCTCAGCTGACCTACCGCTGTCGCATAAGCGCCTGATGCCGTCGACTGAGATCCGAGCCCGGTCGAATTCACGCCACTGGCGACGGTCCCGGTACCGAGTGCGACTGCATTATCGTTCGTCGCAAGTGCCGCAAAGCCAATAGCGTTCGAATTCAACCCCGACGCAGCGCTGGCCGTCCCGACCGCGGTTGACTGCAAACCTGATGCGGTCGAAACCATCCCAAGCGATGTCGAATTGTCCCCGCTCGCCGTCGCCGTTACACCAAGCGCCGTCGACTGAAAGCCGGTCGCCTTCGCACCGGAACCCGTGGCGGTCGTGCTCAAACCGGATGCCAGCGAATTCGTGCCAACAGCGGTTCCATTGCCGCCGGTCGCTTGAGCATTATAGCCGCCGGCGGTTCCGCCATAACCAGTGGCCGCCGCTTGGGTGCCAAACGCTGAAGAATAGTCCCCTTTAGCCACAGAATAAGCACCAGTTGCGGTCGCGTTAACTCCGCTCGCCCCCGCATTCAAGCCGGCCCCAGTCGAGTTGAGCCCGGTCGCCAGCGCGCCCGCTCCAAGCGCTGTGCCACCCACGCCGGACGCGACCGATCCCCCTCCAAATGCCGCCGAGTAATCCCCGCTGGACACTGCGGAAATACCAGTCGCTGTGCCATTGATCCCCGACGCAACGGAGTTCACACCGCTCGCTGTACTGTTGAGACCCGTCGCCTTGGCGTTATAGCCGGTCGCCGTCGAGGCCGTTCCGGCCGAATTGGTAAACGATCCGGTGGCCGTGCCGGTGCTCGAAGCCGTTGCTCCCGCGCCCGTGACTGTCTGCGCCGCCGCCAGACCTGGCACCATCAGCACCAATATTGCGATACTTCCGCTCGTCGTAAACTTTCTCATGATCATGTTCCTTTGTTGCCGGCGCCGAGGGCGCAGTTTCTCAATCGCCGCAGGACACCCCGCGCCGTTACGCCAACTGATCGGGGAATTGATTAGGCTGCGGCCTCGTTGCCCGCCTTCGTGCGCGATCGGGGCCCATACCAAAGCTCGGTGACGCGAAACGCACCGCCTACCCGCTTGCACTGCACGACGACGTCGATCGACACATGCAGCAAACTTCGTATGTCAGACCGGTCCAGGCCAGACCCGGCTTCGCTCTGTTTGACCAACAACGTCAGCTGCTCGAACGCCAGCGCGCAGCTGTCGGCATGAACCGTGGTGATGGAACCGGGATGGCCTGAATTGACGTTGCGAATGTAGTAAAACGCTGTTCCGTCGCGCAGCTCTTGCAGGAGTATCCGGTCCGGTCGCATCCGCAGGCACGACTCCAACAACTGCTGCGGGCCGACTTTACCGTGGCCCCCATCCTTGCTGTATTTGAGCGCAACGCTATTGGGATGCGGGATGACCAATTCGGGTGTGTCCTCGATCGTGATGATGCGCTCGTCGAGCGGGATGTGAGCAATCAAGGCCTTGGACAGTGTCGTCTTGCCGGAACCCGTCGCACCGCTGATCATGATGTTTTTGCGCGTTTTGACGGCTAGCGCGAGAAACGCCTCGATCTCTTCGCTGTCATAAAGGGCGGCCAATGCGGTGTCGTGTGAACCAGTGTCGCGGCCGCGTACGACTGCGCTGAACAATCCATGGGCACCCAACTCCGCCAGGGAGAACGTGGCATTGCTGGGCTTGCGGATGGTCATGGAGATCAAACCGGCTTCGACCGCGGGTGGCAACACAAACTGCACGCGCTCACCATCCGGGCCCACGGCCGACAAGATCGGTTTCTCGGAACTGACGCTGTCCGCGTTCCAACTCGCCAGCGCCAGCGCCAACCCGCGCAATCGTTCGAAGGTTAGCTCGGGCGTGGCATGTTGCATCCAACCGCCTGCCGTTTCCACCCAGGTGACACCCGGGCGGTTGATGCAGCACTCGAACACGCCGGGCATGGCGAGAAGGTCGCGCAGCGGACCCAGCTGCGCATAGATCTGCGCGCGGCCGGCGTTTTTGTCTGGGTTCAAAGTCATTTGAGCGGTCTGGCCGGCTGATCGAGCAGCGTGTTGTCGCCCCACGCCCCAGTGTTTTTGACGGCCTTCAACTTGTAGGCCGCAGAGAAATCCAGATCGCGCGCTACCATGATATTGACCATCTCGCCCTGATGCTTTTTCAGCGTCGGCTTGATGGCCGCTGTCTGCTCCAAAGCAATGGCTGCTGCCTGGTTACCTGATTGCCCTGTGCCAGAGGCTTGCACACCCTGCGTTGCCTGCAGCCGCTGCGAAGCGATCGCCGAGATGTCATTGACAACTGAGAGCAAGAACGAGGCTGAGAACCGCTCCCAC
>JANXWC010000230.1 GCA_025351355.1 Hyphomicrobiaceae bacterium
CTCTTTTCCTTCCCTATATACTTCCCTTGTGGCGGGTTCACGGCCCGCCAACCCCATCGGCTCACAACCCGCCAACCTCTGTCGCTCACAACCCGCCAACCCCTCGCGATCTGTAATCTTGAGGTTGGCGGGTTCACGGCCCGCCGGGTAGTTGGCGGGCTCAGAACCCGCCGGGTGGTTGGCGGGTTCACAGCCCGCCAAGTCTTCATCATCTTCAAGCGACGCGTCATCCATCTCAATGTGCGACATGGCCCGCAAGGACGACCGCCCCTTGCGGCTCTCGGACACGATGCGACCGATCTTTGAGAGATATTCGAGCGCGTCACGTACACGGTTCTCGCGCTGCCTCATGCGCTTTTCGTAGTCGGGCGCATCCTTCGAGATCGCCCTCGGAAAGACTTTCGCCACAAGCGCTTCGCGGCCCGCGTAACAAATGCCGTCGGTGTTGTCGGACAGATCCTTGATTGCGTTGAGGACCAGGAACGCTACTAGGGAAGCGCCGCGCCGCCCCGTCTCCGCAAGATCCCCGCCGTGCATGGCGGCCTGCGCATTGAGAGCGCGTAACCGCTGGTGCGGGAGGACGATGCTCGCGGTGCGTCGCGCAGCATTGCGAAGGGCTGCGTCGTTGATGTCGCCGAGCGTCGGTGCGCGTGCCGGCTTATTGTGATCGTAACTCATGAGCGACCCCCATTTGAAACGATGCTACCGTCTCGCTTGATGTAGCGATCGGCCACATCTTGAACGGTCACGCGCTTTGGTGGTGCAACTTCCGACGCAACCGCAACGATGGGGCGTTCAGCAACTTGCTTGCGTTGCGTCGGGTCGGCAATTCCTGGCGCCTCAGCAGCAGCAAGATCAACGATCTTGTCGCCCGAGATCGTCGCCTTGATCCACTTGCGGGCGACGAGCTTGCGAACCGACGTGATGAGCCTCTCGCGGCTCGTGCCCGTCAGCTTTCCAATGCCAATCGCAATTGCAAGCTGGTCCTCGGTGATGTCGCAGCCGATGCGGATTGACGTTGATGCCGCCCGCTGCTTGAGAAAATAGCCCAGGCACTTGTCTGTCGTGTTGAGGCTCGGATCGCTGATAAGAGCGTCCACCCATGCCGAAGTTTTTGACATTTTGAATTCGTCCCGAAGTCAGGACGACGTGCATTCGCCTTGAAAAAACGCACAAACTCAGGCAATGATGGCGTCGTCGATTGCGTCGATGATTGTGATTGATGCCCCTGATCGCGTCACCCTGGCACGGGCGGCGCGATTTTCATTTTCAGACGGTCGCGTTTTCTTTCGCTGCCGTTGCCTTTAACCTCTCCCGTTGCATCTCAAGCTCGGCAACAAGTCGTCGCTGAACTGCTCTCGATCGACGCGGCCCCTTCACGAAGTTCTCGCCCTCGACAAGCAACCGCTCAACGTCGGCCTTCGGCACGAACACTTTGCCGGCGAGCTTGAAGCACCCCAGAGATCCCCGCTGCTGCATGTCGCAAATCGTCGTGCGCTTCACGCCGAGCGCCCTCGCGGCGTCTTCAGCAGTGATCTTGTCGCCGTGGTGGACTTGAATGCGAAGCGGCTCGGTCGGGATGAATTCGACGACTTGCTTTGTCATGTTGGCCTCTCAGAATAGGCGCACGATCCCGATCTGCCGAAGCAGCGGGATTGTCGCGCGTTGTGGATGGTGAAGGTTGGGCCGCTAAAAGCAGCGGAAACAAAAATGCGCCCGAGCGGATCGCTGGGCGCATTTCTAACCATAAGGATTTTGTTACGCCGCATGGCTTTGCGCCGCAAGGGCAAACCGGCAACACTCAGCAACCTTCTCGGGTGCGTGCTTCTAACGTCATGCTTCTGCTCCCGCCTTGCGCGGGCGGCCCGTATGGGCGGCAGGTTTCACCGGCCGGTCCATGATCCGCCGGACAACCGCGACAAGCTCAGGGCGCTCAACAAGCAGCCGCGTCAATGTCTCGGCGACTGGCACCGGCCCCTCTGCAACCCAATAGGACACAGTACGGGGTGCGGTGCCGACTAGATCGGCGAATGCATAGGTGGAGAAGCCGAGCGCATCCAGGGCGGCTTTAAAGGCCTCCACTGTCATCGACTTAGATTTACTGTCGTTTTTGCTCACATTGCCCTCGGATTGTTGCATAAATAACCCACTAACTGCTGGTTCTATGACGGTACTATAAAAATAGTTTTGGTGCAATACTTGCTTTTGTCAGTGAGCGCCTTTATATTGGGCTTGCTCTTTGAAATCGTCAGCCCTCCCCACTCCCTCCCGGCGCAGGCCGAGGCGGAAGGAGAGGAAGAATTGTTTGAAGGAGTAGCGGGTTACGTGACCCGCAAAATGAAACGGGCCGACGCGGTGTTGAAGCACCACGTCAGCCCTAAATCCACCGCCAACTACAGATTGGAAATGGACCTATGGAACAATACACCGCTTCGCAGAAGCTCGCCATATCGGCCGGCCTTGCTGCAACGGCAGGGGCGATCGGCCTTCTGCTGAGTGAACCGCTTACGACCGGGCATTGGGCCGCCGACCACGCTATTACGCCGCTGGTCGTTGGCCTGACGATTGCCGCCGGCCATCTGGTCGGGAACGCGATCCGGTCACGCAAGATCCTCGCGGCCATCGGCTTCGCGGTCGCCTTCGCAGTCGGAACCGGCGTCACGGTGCTGAACGGCATCGGTCGCCAAGCAGAGGGCGCCGAGACTAAAGCGGCCGAAGTCGAAAAGAGCAACGCGGCCATCACGGCCAAGCAGGCCGAAC
>JANXWC010000009.1 GCA_025351355.1 Hyphomicrobiaceae bacterium
GCCCTCGGGCAGGGCCACCCGCGCCCGTGGCGTCAGGGTCTGGCCGTCGGCGAGGCGCAGCCCGCCCCCGGTGACGACAGCCGGCAGCAGGTTGATCTTTGGCGAGCCGATGAAGCCGGCCACGAACAGATTGGCGGGGCGGTTGTAGAGATCCTCCGGCGTGCCCACTTGCGCGATCCTGCCCGCCTCCAGGCAGACGATGCGGTCGGCCAGCGTCATCGCCTCGGTCTGGTCGTGGGTAACGAACACGCTGGTCATGCCGAGATCGCGGTGCAGCAGCTTGATCTGTGTGCGCACTTCCATGCGCAACTGAGCGTCGAGGTTGGACAGCGGCTCATCGAAGAGGAACAGCTGCGCCTTGCGGGCAAGCGCGCGGCCCATGGCGACGCGCTGGCGCTGGCCGCCCGAGAGCGCGCGCGGCTTGCGCTCGAGATAGGGTTCCAGCTGCAGCAGCTTGGCGACCTCGCGTACACGTACCATGCGCTCGGGGAGCGGCACGCCGTTCATCCGCAGCCCAAAACCGATATTGGCCGCCACCGTCATGTGCGGATAGAGCGCGTAGTCCTGGAATACCATGGCCAGGTTGCGGTCCTTGGCCTCGACCTCGTTCATCAGTGCGCCGCCGATCCGAATTTCGCCGGTGGTGATGTCCTCCAGCCCCGCGATCATGCGCAGGATGGTGGACTTGCCGCAGCCCGATGGCCCCACCAGCACGACGAACTCGCCGTCCGCGATGTCGAGGTCGACGCCGTGGACGACGACGGTCGGGCCGTAGGACTTGCCGACGCCGGAAAGCGAGAGTGTGGCCATCAAGTCCCCGTCGCGCCCAGGGTTGGCGCTATTGGCCAACCAATCGGAGAGGATCGTGCATCGCCGCGCGTTCGATTGTCAAACCTTACGTTAAAACGGGGAATACATAATCGAGGTGGGGTCTTCGCATTGGTTGACATTGGTCAACCTTTCGTTGTTGACTGACGTGCCAAGCCGCAGCGGTGGTTCAGGTGACACACCAGGAAGTCGCGGCCGGGGCGGCATGACCGCCACCGAGAACCAAGGCATCCAAGGAGGTTTCCATGATACGAGCGGGACTTGCCCTGTCGGCAGCTGCGCTGCTGGCCGCGCTCTCCACGTCAGCGTCGGCGTATGCGGACGAGCTCAACCTGTTCCTCTCGCCATCGCCGTCCTCGACGGCGATCCAGTCCTTCATCCCCGCCTTCGAGAAAAAGACCGGGCACACGGTTAAGGTCACCGAAATCCCCTATGGCGAGATGCACCAGAAGCTGATGCTGGCGGTGCAGCTGAAGCAGGGCCAGTACGACATCGCCCAGTTCGACAACTCGTTCCTGACGCCGTTCGGCGCCTCGGGTACCATGCGGCCGCTGGACGAGCTGATTGCGGCGTCCAAGGAGTATGACATCGCCGACTTCGACAAGGGCCAGCAGGACTACGGCAAATACCAGGGCAAGACGCTCGGCCTGACGCTCTCGACCGAGCCGATGATCCAGTGGTACCGCACCGACATCTACAAGGATCTCAACCTGAAGCCGGCCACGACCTGGGACGAGTTCAAAGCCAATGCCGAAGCCGTCAAGAAGTCCGGCAAGGGCGATGGTGCCATCTTCGGCTGGGGCGCCAATTCGTCCTGGTGGTGGATGACATTGATCTGGAGCCACGGCGGTCATCTCTACGATGACAAATACAATCCGACCGTGAATACGCCGGAAGCCGTCAAGGCGACGCAGTACCTGAAGGACATGCTGGCCTTCGGTCCCAAGGGCGCCATTTCAGCCACCAGCGACGACGCAACCAACAAATTTCTGGCCACCGACATCGGCGCCATGGTGCAGTATTCGGGCTATTGGGGCATGCTGCTCGATCCGGCCAACCAGAAGTATCTCGGCAAGATCGGCACCGCGCCGATGCCGAAGGGGTCGGCCAACATCACGCATCTGGCGGGCTGGAACATCGGCATCCCCACCGACGCCAAACACCCAGAGGCCGCCTGGCAGTTCCTGGAGTTCGTGCTCGGCAAATCCAATGCCACGAACTATCTGCAAGCCGGCGCTGCCGCCATCGGCCGCAAGTCGATCTCGAGCGATGCCGCGCTCTTGGCGAAACATCCCTACCTGCCACTGCTGAACATTTCGCCCGACATGCGCATCGAGCGATATC
>JANXWC010000025.1 GCA_025351355.1 Hyphomicrobiaceae bacterium
TGGTGGCGATGGAACCACCGGTGGGCTTCGACGATGCGGCCATACGCACCAAAAAGGCCGATGTGTTTACCGCCATGCCCGCGGCGACGCCCGCCCAGGCAGTGCGCGGCCAGTATGCCGCGGGTGAGGTGCTGGGCAAGCACGTCAACGCCTATCGGGACGAACCTAACGTGGCTGCGGCCTCCAAGGTCGAGACCTATGTCGCCATGCGACTTGAAATCGACAACTGGCGTTGGGCGGGCGTCCCGTTCTACATCCGCACCGGCAAGCACCTGGCGCGGCGCGTGACCGAGATTGCGGTCTGCTTCAAGCAGGCCCCTTACGCGGCGTTCAAGGACACGCCCGTGGACGCCCTGACTTGCAATTGGCTGGTGCTGCGCATCGCGCCCGACGAAGGCATTTCGCTGCAGTTCGAGATCAAGCGCCCGGGGCCAATCATGGATCTGGCCGCCGTGAAGATGAACTTTCAGTATGACGACTGGTTTCCCAAGGCACCCAATGTCGGTTACGAGACGCTGCTGTACGACGTGATGATCGGCGATCCGACATTGTTCATGCGCGCCGATCTGGTGCAACAGGCTTGGCGCATCGTGCAATCGGTACTCGATGCGTGGGTTGAGGACGCGTCCGATTGTCCCCGCTACCCCTCGGGCAGCGACGGGCCGGACGCCGCGGTCGAACTGCTGGCGCGCGACGGCCGGTATTGGCAGCCTCTGAACAAACCGCCGGCGGCGATATCATGACCACGCGGCGCGACATCCGTCTCGTTCTGGCTGACGTGGATGGCACGCTGGTGACGCCGGACAAGGTGCTGACGGAGGCGGCACAGGGCGCGGTGCGTGACCTTGACAAAGCCGGTATTGCCTTCGCCATCACGAGCGGACGGCCGCCGCGTGGCATGAGCATGCTGATCGCGCCGCTGGATTTGCGCGTTGCCATTGCCGGCTTCAACGGCGGCGAGTTCGTCAATCCCGATCTCTCGCTGATCGAAAGCCATACCCTCGAGCCAGCTGTGGCCAGCGAGGCGTTGAAACTTATACTTGAGCAGGGATTGGACGCCTGGGTCTACACCGAGAAGCAGTGGCTGCTGCGCGACAGCCAGGCTGCGCATGTCGCGCGCGAGGCCTGGACTGTGAAGTTCGAGCCGCGGACTGTAGCGTCGTTCACGCCAGAGCATCTGGCCCATGCTGTCAAGATCGTCGGCGTATCGGATGATGCGGACCAGGCCGCCGCCTGCGACAGAGTTGTCGTGTCGGCTCTTGGCGAACGGGCCAGCGTCGCGCGCTCGCAGTCTTACTATCTCGACGTCACCCATCCGTTGGCCAACAAGGGCGCGGTGGTGACAAAACTTTCGCAACTTCTAAACATCGCGCCGGCCCAGATCGCCACAATTGGCGACATGCCCAATGACGTCCGGATGTTTGCCAGAAGCGGCTTTTCCATCGCCATGGGCAATGCCCGCGATGACGTCAAGACGCAGGCAAGCGCCGTGACCGACAACAACGAAAACGACGGCTTCGCCAAGGCGATGCAGAAATTCATTCTGTCACCTGTTGCCGGATAGATCTCTCTACAGTCAAGGCGTTTACATGAGCACGCCGCTTAAGGACACCATCGAAATCCTGGCCGATCCAGACGCCCTGGCGCAACGCGTTGCCGAGTGGCTGCTGCGCATTGCGAACAGCACCGGGGGTGTTTTCACTCTCGCTTTGTCCGGTGGCTCGACCCCCAGGCAGCTCTACC
The DNA here is from genome assembly GCA_025351355.1 of Hyphomicrobiaceae bacterium. GTDB lineage: Bacteria > Pseudomonadota > Alphaproteobacteria > Rhizobiales > Hyphomicrobiaceae > JABFRJ01. Next base: position 1,744 of record JANXWC010000025.1, read on the forward strand.
AGCTATTGGCGCAATCCCCGTATCGTGAAATGTTTCCATGGACGCGAACCCATTTGTTCTGGGGCGACGAGCGCTACGTGCCGCATGACGATCCCTTGAGCAATTACCGCTTGGTGAACGAGGCATTGCTGTCGCAGGTGCCGATCCCACGCACCAACATCCATCCGGTGCCGGTTGCTGGTCGCGGTCCGGACGAAGCCGCCTCCGCGTACCAGCGCCACCTGGTAGCGTTTTATGGCACGCAAAACCTCAACCCGGCAAAGCCGTTGTTTGACGTGGTCTTGCTGGGTCTGGGAGAGGACGGGCACACGGCGTCGCTGTTCCCCGCGACCGCTGTCCTGCAAGAGCGCAAGAGATGGGTCGCTGCCGTGGTGGGCGCCAAATCCGAGGCGCGCATCACGCTGACCTATCCAGCGCTCGAGAGCTGCCGCCACGCAGCATTCTTGCTGGAGGGCAGCGGCAAAACAGCGATATTTCAACGGGTTCGCGGCGGCGACGACAGTCTCCCCGCCACCCGGTTGCGGCCCCAGGGCGAGCTCAGGTGGTTCCTCGATCGGGCTGCTGCGGGAGCGGTGTCATGAAGCTCGGAGCGAGAACCACCCCAGCGCCGCCGTTGGATGTTTCGACCTTGACCATTGATATCGGCGGCACCGGATTGAAAGCCTCGGTGTTGGATCGCGCCGGAAAAATGCTGGTGCCCCGCGTCCGGGTAGAAACCCCTGATCCTTGCACGCCGGAAATCCTGCTCAATGCGTTAGTGGACCTGGTCGCGCCGTTGCCGCGCTTTGATCGCATCTCGGTCGGGTTTCCTGGCGTCGTGCGCGATGGGCGTGCACTGACGGCACCGCATTTCGAGACTGACGCGTGGCGCGATTTCCCGTTGGCGCAGGCCTTGTCGGAGCGGCTGGGAAAGCCCGTGCGCCTGCTCAACGACGCCGAAGTCCAGGGCTTGGGCATTATCAAGGGTCACGGTCTGGAACTGGTGCTGACGCTGGGAACGGGTGCCGGCACGGCTCTCTTCCGCGATGGCGTGCTGATGCCGCACTTGGAGCTGGCGCAGCATCCGATCCACGGCGATTTGACGTACAACGAATATATCGGCGCGCACGCCCTGAAGCAAAAGGGCAAGAAAAAGTGGAGCCGTCACGTGCGAAAAACCATAACAATTCTGAAATCCTTGTTGCACTACGATGTCATCTATCTGGGTGGAGGTAATGCAGACAAGGTGAAAGGATTGATGCCTGATATTCACATTGAATCCAATCAGGCCGGCATCACTGGCGGCATCGGGTTGTGGAATAACGACGTCGCGCTGACGCTGTTTAACGATCGTGACGCCGGCACTTCCGTCAGCAAAGTCGAAGCAGCTTGATGGATTCCCGTAGCCGATAAGGAGGCCGGTCATGGCGGTCGAATTCAGTTGCAATATTGACGGCGGCACGACGCCGCTGCCGCATTTCTGGGAACACACCATCGGCAGCGGCAATGCGACGCTTTGCTTACGGGCCGACTGGCAGGCACAGATGCGGCGGTCCCATGACGAACTCGGCTTTCGCCATGTCCGCTTTCACGGCCTGCTCAGCGACAACATGGGCACGCTGATTGGCGAGGGTGAAACACTGTTCTATTCATTCTTCAATGCAGATCAGATATTCGACTTTCTGCTATCGATCGGAATGAAGCCGTTCGTCGAACTGAGCTTCATGCCCAGCGTGTTGGCGTCAGGCGACAAAACGGTGTTCCACTACCGCGCCAACGTGACCCCGCCCAAGGATTACACGCAGTGGACGGTTCTGATCCGGAAACTGGTGGCGCACTGGGTCGAGCGCTACGGCATGGCTGAAGTTCGCCAGTGGTACTTCGAGGTCTG
>JANXWC010000057.1 GCA_025351355.1 Hyphomicrobiaceae bacterium
ATCCGGTCTACGACGACAGCTACAAAGCCAATGTCGAGACGATCCGCGCCGAGCTCGCCGAAACCTATCCGAGCCTGCATCTGGTCGGCCGCAACGGCATGCACAAGTATAACAATCAAGACCACGCGATGATGACTGCCATGCTCACCGTCGAAAATATCATCGCCGGCAAGCAGGTGTTCGACATCTGGAATGTCAACGAAGACGCTGAATATCACGAAGCCGGAAATTCCGGCGTCGAGCAAGCGCTGAAGAGCGTGCGGATGGTGCCGCGCAAGGTCGGCCAGGCTGCATGAGCGCCATCGACGGCCTCCTAAAGTTTGTGCCTGAACAGCATCGCAGCGCGGCGTTGCAGTTCGTCGGCTACACCATGGTCAGTGCGATTGCGCTCGTCGTGGATACGTCGGTGTACTGGACGCTGTTGCTGCCGATGAAACTCGCGGCGAAAGCTGCGGCGTGCGGTTACGTGTGCGGCGTGCTCACGCACTATGCGCTGTCGTCGCGCATCGTGTTTGCAAGCCGACTTAAGGGTCGCGGCGTCAAGGCCGAGGCGCCGGTGCTGGCCAAGTTCTTTGCGGCGGGCGCCGTCGGACTGGTCGTCACGAGTGTTACGATTGGAATTCTTGCTGACGGTTTCGGCATGCATCCGTTGTTAGCGAAGTTCTTCGCGGCCGGTTTGTCATTTGTGACCGTGTTCACGAGTATGCGCGTTTTCGTCTTCAATGCGTCTTCGGCCAAAGTCGCCGGCGCTTAATTATTTGGCCGTGCTTCTTTCGGAAAACCGCTTCACACTTTTCCGGAAGCACTCTAAATCAATGGAAACCGCATGTTCGTCGCCAACTATCCTCTGAAAAGCTTCATCCAGAAGGCGGTGATGGCTCTGCACCTGCCGCTGGACTACGGCACGTTTCATCCCTATCGGGCGCTGCAGCAGCGCGCGCTATCGGACACGATGGATTTCATCGTCAAGCACATGCCGTCGGCGCTGGCCTTCGATACGCCGAAAGATCTGATGGAATACGCGGTCAAGCGCATCATGCCGGCAGGCGTGGTCGCCGAGTTCGGCGTCAACGAAGGCGGCTCGATCAATCATCTTGCGAAACTATTGCGTGGCCGTACCATCGACGGTTTCGACAGTTTTCAGGGACTGCCTGAGAACTGGTCGGGCAATCAAATGGAAGCCGGCTATTTCAATCGCGGCGGCAAATTGCCGAAGGTCGCGGCCAACGTGCAATTGCACACCGGCTGGTTTTCCGATTCGCTGCCCAAATTTGTCGCGGCAAACTCCGCGCCGATAGCGTTGCTGCACATCGATTGCGACATCTATTCGTCGACGGCGACGATTTTCGAGCACCTGGCAGATCGTATCGTGCCGGGCACGGTCATTCTGTTCGACGAGTTCTTCAACTATCCGGCGTGGGAAATGCATGAATTCCGAGCCTTCTCGGAATTCATCGCCCGCACCGGCAAACAATTCGACTACGTCGGCTATTCGTTCAAGCAGGTCGCCGTTGTGATGCGCTGAGCGCGTTGGGAGACTCTTGCCCTCAACGCGCGGGCGCAAGTGCGGTTTCCAGAATTGTCGTCTTCGGCCTATCGAGACTGAAAACGACATAGCTTTCCACGACGACGCCGCGACGCCGCCGTTCCAGTGTGGCAATCTGTTTGCTGGACGCGAAGCGATCGAGCGGACCTGGGTTGGCAGCCCGCTTCTGTTCGACGATATAAAGGCCGCGCCGGGTGGCATCCGGCTGGCCTTCGTTCGTGTCATAGGCCCAACGATATCGCTCGTTGAATTGATACACAGGTAGCCGCGGCGGCGTATAGACCTTCAACAATCCGGTCAGCGCATAACCTTGCGTCAGCACGAAGCCTGCCTGTTCTTGGCTGGCCAGGCGATCGAGATCATTGGCCAATTGCCGCCAGCCGGAAAGCAGCGCCGTGGGATCACCGGCCGGCGCGACCGGAAATGGTGCGAGCAGTGCTTGGGTGTAAATCAAGCCGGTCAAGGTCAACCCAAGTGTGACTGTCCAGCGGCGTGCGAAGGCCAGCAACCGCGTGGCCCAAGAGGATTGCGTGAGACCGCTTTCGGCGGCGTCTGCTGCCAGCAACGCGAATATCGGGTAGAGCGGCGCCAACCAATTGCCCTGCACGCGATCATGCAAACTGTGAAAGGCGAAATAGGCGAGCAGAGGTGCGGCAAGTGCTGCGAGCAGACGACGGCTACCGTCTTCGCCATCGCCGACGCGGCGGATCGCCATGGTGAAGCCGGCGATCACCAACACGAACGTCAGCGGATTGAGCAGGCCGAGTTGGCTACCAATAAACTCAAATAGAAAGCGCAGTGTCCACTCGGTTTCGGTGACGCGACCAAATTGCTTGGCAAACGTTTCCCAGCCATGCGCAGCGTTCCACAAGATGTTGGGAAGGAAGATGGCCAAAGCGATGGCGCCGCCGAGGTAGGGTGCGGGCTGGCGCAACCAGTGGCGCAATCGAGGTATAGCGGTCATCGCAAGCAGGATACCGGGACCGAGAAAAAGCGCTGTGTATTTAGCTTCGAGCGCCAGGCCGGCGCCCGCCCCAACGAGCAGCCACCAGCGCCAATCATCGGTGCGGTAGAGCCGGCACAATGCCCATACCGCCGTCGTCCAGCCGAACACCAAGGGCGTGTCGGGAGTGACGACTATAGCGCCGACACCAATCAGCGGGCAGGCATTCCAGATGAGCACGGCCAGCGCGGCTTTGGCGGTCGAGCGAAAGAGGTCGCGGGCCATCAGCCAGAGGGCCCACGATCCGAGTGCGGTCGCAACCACGCCGAGCGCACGGACGCCGAACTCGCGGTTGCCAAACAGGATGGTGGAGATGCGGATCCACAGCGCGATCAGCGGTGGATGGTCGTGATACCCCCACGCCAAATGTTGCGCCCATAGGCGGTAATAGGCTTCGTCGAACATCAGCTCAAGGCGCGCTGCGGCCACCAGATGCACGGCCAGCAGGACCAGCGTCACGATGATTGCAGTGCGGGTGTCGTGATGAGCCGCGGAAGCTGGACGAAAGGACATGGATTCGCTGGTTGGCTGACGCTGCTATGGGACTGGGATAGGCGAACGACAGCTACTGTGCTTCTGGGAATAGCAATTCCTTGGTCGACGATGGCTTGTTCTTGAAGTTGCCGGTGCGAACCATGAACTGGATGAAGTTGTCGATCGGTGTAACCTTGGTGGTGAATTCGTTTTCCGGGTCGTTGAGCAGCGCCAGGATTTCGTCCACCGGGGATTTATCCTTGGAGACGCGCAAGTAGATTTCGGCGGTCTTCTGCTTGTCTGAATTGACGAGCGTGGTGGCCTCTTTCAGCGCGTCGAGGAAGGCTTTGTAGAGCTTAGGGTTTTCGGCGCGGAATTTCGATGTTGTGGCAACGACGTTGAAGGTAAAGGGGCCGCCGATGATTTCCGTAGAAGAGGTCAATCGATGCACACCGGGGGTCTTGGCCTGACGCGTCTGGAAGGGAATGGACGAGAAATTGGCGACGATGTCCTGGTTGCCGCCGATCATCGCAATGGTTGCGTCCGGGTGCGCCATGCTGACGGTGTTGGGATCGAGCTTGCCGTGATTGCCGACGCCGAATTCCTTTTCGGCAGCCATCTGTAGCAAAATAGCCTGATTGGAAACCTTGATGGCCGGCAGCGCGATCTTCTGGTTGGGGCCAAAATCCTTGAGGCTCTTGATGTCGCCACGCACCATGAGGGCAAGTGGCAATGCGTTGAGGCCCGCGGCGGCCATGACACCGAGATTGCCTTTGGTGCGGTCCCAGATGGTGATCAAGCCGGGCACGCCAAGGGAAACGAATTCGACCGCGCCGGAGATCAGTGCGTCATTCATGACATCGGACGAGCGGAAGGTGTTCCATTCAACCGTAACATCACCAAGGCCTGCCGCCTTGGCGTACTTTTCCACCAACTTCTGGTCTTCCATGATCATGTACTGGACGTAGCCAAGCCCGAACTGCTTGGCGGCATGCAAGGTGGTCAACTCGGCGCGCGCGTGGCCGACCGTCACGAGCACGGTCATTGCCAGCAGCAAGGCTTTCAGGAACTTCGACATAACGTTCTCCCAACCGTCTTTCGGTCGATCATGCTCAGCCCCGCCTTCGCCGGTCAAGGCTTGCTACGACGGCGCTTGCCGCGTAACTGAGGCGCCAACAACGAGGAATTCAATATGTCCTATAAAGTCGGCATGTTTGAGAAATCATATGAGCACATCGGCCAGCGTCTCGATGCGCTTGGCCTGGATATCGAAGTTACCACCTTCGACCGTGACGGTCGCTTCGCCATTGGCGGCAAGCGTATGGCGGCGGACGAAGTCGACATCGACTATCTCTGGCTGAGTTCGCACATCAACAGCGACGGTTTCCGCGACGCGGCGTTCAAGACAGTTCTGGCCTGCCGCTCGGTTGGCGTTTTGCAGACATTCAATGCAGGGCTCGATCATCCTTTCTACAAGGCGCTATCCGACAAAGGCACGCGTATTTGCAATTCCAGTGCACAGGGAGTCGCGATCGCCGAGTATGTCATGGCGCAAGTGCTGGCCGTCATGCAGCCGATTGCCGAGCAACGCGCGTTGCAAGCGGCCAAGCAATGGAAGTCCACGCCATTCCGCGAGATTTCCGAGACACGCTGGTTGATAGTCGGTTTCGGCCCGATCGGCCAGGAGATCGCCAAGCGGGTCACGGCGTTCGGCGCGTCGACGACGGTGATCAGGCGCTCGCCGCAGTCGAGTGACTGTGTCGATACTGTCGGCACCATGGCGGATCTTCAGCGTTTGTTGCCCGCCGCCGACATCGTCGTACTGGCGTGTGCGCTCAATGAGCAGACGCGAGGGTTTGCCGGTGCCGAATTCTTCGCCGCGGTGAAGCCCGGCGCGATCCTCGTCAACGTCGCCCGCGGTGGTCTGGTCGATGATACGGCGCTGTTGGGAGCGCTCGATAACGGGCGGGTAGCGACTGCGATACTCGATGTCTTCCGGCAAGAGCCGCTAGCGATCGAAAATCCTTTCTGGACGCACAAATCGGTACGGATGACTTCGCACACGTCGTTTTTCGGAAGCGGCGTGCGCGCGCGCTGGGATCGGCTGTTCCTCGACAATATCTCGCGCTTTGCAAGCGGCCAGCCGCTAGCTGGCCTCGTCAGTCCAAAAGACGTGGGTTAAGGGGCTCAGCAAAACTTCGGTTCAGCGAAACACCAACTAACCTGCTGATGACGCTCAACCCGATTTCTTGGCTTTTTTGGCAGCCTTGCGGGCGGCATAACGCGCATCGCGCGCGGCCTTCTGCGCGGCTTCGAGCTCTTCTGCTTCGGCGATCTTGGCGAGATGGGCTGCCAGATCGGCCTTGCGCTTTTCTTCTTCGGCGGCGGCCTTGGCAATCACTTCCTCGGCGACGCGCTTTTCCTTTTCGATGCGGCGCTGCTCTTCGCGCACCTTGCGCGCTTCCTCCAGCGCAATTCGCTCGGTTTGCTTGCGGTCGAATTCGGGATCGCCGGGGCCTGGCTTGGCTTTGAATTTTTCGAGGGCGGCCAGACGCGCCTTGATGGCTGCGGACTGGCGATCGTTGAAATCAGGTTGTTTGAAGGCGCTCATACGTCTGAAGTATCTCCGGCGGTTGGAAACTGGCCCATCACGTCGTACTGGACGTCGCAATTGTCAAGGTGGCATGAGCAGATTGCGTGACAGGTATTCTCGTTGAGGGGCGAATTTCTGTTAATTATCATTGGCCGTCGTACTTAGCCCCAAATCGACCGTCGCACGGGGTGGCGATGACAATGCGAATTACGGCCATCTTGAAGTGATGCTCAACACGTCGCGCCGCTTACTCGGCCGCGCGGCGCTTTTCGGTGAACTGGTCGATGCGCGCCTCGATGACTGGGCGGAAATTGCGCAACAAGCCTTGTACGGGCCACGCTGCGGCCTCGCCGAGAGCGCATATGGTATGACCTTCGATCTGTTTGGTGACGTCGAACAGCAAGTCTATCTCGGATTTGGAGGCGTGGCCGGCTTCCATGCGGCTGAGGATGCGCCATAGCCAACCCGTACCCTCGCGACACGGTGTGCACTGGCCACAACTCTCATGCTTGTAGAAATAGGCCAACCGCCGGATCGCGGCGATGATGTCGGTCGACTTGTCCATGACGATCACGGCGGCAGTGCCCATGCCGCTCTTGAGCTTCGACAGCGTGTCGAAATCCAGCGTCAGGGTCTGGCAATCCGCTTCGTTGATCATCGGCATCGACGAACCGCCGGGGATGACGGCCAGCAAGTTCGACCAGCCACCGCGCACGCCGCCGCAATGCTTCTCGAGCAGCTCCTTCAGCGGGATGCCCATTTCTTCTTCGACGACGCAGGGTTTCGTCACGTGACCGGAGATCTGGAACAGCTTTGTGCCGGTGTTGTTGGGTTTGCCGAGCCCAGAGAACCACGCCGCGCCGCGCCGCAAGATTTCGCCGGCAACCGCAATGCTCTCGACATTGTTAACGGTGGTTGGTGCACCATAGAGCCCAACGTTAGCTGGGAATGGCGGCTTCATGCGCGGTTGGCCCTTCTTGCCCTCGAGGCTTTCGAGCATGGCGGTTTCCTCGCCGCAGATGTAGGCGCCGGCGCCGTGGTGGACGACGATATCAAAATCCCAGCCGTTGGAATTGTTCTTGCCAATCAGTTTTGCCGCATAGGCTTCGTCGACCGCGCGCTGCAATGCTTCGCGTTCGCGGATGAACTCACCACGCACGTAAATGAAACAGGTGTGCGCCCGCATGGCGAACGCGGCCAGCAACGCGCCTTCAACCAGCAGATGCGGGTCGTGCCGCATGATCTCGCGATCCTTGCACGAGCCGGGCTCTGATTCATCGGCGTTGATGACGAGATAACTCGGCCGCGGGTCCGCCTTGGGCATGAAGCTCCATTTGAGGCCGGTCGGGAAGCCGGCGCCGCCGCGCCCACGCAGGCCTGAAGCCTTGACCTCGTTGACGATCCAGTCGGGTCCGCGTTTGATGAATGCGGCCGTGCCGTCCCACGTGCCACGTTTCTGCGCGCCGACAAGGCTTACGTCGTGGACGCCATAGATATTGCGGAAAATGCGGTCGCGGTCGTGCAGCGCCATAGGGTCATCCGGATCGATCAATGTGCGCCGTGGGTAGCATGGCGCGAGGGGGGATACGAGGGGTCGAGACAATTGGTGGCAACGGTACGTGCATCACCGACGTGCCTGGCTATATGCGAGATAGGCGGCGAAGGGGGCGGCGATTATGCCCCACGTCAGCGCGGTTTCGAACGGCTGCGACAGCGCATAACGGTTCAGGCAAAAAAACACTGCTCCAGCGAGGGTCGCATGAAAAATCATGCGTCCATATGGCATACCGGTCGGTGAGGGTTCGTTGGCCATTGCACCAATATCGTTCAGGGTTTCTTTTCGGGCGCGGTGGCGGACGCCGATGCGGCCGCAGTTAGCGCCGATTTGGCATCGATTTCGGCCAAGCGATGCTGCCAACCACCGAGGGTCGACCCGTCATACAGCGCGGGATCGGTCAGCGCAGTGAAGCCGCCCGCGGGTGACGACGCCTTGCGGCCGATCTGCGAGCCCGGCTTGGGCGGCGTACCGCGCGCGTAGCCGTCGATGACCTTTTCCAGCAGTTCGGGCGTCAGATCCTCGTAGGTGTCCGCGAAAATCTGCACCATCGGCGCATTGGCGCAGGTACCTGCACACTCCACTTCCTCCCATGAGAAAGCGCCATCGGCCGATAGATGGAATTGATCTGTATGGATTTTTTTGCGGCAAACGTCCTTCAGGCCCTCGGCGCCGCGCAGCATGCACGGGGTGGTGCCGCACACTTGCACATGCGCTGTGGTGCCGACTGGGCCGAGCTGGAACTGGGTATAGAACGTCGCCACTTCGTAAACGCGGATATACGCCATGCCGAGCTTCTCGGCGACGTGTCTTATCGCAGGTTCCGGAAGCCAGTTCTTGTGTTGTTCCTGCGCTCGCATCAACAACGGGATGACCGCAGAGGCTTGTTTGCCCGGCGGGTACTTGGCGATCGTAGCCGCCGCCCAAGCTTCGTTCTCGGGCGTAAAGGCGAAATTCTTGGGTTGCTCTGGGTGCAGGCGGCGGACGGACATGGACGACCCTCTGATTGGCAGCGCCCTATGTAGCGAACGCCGCAGCGGCGCTCAATGGGCAATGCGATGCATGGGCAATGCGGTGCGGTGGGGCCAGTGAAATCGTCACAAGGCTGATGGTCGCGGGACGCGATGTCACGCCATCGCTGCCATCCGGCGGTGGGCACCCGCAGAGCGCCTGATCAATTCCAGGGCAATGGCCACGTTCAACACGTTCCAAGCGATGCCATTGAGGAATGCCGCCTGATAACCACCACTTAGATCGTATATGACGCCGGACAGCCAACCGCCGAGTGCCATGCCTGCGACTGTCGACATCAGTACGGCGCTGACGCGCGTTCCCGCCTCCGACGCCGGATAGAGTTCGCGTACGATGATCGCATAGCTCGGCACGATGCCGCCCTGCGCCAAACCGAACAGGCCGGAAATAACATAAAGTGCACTGAGCCCGTCGAGGGGCAGGAACAGCATCAGCATCAATGCCTGCAGCGTCGAACCTATCGCCAACGCGTACAGTCCGCCGATGCGGTCGGACAGGTAACCGGAGATCAACCGGCTCACGATGCCGCCAATGAACATCAACGACAGCATTTCGGCGCCGCGTTTGACGCCATAACCGAGATCGCCGCAGTAGGCGACGAGATGTACTTGTGGCATTGACATGCCAACGCAGCAGGCAATGCCGGCAAACATCAAAAGTGCCTGCAATGCATTGGGGCGAAAGCCGAGCGGACGACCGCCGTTATTCAGCGCCGCCGCGGCTTCAGCGAGCGAGGGCGGCGGCTGTGGTGGCGGCGGCCGACGCATCAGCAGCACCAACGGGAGCATCGTCACAAGGCAGAAAATCCCAACGCCGGCGTACGTCGCGCGCCAACCATAGGCCTCAATGGCCCAGGTGAGTAGCGGCGGCCACACGGCGCCGGCAAGGTAGTTGCCGCTAGCCACGAGGGCGACGGCAATGCCGCGGCGGCGGCCGAACCACAGAGAAATGTCGGCAACCAGCGGACCAAACGTGGAGGCGCCGCCGAGGCCGCCAATCAGGACGCCCTGGACCAGAATAAACTGCATCATGCTCTGCGCGAGACTACCGGCGAGATAGCCGCCGCAGAGGAACAACGCGCCCAGCGTGAGCGGTGAGGCGATGCCGCGGCGATCGGCCATGCGGCCGTAGAAAATGCCGCCGGCAGCAAAGCCGAGCATCGTCAGTGTATAGGGCAACGACGCGGTGCCACGGGTAACGTCAAATTCCGCCTGCACCGCCGGCAAGGCAACAGCCACCGACCACATGCCGACGCCGCCGATGGTGCCGATGAGTATGGCCGCCACCAGGCGCAACCAAGCGTAACTCGACTCGATGGCTGCGACGTCAGGCGAGTCTGCAGATGCTTCAGTCATTGATTCCCACGTCTCGTTCTGAATTGGGGCCGATCATATTCACGAACGCTGTGGAATGACAGGAAGAAGAAGGTGGGGCTGCATCGCGACGCCAAAATGCAATGTCGTTGTGCCGCCGAAAATATCTGCAGGACGATCAAGGGGATCATCATGCAAGAATGGCCCGCATCCCCTGAGCTCGTTCTTGAAGTTGGAGAGTTTGCCACCGCTGCCGCCGCCATACTCATAGTCTCGCCCCAACACAGTGAGCGCGATGCGTCCGCCGGCGGGCACCACGATTGACGTCGGCAGCAGTTCGATATCGAGTTCCACAGGCACCCCTGGCGTCAGCGGTTGGACTTCGTCATGCGTATGATAGGGCCGGTATGGTGTCGATAGCAATGCGTCGAGCTTTCGGTGCGATGCTCTGAGCCAACCCTGCGCCACCGGCGTATGCGGGTCGATCGCGCCCTGAAATACGATTTCCGTCATGTCTGCGGAGAAGGCGCGCAGCACCAGAAAGAGATCCGCATCGACGGTTGATGACGACACAACCAGCTGCACCGCCGACGGTCCGGTTACTTCCGTTGCCTCGGCAAAAGGGCGCGACAGAAACGTAACGCCATCACCAAGCGCATCGAAGCTGCGGGTCATGTTTGCGGGAGAGTTCGCATGTGTAACTAGCGAGCAAGCGACGGGGTCCAGGTGGAATTTTGTCCACGTTGTTCGCTGCAGGGGCCATTCTGCTTCAGCCCGCGCCACGAACCGCTCGCCGGGATGCCTGACCTGCAGAAGTACCCGTGGCTGATCAGACCAAGCTTGTCTGTCACCTTTCAGGTAGCAATCGAAAAAGCGGCGTTGCAGCTTGCGGCCGTAGTCGGTGTAGAAATGCGTCCAATGCTCGATGCCGTGCGCTTCGAGAAATTTCTCTTGCGAGGCAGCCCGCACAAAACCCTCAAAATTGCCGCGCGTATGCAATCCTTGGCCGCCCCAATTGGCTGCCGTCAACAGCGGCACGGTGATCTTGTCCCACTGCGGTGAGCGCGCGCGGTGATAAACGTCATCCAGCGGATGCGCTCGAATCTCAGCGCCAAAATCACACCGATTGCGCTGCAGTTGTGCCTCGCTCAGCACCTCTGGTCCGCACACCAGATGCCCCGTCACGCGGCTACGACGGCCGCGTTCGCCGATGCCATATTGCACCGTCTTGACCTGCATATCGAACCAATTGGCCCAGAAGGTGGAGAGAATGCCGCCATGATGGGTTGCGTCCCGATACCAATCCGCCGCGCCCTCCCAAACGCACATCGCCGTCAGATGCGGTGGCTGCAGCGACGCCACCTGCCATTGGTTCATGCCGAAATAGGAAACGCCGTTGAGGCCCACCTTGCCGCTCGACCACGGCTGCACGCCCGCCCATTCGATCGCCTGATAGAAATCCAATGTTTCGCGTGGCGAGAAATGATCGACATAGCCAGGCGATGCGCCGCAGCCTCGCGAGTCGACGCGAACGCAGACGTAGCCGAACGGCACCCACTTTTCAGGATCGACCACTTCCCAATTCTGATAGGCATTTGTCGAGCCAACCGTTACGTCCGGGTGACGTTCGGCCATGCGTTGCCACGCACTCGGATAGCCATCTTGGAAGGCTAGACCCTTGGCGTAGGGGCCATAAGTTAAGAGCACCGGATAGCGACCCGGTGTTGACGGACGGAACACATCGGCGCGAAGCACGACGCCATCGTCGGCGGCGATCGGCACATCCCAATCGATTTGCATGCCGTCTCGCATCTCGCTGCGCATGCGCGCGTCCACCGCGGCGCCGAGGAATTGTAATGATGTGTCATGCGTTCCGGTCATGGGAAACCCGAGTAAGTATGCCTGTCGCCGGACGGTAGGATCAGCGCCGCTGAGTAGGAAATCACTTGTGCTGTTGCGCTGGATCAAAATTCATAATGTGAGCCTGCGTTCGCCACCAGTCGCCAGTGCTGCATGCCGGTGATAGGGAACTACGATACCAACGTATCTACCTTATCATGCGGATAATCGTCCGCCTTGGAGCAACATATATGCGCATTGGCATTGCAGGCGTCGGACGCATGGGGGCAGCCATCGGCCTCCGCCTGATCGAGGTGGGTCATGAGCTGGTGGTCTGGAACCGCTCGTCCGACAAGGCGCAAGATCTCATGGCGGCTGGTGCCACATGGTGCGCTAACCCCAAAGAGCTTGCCGCACGCGTCGATACGGTCATCACGATCCTGACGAATGCCGATGCGCTCGCCGCCGTCTACGACGGACCATCCGGGATATTGAGCGCAGATCTCAACGGCAAACTGGTCATCGAAATGAGCACGGTGCAACCCGCCGATGAGCGCGCGCTGGCGGCAAAAGTACGAGCAGCCGGAGCGGCATTTGTCGAGTGCCCTGTCGGCGGCACAACTGGCCCGGCGCGGCAAGGTAAGTTGCTGGGAATGGCGGGTGGCGCCGAGGCTGATATCGCGCGGGCGCAACCGTTGCTCGATCAGTTGTGCCGACGTGTCCAGCATGTGGGGCCGGTCGGTGCCGGCGCCAGCATGAAATTGGCCATCAATCTGCCGCTGCTGGTGGCTTATCAAGCGCTCGGCGAGGCCTTTACGCTCTGCCGCCACCTCGGTCTCGACAAAACCACGCTGATGGAGTTTTTTTCCGACACGTCAGGCGGGCCGAATGTGTTGAAGGCGCGCGGACCTGCCATCGCCGCCGCGCTATCCGGCGCTGAGCCTGGACCACCGGCTTTCGATATCGACAGCATTCGCAAGGATCTGCGCACCATGCTCGCGGAAGCCCGTGAGCGCGGCGGATCACTGCCGCTGGTGGAGCGCACCCTCGCAATCTACGATGATGCTGCCGAGGAAGGTTGGGGTGACCGGGATGGGTCCTATCTGCCGGCCTATTGGCCACGACGCCAACCGCTCTGACCACAGCCACGTATTATTCGGATCTGAGCCATGTATGCACCTGCTGGCGTAAAAGTGGATAGCAAAGTGATGCCGGTTCCCGAACGGATGCGCGCCTGGGTGCTCGGCAATCCCGAACAGTTGATCCTCACGGACAAACCTGTGCCTTTCCCGGGCAAAGCCGAGGTCCTCGTGCGCATCGACGCTGTTGCGATCTGTGCCACCGATCTCGACGTGATCAAGAGCGGACCGCCGGCAATGATCGAGGGTGGCCTGCCATTCAACAAGAATTGGACGCCAGGCCATGAATACATGGGCACGGTTGCGGCGCTCGGACCGGGCGTCGACGAATTTGCCATCGGTGATCGGGTAACGGTCGAAATTCATGCCGGGTGTGGCCAGTGCAAGCGCTGTCGTATGGGCATGTACACCTCGTGCCTTAACTATGGTCTGAACTACGGCGACGTCGACAAGGGCCATCGTGCCAATGGTTTCACCACTCAGGGCGGGTTCGCGGAGTACGCCGTCAACAACATCAATACGCTGATCAAGATTGCCGACACCATGACCGACGAGGAAGCAACACTCGTCGTCACGGCCGGCACGTCGATGTACGGCCTGACCGAACTCGGAGGCCTGATTGCCGGTGAAAGCGTGGCCGTGATCGGCCCGGGGCCGATCGGACTGCTCGGCGTTGCGGTGGCGAAAGCACTCGGCGCCAATCCGGTCTTTCTGACCGGCACACGCGATGCGCGGTTGGAAAAGGGCCGCCAGCTCGGCGCCGATCATATCGTCAATGTTACGCACGAAAACGCCGTTGACGCGGTCCGCCGTCTCAATGGTGGCAAGGGCGTCGACTACGTGATCGAGTGTTCCGGAGCGCCGGGTGCCGTCAACGATGCCGCGCGCATGTGTAACCGTGGCGGTAAAATTTGCCTCGCAGCCTTCGCGCACGACCCTGATCTGGTTGATATGGGTCACATTGTCCGCAACAATATCTACCTGTTCGGCATTCGTGGCGAAGGCCGGAGCGCCACGCATCGTGCCGAAGCTTTTATGCGCACCAAGCGCTTCGACGCGACCTTGATCCACACGCACACGTTCCAGCTCGAAGACCTGCCCGAGGCCATCCGCTATGCGCGTGACCGGATCGACGATGCCATCAAGGTCGTCGTGAAGACGCGTCCGGCATGTCAGTGAACGCCAAGGTAGCGCATGAGTACATCCGGGGTTTTTTGTAGCTCCGCCGACGTGCCCTCGTGAACAATGCGGCCGGTTTCCAGAATGTACACTCGATCAGCAACTTCAAGCGCGCTGTACAGGTTCTGCTCAACCAGCAGAACACCGATGTTCATCTGCTTGAGCGAAGCAACAATGGCCTCCAGGTGTTGCACCATGACGGGTGCAAGGCCCTCGGAGGGCTCGTCCATCAGGATCAATTCCGGATCGATCATCAGCGCGCGACCAACCGCAAGCATGCCGCGCTCGCCGCCCGACAGTTGATTGCCGCGATGGTGGCGCCGCTCCGCCAATCGCGGAAACAACCCGAATATCTTATCGACCGTCCAACCCTCTTTGGATCGTGCATTCTTGAGCATGGTCAAATGTTCGGTCACGCTAAGCGAGCTGTAGAGCCGTCGTCCTTGTGGAACGATGGCAATTTTGCGTTGTGCAATGTCGTGCGGTTTGAGCGCGGTCATATCCTCGCCATTCCACGTCACTTTTCCCTCGCGCACCATCGGTGGCGACAATCCCATGATTGATCGGATGAGTGTCGTCTTTCCCATGCCATTACGGCCGAGAAGCCCCACAACTTCTCCGCGACGCACATTTAGCGTTACGCCATGCAGAACATGCGCTGCGCCGTAGAAGCTGTGCAGGTCGCGAACTTCGAGCACGCCGTTGTCAGCCATGATGGCGCGCCTTTCCGAGGTAAACCTCTTGTACCGCGCTGTTGGCGCGGATGTCGTTCGGGCTCGCTTCGACCAGCACGCGGCCTTCGAACATGCAGGTGACGAAATCAACCAACCCCAAGGCCAAATCCATATCGTGCTCAATCAGAATGAGCGTCAGGTCGCGTGGCAACGAACGGATGATGTCGGCGACCATCGAGCGCTCCGCCGGCGACAGGCCTGCTGCCGGTTCATCGAGCAGCAGCAAGCGGGGTTGGGCCGCAAGTGATAACGCCAGCTCCAACTGGCGCTGCTCGCCGTAGGATAATTCTTTGACAAGAACCTGCCGCCGCGTCGGCAGCCGTGCGATCTCTAGGGACCGCGTCGCCAACGTATTTTCGTCGGGATCGAGCGTGCCGGTGCCGAACATGGAAAACTTGCGTCGCTTCAAGCCGCGCAGGGCCAGCCGCATATTCTCGTCAACCGTCAGGCTGGGAAACAGGTTAGTTATCTGAAATGTGCGGGCGATGCCGAGGGCCGCGCGTCGATGCGGCGACATCCGCGATATTGGGTGTGTGTCGAATACGATCTGCCCCGCAGTGGGTGGGAGCACACCGGTGATTGCATTGAAGAGCGTGGTCTTTCCCGCGCCATTGGGGCCGATAATTGCGCGCCGCTCGCCGGGTGACACGTTTAGAGAAACGTTGTCGACCGCGCGCAGTGCGCCGAATTGCACCGAGACATCGGTCAACTTGAGAATAGGTTCGGTCACGAGCGCCAAACGATCTGATGTTTAATGGGGCAGCCGCATCCGAAAATGGATGCGGCTGAGCGATCTGGCCGGTGCCAAGGCGGTACGTCTTATCGCAATACCGCTTATGATTTGATGCCTTGGAACGTACGCGAGTATGACGGCTGTTTCATGTAGGTTTCAGGATCGTACTTCCAGAACTGTCCGACGTCTGGATATGTGGCGATCGGCACGTTCCATTTCTTGCCGTCCTCACGTTTCGCAACTTTCCGGATGAAGACGTTGTAGACGGGATGGCCATAGGGATCCAATTTCACAATCGGTCCAAGCGGCGAACCTTTGAGTTCGACCTCTCGTACGGCTTTGAGTAGGGCTTCGCGGTCTTCAACCTTGCCGCCAATTTTGGTGATGGCTTGCGTCAGCCACATCGCGCCCGAGAAATGCGTCGTGCCAAAGACCGACGGCAATTTCTGATAGCGCTTTTCGTACTCGCCGACGAACGTCTTGGTGGCCTCATCCTGTGCGCCCTCGCAGAACATGGCGCACGACACCACATCCATGGGCTCATCGCCGAGCGTACGGATGACGGATTGGTCGGCTACGTTCATGGCTGAGATCAGTGGGATTTTCCCTTTCAGTCCGAAATTTGCGTATTGCTGCAGGAAGCGTGATGCGTCAGCGCCCGTTTCCATGCCGAAGATCGCGTCCACGCCGAGGCCTTGCAACTGCCCGAGATAGGGCGAGAAGTCGGCCGTATTCAACGGATGCCAGAACTGCTGCACGATCTGCCCACCGCCTTCGGTAAACGTCTGCGCGAAGCCACCGCACATCTCGTGACCGTAGGCATAGTCCTGCGAGACCGTTGCAACTTTCTTGTAGCCATTCTTCAGAGACCAGTCGGCGAGCGGCCGCGTCATCTGGCTACCTGTGTAGCCGGCAATCCGCAGTACGTTCGGGATCCGGTTGCGCTGGGTGAGATCATCGGCGGCAATGACCGGAATGAAATAGGGAACGCCATTGCCTTTAACGTAATTGGCGACGGCCAATCCCGTATTGGCGACGATATTGCCAACCAGGAAGTGCACATTGGTCTGCTCGACAAGTCGGCGCGCCTTCTGTAACGCGGTATCCGGATTGGACGCGTCGTCTTCCACCGTAATCTCTATTTTGCGACCGGCGATTTCGCGTCCATTGCGCTCCCACCAGAGTTCAAAGCCTTCCACCAATTCTTTTCCGCCCGCCGCCAGCACGCCCGTGAGCGGTGCCATCAGGCCGATCTTAATCGGCGCTGCTTGCGCCCTCAGAATTGCCGGAAACGAGACGGTGCTTGCTGCAACAGCCGAAATGGACGCCGTCGATTTGAGTAGTTTTCTGCGGTTGATCATGGGTATTCCTCCTGAGTGCGATATTTTTTTGAGATCGTTGTCGGCTATTTTCTTCGATGCCACAAGGTTCGGGACTTGCCGACAATGCCTTCGGGCGCGAACAGCATGATAAGGATGAACACGATACCAAGCACCATCTGCCAGCGTTCGGTGTAGGCTGAAACAAATTGCTCGAGAATTATGATGACGGCAGCGCCGACAAACGACCCTACCAACGTTCCGATGCCACCGACGATCGCCATCAACAAACCCTGCACGGACTGCGCCAATGCGACAGCTGAAGGGCTTACGAAGTTGTTGAAGACCGCATAGATAGCGCCAGCAACTCCGGCAAAGAACCCGGATATCGTGAACGCAAGAAATACATGCAGCGTCACGTTGTAGCCCATGCTCGCCATGCGGCTTTCGCTATCACGGATACCGCGCAGCGTCAGTCCGAACGGCGAATTGACGAAGCGGCGCATGGCAAAAAAGGCGCAAAGACTGATCACCAGTACCAGCGCGTAAAATGTGGCCGGATCGGCGAGCGCACCTGTTCTCAAGTCGCCGCGCAGTCCATTCTCCCCCCCCGTCACCTGCGACCAGCGCAGACAGATGCCCCAGATGACGAGGCCAAGCGCTAAAGTCAGCAGCAGGAAATAGACACCGGAAACGCGCACGGCCAGCAGCGCGAAGACGGCGGCGACCGCCGTCGCCGCCGCTACGCCGATCATCATGGCAACCGGCAGCGGCAGGCCCCAGGTGTTGACTCCATAAATCACAAAATAGGTGGCGGTGCCAAAGATTGCACCGTGGCAAAGCGGCGTGCGACCGGCAAAGCCGGCGAGCACGTCGACCGACATCGCGAGGATCGCAAAAATTAGAATTTGCGTCGCGATGCCGAGGTGATAGCTCTTTAAGACAAACGGCAACGCAATTAATACAAACAGAATTGCTGCTGAGCCAACCCATGCCAGCGCGCTCCGCAAGCCCGATTTGTTCGTTGTGACGACTGTCGGAGCCAATGAAGTCATGCCGCCCTCCCGAACAAACCAAGCGGACGAAAGGCCAACAGCACTGCCATCGGCCCGAAGATGACGAAGTAGGCAAGTTCAGGAAACCATACCTGACCGAAGGTGTTGAGCATTCCAATCAGGACACTGCCAACCGCTGCGCCGACCAAGCTGCCGCGCCCGCCGATGATCACAACCGCCATGCTGAAAACTAAAATTTCAGAATCGGCGCTGGGGTAGAGCGTTAGAAACGCGCCGCCGAGCCAGCCGCCAAGTCCCGCCAATGCCGCGCCCAGCATAAATGTCAGCAGAAACACGCGCTGAATATTGATTCCCGATGCTTCGACCATCTCGGCGTCATCGACACCGGCGCGAATGAGAGCCCCCAGCCGCGTCTTATTGAGCATAAGCCATAGCGCGAGAAACGTGGCCACCCCTACTGCGAGCACGAACAGTCGAAACTTCGGATAGGTCACACCTAAAATACTGGCTGCGCCCTGCAGCTCCGGCGGCACGGGCACGCTGAACGTATCGCCACCCCAGATGACAAGCGTCAGATCGTTTATTACAAGGGCAACGCCCAACGTCAGGAGAACCTGCCGGAGTTCATAGCCTTTGACCCATCGCAACAGCGTTTGATCGAGCACGAGTCCGGCGAGCGCGATGCCACCCATGGCCGCAAGTCCACTCAACAGGTAGATACCGGTCGCTTGCGCGACTGCGAGACCAATATAACCACCCAGCAGGTACAGCGCGCCGTGGGCAAGATTGACGATGCGTAAGAGCCCGAAAATCAGAGTGAAGCCGCTCGCTACAATGAAAAGCAGCGCGGCAAAGGTCATACCGTTCAGCAGCTGGAACACGCTCATGCCAGCGGTCCCGGCCTGTCGGCTTGCTTGATTGGTTGCATTCTCAAACGAGCCCCAATCGCTTGCGTTCGCCCTGATACCAATCGAGCATCTCCACGCCATTCCAGTGGATCACGCCGGGGTGTTTGTTGATGTAGTCGTAGATCGCCTCGAGATATTTGATCCGATGGGGTTGGCCGGAGATATACGGATGGATGGCCATGGCCATGACGCGAGGCCGTTCGGCGCCTTCCGCATAAAGTCGATCGAAATAATCCGTACACCGCTGCTGCCAATGCTGTGCTTCGTGGTGCTGGATGATCATCATCGGAATATCGTTGAGCTCAACCGTATAGGGGAGCGTTACCAGCGGACCTTTTGACGTCGAGATCACTGTCGGCTCGTCGTCGTAGACCCAATCGCCGATGTACTTGATCCCGGCCGCGGTCAGATTTTCCGGCGTGTCAAAGGTTTGCGTAAGACCGGGCCCGAGCCAGCCGACCGGAGGCTTGCCAGTGAACTTGCGGATCACTTCAATTGAGCGAGCGATCATGGCCGGCTGATCTTCGATTTTGTGGATCGGGCCCTGCTCATACGCATGGCCCATGAATTCCCAACCCGCATCCAACGCCTGTTGGCTGACGCGCGGATAATCCTCGATGACACGGGCATTGATCGACAGCGTGGGTTTGATACCCAACCGCTTGTACAGATCAAAAAACCGCCAGACACCAACGCGCATGCCGTACTCGTGCCAGCTCCAGTTCGGCACATCCGGCAACAGCGGCGCTCCCATTGGTGGCGGAATAACTTGTCGTGCCATCGGACGCGCGATATCCCAGACTTCAAGATTGACAATGGTCCAAATGATGATGCGGCCATCGTTGGGCAACTTAAGGGGTGGCCGATCAACGATTGCCGAGAACGGCACACGGTCACGCGGAATTTTGGAGCCGGGTGGAACGATGGGTGCAGTCATCAAGCGGGCTCCCTCAGAGAAACTGGAACAGGTGGACAGATCAAGATCAAGTGTTCCGTGGGTGTAACGAAGGCGCAAGCCCTAAGGATGGGGCGGCCGCCGATTTCACGATCCCGCGGGCAAATACGTCGCGTGACGGCATGACATGGCCGAAGGCTGTGCGGATGCACAATAGCGCGGCGGAGTGCAACTCCGGTGCATCCATGGTGTCCACGCAATCTTCGACGACAACAACGGCGAAATCACGCGAGCAGGCAGATGTTGCGGTTGCAAGCACGCAGGAGTTTGTGTTTACCCCTGTCACCAAGACCGTATTGATGCCGCGCGCCCGGAGCACCAATTCGAGGTCTGTGGCAATGAAACAGTCATACCGCTTCTTGGCATCCACCACATGATCGCTGGCGGGGTCGTACACTTCAGCCATGAGCGTGCAGCCGGGCATGCCGCGAATGTTGTGCTTCAAGACGTTCTTGCGTGGATTATTCGGATTTTCCGACCGTTCCCGCCACGCTGGGTTCAGGCGTATTTCGCTCGCATCGCGATAGGTCGTCACGCAGTGGATGATGGGCACGCCCGCGCTCCTGCAGGCATGAAAAAAGGCCGCATTTGCAGTCACCACGCGCTGCGCAGCATCAGCCGCAACCGGCATGGTCGCGACGGATGGGTCGAGGTGGCCGCGATGCAGGTCGATTGCGACGACGGCCGGAACAATTTTGTCAACACCTAGCGCCATGGACTGTCTCTTCAGATCAACGGATTATGGCTAGTGGGCAAAAGCGTGCGTTGGTTGATCCCGAAGATATCCGCCAGCCAATCCGACAGTATCTCCTGGCCGATGGTCGGATTGTCGTGCTGACAATGTTCAGCTCCGGTTTCTTCAGGGTCGAGGACCCGCATCGTCGCATTCACCCCGTGTTTGACGGCGTAGGCGTGAGTTTGCCGCGCCGCGCTTACTGTGAGGATGTCGTGGCCGCCGTGCAGGATCAGATATGGGCAGCGCATTTTTTCAAGATGGCCATCGAGTGTGAAGGCTTTGGCTTTTTCCATGGCCTCTTTCATCGTTGGTTTGCCGAATACCCATTTGATGTGCATCGCCAGTCCGAAATCCTCGCCTTTTTGCCCCCACATCTCATGAACATTCCACACGGCGCCGTGGCTGATGCAAGCCGCCAGGCGATGCTCGTAGCAGCCGGCGCGGGCAGCGTAATAGCCTCCGAGGCTAGAGCCACAAACGGCGATGTGTTTGGGATCGATGTCGGACCGTGTCTCGAGCCAGTCAATGCATTTCCCGATGGCGACTTCTGTGTCGGGGCGGTTGGCCACGCCGTGGCGTCGCAACGTGCCGCCCTGTCCGGGGCCATCAATCATCAAGACCGAAATGCCACGCTGCAAGCAGCCGTGCGCCTGCATGAACCACATTTCGTCCTTGATGCTATCCAATCCGCCCATGCAAATCAGTACGGGTTGGTGTGGTTCCGGAAATGGCGCGCGCACGAAATACGCACAGATCGGCTTGCCCGTTTCGTAGGGAATATCAACGATCTCACCCTTGGGGTTGAGATGGAGCAGGTACTTGTGTGAGCACGCTTCCATCTTTTCGAAGGTCGGAAGCCGGCGTGAGTCGGTTGGCTCAAGATGGAACTCTGCTTGCCGATAATAATCGGCAGCTCTGAGATAACAGTTCATGGCCGTGCGGATATGTCCGGCTTTGTCTTCGGCAATCCCGCGTGTCCAATTGCGGTCGCCGATGCGCATCCATTCGTGATGCCAGCTTTCAAGCGATCCCGGCACCATGCGTGATGCAGCTTGCATCACTTCGCTGACCGAGCCACCGCCCTCTTGGGTCTCGCCAAGACCGCGTCGGAATTGGTACGATAGCCACGGATGCTCCGGCCAATGATGCCAGCCGTACGGTTGATAGTGCGCATGCCGCTCGGCGGTGATCTGCTCGATGGCGTTGTCGCCGATATCAGCTAGACCGTCGTCTTTCCCGCCCATCGCAGCTCTCATAAATTATCCGAACTCGCCGGGCCTGTCCCCTGATTTGCTCCATGGTGCGCCTGGACACGGCCATCGTACAAGATGGTTTTGCCTAATGCCGGCAATCAAGAAACTTGATGACGCGCTCTGGACTTGCCTTCGGTTCTTACTAACTTAGTCGGAATTGCCATCAGGTTCCAACGCGCATTCAGGCGATGCGCTTCGTCCTGGAGGAGGTTGAGGAACACTTTTGCGGCTGGCGACATTGGACGTCGAGACGGCTCGATCAAAACGAGATCGAGCATGAGCGGGGGATCGGCGATGGGATTTGTGATTAGCCGGCCGGCGGGATCGTCGATCGCCATCATGATACCTGGGAGGATGGTCCGCCATTGGGAGTGCGCGACGAAATCCAACGTGCCGAGCATAGCATCCATCTCGATCAATCGAGCGATTTCGATGCCGTGCGAACCGCAATAAGTTTCAATCTGCTGTCGCCGCGTATTGGCCTTGCTCGGTAAAATCAGTCGCAGTGGCCCCAGTTGCTTGAGTTGCACGGGGTTGCCTTGTGCTGATCGGGCAGTGCGGCCAGCGACCAATACTTCCGGCGTGCGCAAAAACAGCCGGCTCTTCAGCCCCGGCAACCCAGCGAAAGCCGGCACGATGGCAAAATCAAGCTCGCCCGCGCGAACCTGTTGCGTGAGGGGCGCGCTGTATCCCTCTACAATCCGGAGCAACATATTCGGGTGCGCTTCAACAAACGCTGCCAGAACCGGCGCCAGCATGCAGCGCGTCATGGTGGGCATCAGGCCGACGACGAGCGCGCCATCAAAACCACCCGAAAACGACTTGGCCGTCGCAGTCGCTGTGGCGTGGGCGCGCAGGACGTCGATGCTGCGTAGATAATAACTATCGCCAGCAGGTGTGGGGGCAACTTGCCCTTTTTCGCGCGTAAAAAGCTCGACACCGAGGCTACATTCAAGCTTACGGATATGTTGCGAGACACCCGATTGGGTTGCGTGTTCCCGACGGGCGGCGGCGGTGAATGACCGCTC
Organism: Hyphomicrobiaceae bacterium; assembly: GCA_025351355.1. GTDB lineage: Bacteria > Pseudomonadota > Alphaproteobacteria > Rhizobiales > Hyphomicrobiaceae > JABFRJ01. The sequence continues at coordinate 22,356 of JANXWC010000057.1, forward strand.
TTCGTAAGCGGCAACGAACAGACGGATGTCGCGCAGGCTTCCAGACATGACGGCGTCCCAAAGATATGGCAGCTGCGACCCATCGTGAATCTTGATCCAGCCGATGCAATCATATTATTTGGGCTACTGATCGTCACGCACTATTATGCCATCTGGTGTAACGGAATTCCGGCCCCAGGGCCCTCAATCGACTTGGGAACCCGTCCGATGGCCAACCTTGAGGCAATTTGTCTGTCAAAATCGCATCAATCCGAGGTGGACACCACCCTGATGGAACGGGCTGAACTCAGGCGCGCGATGGGTCGTTTTGCGACCGGCGTCACGGTCGTTACGACGTGCGACCCAAGCGGCAAGCTCGAAGGCGTAACCTCAAATTCGTTTTCTTCCGTTTCGCTTGACCCGCCACTTGTGCTTTGGAGCCTCGCGATACGGGCCCGCTCATTTGCGGGTTTTTCAGCGGCTTCCCATTTCGTCATCAACGTACTCGCGCTGGAACAGCTCAAGCTGAGCAGACATTTTTCAGCGCCTCGCGCAGATAAAATGAGCGGCATCGATTATCGCCGCGGCCATGGCGATTGCCCGGTCCTGCACGGCACCCTGGCGCATTTCGAATGCCGGAAGGAAAGCACGATTGACGGCGGCGATCATGCGATCTTTATCGGCCGCGTTTTGAATGCCAGCTTTCGCGACGGCGATCCACTGATATTTGCGGGCGGTGACTATCACCGCGCTGTCGTCGTCGACGATCGGACTGAGTTGTGATGCGGGCAGTCGGCGGTCGCCGTGAGTGCATCTGGCCAAATCTGAAATTGTTTTCCTCGCGCCGGAGCCGCTTTTCATGACAAACACAGTGGGCATCATTGGCCTCGGTATCATGGGAGGCGCCATGGCGCGCAACCTGCAAGCGGGCGGCTTCCAGGTTATCGGGTTCGATCCCGACGCCAAGGCAATGGCCGCCGCCAAGGCTATCGGTGTCGACGTTGTTTCGAGTGCAACGCTGGTCGCCGAGCGGGCAGAAGACATAATCGTCAGTCTGCCGAGTGCCAAGGCGGTGATTGAAACGGCGCACGTCATTGCCGGCGTAAAATCAAAAAAATGCACGGCCATCGAAACTTCGACGTTGTCGCTTGCCGATAAAACTGCCTTCAGCAAAATACTCGTTGATGCCGGCCATATTGCTTTGGACTGCCCGCTGTCGGGAACCGGCGCTCAAGCGCTATCCAAAGACCTCGTAGTTTTTGCCAGTGGCGACGCCGCAGAAATAATACGGCTCGATCAGTTGTTTCTTGGTTTTGCACGCAAGGTGCAAAATCTCGGACCTTTCGGTAATGGCAGCAAAATGAAGTTCGTGGCAAATCTGCTGGTTGCTATTCACAATGTCGCCAGCGCCGAAGCGCTCGTCCTGGGCATGAAAGCAGGGCTCGACCCGAAGCAAATCGTCGATGTTGTCAGCTCCGGGGCGGGTACCTCGCGCGTCTTCGAACTGCGCGCGCCGATGATGGCCGATAACAACTATCTTCCTGCTACCATGCGATCGCGAACTTGGAAAAAGGATATGACAGTCATCGGCGAATTTGCATCTGCTTTGGATTGTCCAACGCCGCTGTTCGCCGCCACCGGCGCTTTGTACGATGCGGCGCTCTCCTTGGGGCGCGACGCGGAGGACGTGGCGGCTGTCTGCGTCGTCCTTGAGATGATGGCGGGGATTAAGCGTTGACGCGCTAGGCGCATGCGTGCCGGTTACACGGCTTGAGATATCAGATTGTCCGCCGCTTGGTTGCCTCCTCGGCAACGGCTTTTTCAATGCGCGGGTCCGGTATCCACCAGATAATGGCAACAATGCCGAAAAGAGCCAATGACAAAAACGGGTTCAAAAACGCAAGCGCAATACCTGACGCGTATAGCACGAGCGATATTTTCCCCTTCAGATCTGCTCCAACAGCGCTGGCGAGCAGTTTGTTGTCGGGATGCGCTGCAATTAGAGTTCGTTGTAAGATTGTGTATGCGATGGCCGGCATAAGTAGCACGAACCCGTAGAGGGCCGTTGGCAATTGTGCAAACTGCGTTTCGCCCATCCATGCCGTTGCGAACGGAACCAGTGAAAGCCAGAACAACAGGAACATGTTGGCCCACAGTGTGGAACCGTTGATCCGTTGCACGGGTTCGAGCATATGATGATGATTGTTCCAGTAGATGGCGACATAAATGAAGCTCAGAATATAGCTGAGGATAACCGGTCCTAATTTGAGCAGCTGCGGCCAACTCGGGTCGTGCGGTGCTTTCAATTCCAGCACCATGATGGTGATAATGATGGCGAAGACGCCATCACTAAAGGCCAGCAATCGGTCTTTCCGCATTGTAGGCTCCGTAGACTTGTCGGCTGATCGGCGCTGACATCGAAGGATGGATATTCGTCAATAGACAAGGCGGCGGCAATACCACCAATCGTGAGTTGCTGGATTTTCTTCTTGCGGCACCCCGCTGCCTTGCGCCAGCTTGTGTCACATCACTTACGTGCAATCGTCAGAGAAGGCATTCCCATGGCTTACGCTCCGTTCGACCTCAAAGGCAAAGTGGCACTGATAACCGGCGGCAACAGTGGGATCGGGCTGGGCATGGCGCGAGCGATGGCGGCGGCGGGCGCAAATGTGGCGCTGTGGGGCACGAACGCTGGTAAGAATGCCGCCGCAAAGGCTGAATTGGAGAAAACCGGACGCCAAGTGACGGCCTTGGAATGCGATGTGGGTGATGAGGCCGCCGTTGCCCAGGCATTCGCGGAGACGGTGAGACAAATGGGTCGTATTGACGGCTGCTTCGCCAACGCCGGAGTGAGCGGTCGCGGTGGGGCAACGTCGTTTGCGGATATGACGAGCGAGGAATGGCATCGCGTGACCCGCATTAATCTGGACGGCGCATTTTACACATTCCGGGCAGCGGCCAAGCATATGGTCGAGCGCGCCGCTTCCGGCGACAAAGCCGGAGGCGTCCTGGTCGGCACGGCATCGTTGGCGGCCATCGAGGGCGCGCAACGGTCGGAGCATTACGCAGCAACGAAGGGCGCGTTGATCTCCATGGCCCGTTCAATGTCGGTCGAATTCGCGCGCTACGGTATCCGTGCCCATTCAATCCTGCCGGGCTGGATCGAAACCAACATGACTGCGAACGCCACCTCGAACGATAAATTCATCGCCAATGTAATGCCGCGAATCCCCATGCGCCGCTGGGGCGCGGGCGACGATTTCGGAGGTATTGCCGTCTATTTGATGAGCGACGCATCGCGCTATCACACGGGCGACACCTTCGTTATCGACGGTGGTTACTCGCTGTTTTGAGCGCCTTTTTTTACCGAGCCAATGCGCGCTCTTCTTTCTCGTGGCCGAAAGGTCTAATCGTGGCGACTAATCCGAGTGATGCGGGGCAGCGGGCGCTCGGCGTCCCTGCTCCGCCTGCACGGCAATTGTCGCATTTTGCAATTATCACAGCTGCCGGCCTTTTGAGTGTGTGCCTATGACCGAGACCGATGGACTTTTCGATTTGCAGGTCAACGGCTTTGGCGGCATCGATTTCAACGACGCCGAATTGCGGGCCGATGCCTTTGATCACGCTCTGGCGGCGATGCTTAAAACCGGCGTAACGCAATGCCTGCCGACATTGATCACAGCGATGGAGCCGGTTCTGCACGCGCGTTTCGCGGCGCTCGATGCTGCTGTTGCCAACAGTCGCCTCGGCGCGGTGATGGTGCCCGGCTACCATCTCGAAGGGCCATTCCTCAATCCAGGGCCTGGGTTTCATGGTTGCCACCCGCCGACGGCGATGATCGCGCCGGACATCGAACTGGTCGATCGTCTGCAAGCGGAGCTGCGACGGCCAATACTGCTGATCACCATAGCGCCGGAATTGCCCGGCGCAGAAGCGTTCATTGTGGCGGCCCGTGCACGCGGTATCGTGGTTGCGATTGGTCACAGCGACGCGCGCTATGAGACGGTTTCGTGCGCGGCGGCTGCCGGCCTGACGCTGTCGACCCATCTCGGTAACGGCCAGGCACCGCAGCAACATAAGTTTGATAATCCCCTACTCGCCCAATTGGCCGAGGACCGCCTAGCCGCTTGCTTTATCGCAGATGGCTTGCATGTGCCGCAACATGTGATCCGCGTGCTGGTGCGTGCGAAGGGGATCAGGCGGTCGATCCTGGTGACGGATGCTGTAACTGCTGCTGCGGCTCCGCCAGGGCGCTACGGGTTCGCCGGCATGATCATCGAACGTGGCGTTGACGGGAGCGTCAGGGAAACGCGCACCGCTGCACTTGCAGGTTCATCGCTGACCTTGGATCAAGCGGTGCGCAACGTCGTGGACTGGGGAGTTTGCACGTTCGACGAAGCTGTGCAAATGACGAGTGCGAACCCTCGCGCAGCACTTGCGGTGGTTGCCGACCATCACCGTATCGTCTTGCCGCCCGGTCGCATCACCTGGACCGTGGAACGGCAGGTAAATGTTGCGTCTCTGGGAGTGGAGTGATCTTATCAGGATCGTGTTCGACGGTGCCAATGCGCCGAACTTCAGTGAAGTATTAAACTTTGATCTCGGCGATACGCTCGAACAAGCCGGAGAACGGGCGCACTTCGTGAGGGCCGACATTCCCGTCTGAAGCAGGCCCTGGGCCAATGCTCCAATACGGCGAGGCTCGTGGTCAGATTTCGATAGCGTGGAAGATCCACCCTTGGCAGAATCCGGCATTTTCGTCACTTCCGCAAGCCTTGAGCACGCGCCGCTTGTGGCCGACATTGTGGAATAATACAGCGGTGCCGCTGGCAGGGAAAAATCTGTCATCGACAGTTTCCTGCGGCAACCGGTTCGTGAATGAATAAACTGTAGCACCTTCCAGTGTAACCGACTTCAATGCATAGCGCCTTGCGCCGATGCGCTCGATGATTTCGCCGCTTGATGCGCAGCGTTCACCCCATATGGTCGCGATGGTCATAAGATTAGAGCGGACTTCAACGCGAATGAATTCCAAGCGGCCTGTTGCAATCGCTCTTGACGGGTCATCGCATTTTGACAGGCGGACGTCGTTCCTCATCTGGATTGAGAAGTCCCACTCCCATGCGGTCTCCTCTGCGCGTGCCGCCGCTTCAGCGTGGCGCAAGACATGAGCAACGGTCAAACCGTGGCGCTCAAGGATTGAACGATCCATATCTTGGGCCATGTGACAGACTCCTCATCTTTCACGTCCTGGCCTTCCGAATGGTATCCGTCGGGAGGCCATACACGTGTTATCGATGAAGGTGCTGTGCACCAGTCTGCGTAATTCTAGCGTAAAAGCAGTTGTTCCGAAATTAGCGAAACACGTTCCGACGATGATTGGATGGCAATCGGTCAGGATTGCGGTCGTCGGATCGGTGCCGGCGGCCGGGTCGAACGCTCTTGGGCGAGAAAATGCAGCGCGCGGCGACTTGGAAGAAAGAAGTAGCCACCGCCCCGGACGCGCACGAATTTTTCCAAATTTTTCAATATGATAGGCCCGGTTGGTGTGGGGATCGTGAACGTGGCCTGTGCCGCAGGCCGCTTCGCGCCGACTATGGGATCTACTTCGTTGCGTAGACCATTGAATGACGGCGCGAGCATCCACGTTTGCTGCACGAACTCGAATTGGCGCTCGAGATCACTGTTGAGGCACATGAAAAGCAGGCCATTGGCGGCCGTCGCCGGAGTGTTCTCGCCCTCGACGTAGGGGCGACCGACCCGCAGGATTCGGTGGCGGTTGGAGATGTCGATCTGGTCGGTTGAGCCGGGGTGAAAGCTGTCGCGCGGATTGGCGCGGCGGGTGTGGGAGCCGAACGGGCAGCCAAATCCCTGCGGATCGGTGGCACCGAGCAAGAAATCGTTGTCGGCGCTGGTTCCGGGCGCGCTGGGGTTGCGAACGAGAGAGCTGCCGTTGTGCCAGCGTCCGACCAATTTTGCCTCGACCCATGCGGGGGTCACGGTCATGCCGGGATAGTTGACGGCTATCTCCGTGACTGCTCGCTGGGCGAAATCGTGGAACGCGGCCTGATCCTGTTCAAGTTGCCGGATGACGAGGAAACTGCCGTTGCGTCCGAAGTCGCGGGGGGCGGCGGCGTGGTCGGAGCTGAAATCCGGAAACCGATCCGGCAGATTCTCTGGGGTGCTTGGCAATAGACGCATCGGATCGTCCAGAGCATCGACCTGAGGCGTCGGCGGGTAGTATTTGCGATCGTCAGGATAGCCAAGGATGAACTCGCCGGGAGCGACGACGTGAATGTCGTTAACGCCCTTTCGAAAGCGCCGGGTCCCCCGCATGATCGGCTGCGAAACGCCGTCGCGAAACCCAAACGGCTCGGTAAGATAACCGGCTACCTTAGTGGTGTCTTTGCCAGTTTCGCCAGTCGTGGCTTCGCCGGATTTTGAGCGCGCGGGCAGGTTCTGCATGCGCATCGACGTGAAGCTGATGCCGTGCGCGTCCAGCCTTTTCAATTCTTGTGCCTTAAGCGTGGCCAGCGTCTCGTCGTCCTTGCCGTAAAGTAGCAAAGTGGCATCCACCGGCGCATCCGCCTTGCCCCATTGCCACTCCTGAGGCGCATTGTCGCCGATGTCGCCGAGAATCTTAGACCTGGATGCCATATCCTCGACGAAGGCAGCTGGAAATGATGCCAGCGATTCAGGTGTTCCACGCTTCTGTCCGACCGATGTAAAGCCGAGACAGGTCAGACCGGTCGATGATAGCCCGATCATCACGGCGCTTTCGGCAGGATCGTCGTCGCCATAACGGATCACGTTGTTCGCACCGAGGTCACGCAGCCAGGCGCGGGCTTGGTCGCATTCGCTACGTTCTGGAAACCGAACACGGACGAATTCGGCCGCGCGAAGTTTACCGAGACCGCCGAACGCGAGTGACTGGATCTCTTCAGTTTCCAGAGCTTCCTGTGGGCGGGGTATGGATCCGATCGCATCGAGCCAGGCCTGCGCATCGCTGTCGGTGCGGGCGCGCGCGAGGCCGTCGCGGATCACTGCGTTGGTGCGAACGCGATCGGTGGTCAAAAGCGGATAAGCCGAGTACCAGAACCGGGTAGGAATCTGCTGACGGCGCACCCATCGTTTGAAGCGTGCGCCATCTTCCGCGCCGCCGTTGATGAGCTGCCGAGATTTCGGGAACCCCACGCCGTTGCTCCATACCGCTGTCTGACCGGCATGGGCCTTCGTGATAAAGTCCTCAAGATAGCTTTCCCAGGAGCCATCGTAGTTTGAAAAGAAGATCAGCTTGTTGCTGCGCGGCAGGCGAAACCAGCGCGCGAAATGAATAGTGCCGAGATCGATAACGAAGCCGGGTCGGTATTTCAGCGTCACCAGTTTTGCGATACCCCACAACGATACCGCGAGGGACATTTCGCGGATCAGGCCGGGCTTCATTGGCGTGACAGCGATCACGTGGTTCTGCAAATGCGTCGGGCTATTTTCGCGCCGCATGATCTCGTCGACGTGATCCAGTTGCGGATCAATGTCGGCGGGCTGATCACGGTCTTCCTGACGGCGCAACGCTACATAAAAGATCGCTGCAACCGCTGCGGTCGCAATGACGGTGGCGAGCACTCCGTATGCGAGCGCGGCTGCGATGCGCATCGACCATAGCCACAGCGAGACGGGTAAAGAATCAAACTCCGTAGCTGGCCAGCCGTGCCTCCAGACTCCTAGCCCGAATACGGCCAGCGAGAATACCGCGGCAACTTTGCTGAGCGGCTTGACGACGGATGGATCGGTCAAAATTCCCTTGATGAACTGCGACCAAGTACGCTCATTGTGCGCGTGCAGAAGGTCGTAGCCCGCGCCACGGTAAAGTGCCCAATCCAGGCCATCATGCCGGAGTTGTTCGCGGGCGTTGGTCAAAATGTCCAAGGCCGTGGGCCCGGACCGACGTTCGCTTTTTAGATACGCCGAAACCGAATTCTGCACGGCTTGCTCGACACAGCTGTCCTTAAGGATTGTGTCGACGGATTGCCCGGGCGTACCGTTGAAGTTCAAGCCGGTGGTTCCCGCTGGATTGGACTTCGACAGCAACCGGTACATGCCACCAAATCCGGCTCCGAGTTCGACGGTATGGTTGGCGAAAAAGTTTGGCAGGTCGCGCTTTTCCTGCACGCCGCAGGCAGTTTTAAAGACGGGTAGCAGTAGCTCTCCGGCGGCCGCGATAACGGCGTCGATTGCGGACTCGGACGGGCCGTCGAGGACAAGTTCGAGGAGGAGTTGGGAAGGTTCGCGCTTTGATGGATCCTTCAGATCCGTTTCGCCTTCGACCACCGACATACTTGCGAAGTGGACGCGTCGCGTGCCGTTAAGCGCATTGGCGATAGTCGGTGCGGCGGGATTGCCGAGCGCGTCGAGTGCGGCACGGACATCAGCTGGCGACGTGGCGTCGTCGATGGGCGCGCAGATCGTCACTAGCGTTTGGGTGAAGTGGCCGACTTTCGGTTCAAAGGTCATCCAAAGATGACGCGGGAAGGGGCCGACCGTTTGCAGTTTGCCGGCCGAACCGGGCATGCGTTTAAGGTCGTGCTGCGTCAGCAGCGCCTTGAAGGTCTGAGTGATTTGGGCGCGTGCCAGGTGGGCACCCAGGCACCAATGCAGGCCGCTGCCGAACAGCAGATCGTCGGCTGCAGGACGATCTGGACGGAAGGCCTGCGGGTCGTCGATCTTGCGGCTGTCGAACATGGCCGACTGCGTCGCCACGATGACCGTCGTGCCGGCAGGAATCGTTTTTGCCCGACGGTGCCCCGCAGCAAGTGTATAGTCGCGCACTGCATAACGGTAGGGGCCTGGCGTCAACGGTGCATTGAAGCGCAGCGCTTCGAACAGACAGAGTTCGAGCCGCTTGTCATCGCCAGTCGCAATAGCCGCGCGCGCGTGCCGCATGGCTTCGTCCTTGTCGAGCAGGACTTCGAGGATATGGCCGGAAGCGAGCGTATTGGTCGGCACGAACCCGGTCGCCAATCCCATCATCATCGCGCGGATCGCGCCGTCAGTCGGGCCGGGCGCGCCAGCCGTGCCCGCCGCCTGCATGGTGGTCAGGCGACCTAGCAGCGTATTGGCTAGTGCGCTGCCGGGCACTGCCGCCTTGGCGAGAGCCATCGAGTGATCGATAACCTGGCCGAGCCGCAGTCCAGCCGCGAGCGCCAGCCGCCGGGTCGTCTCGTCGCCAAGGGGATCGCCGAACAACAGCTTGCTGACCGCCATCGACCATTCGGCAAAGCCGTCGGGATCGTCGATTCGAAGCCCGAAGTAGGCGCCGCAGACCTCAGTGGGCACGCGCGTGAGGAGATCGCGCACCACGTCAGTTTTGCCGCCGCAATCGTCAAGAAGTGCTTTTGCGACACGAGCGGAAAATGGTTTGACGATCGTTTCGATATCACTTGCGTGAATGGCGCCGAGGATTTGCGACGCCATCTGGGAGTGATCGGAACCGTTCTGCATGCCGAGCACGAAATTGGTGCCGCCTGCGAGCTCGGTCATCTCGAGGCCGAAGGGCACCTCGAAGACCTCATGATGGTCCAGAACCTCCTTGACGTCGTCATAGCGCGTAACCATCGCCAGCCGACCGATCCGCGGGATCGGCCAAACGGCTCTTAAGACGGATAAGATGAAGCCAAGCCAGCGGAATACCAAGCTGCCGATCTTTGCGCCCAGCCCCTTTGACGCCATGTCCATGAAGTTGAAAGCACGTTCGACGCCGAGCTGCTCCGTCTCAGCCTGATCGTGTCTAATCTTTTCGTAGTATTTGACGGCGGGTTTGAAGAAACCGAGCATGAAAATCGGGCTCCCGGAAAAATTTATTAAACGATCTTGCCGCAAATCTGCCAAGGCGCGATGGAGCGCGAAGGGAAATAGTTAACCGCGTGCAGCCGAACCGCCAATTTCAGCGTGTTGGCGCGCAAGTTCGAGACCATCGGCAAAGTAGGCGTTCCATTGTTTGTTCTTGAATGGAAGCCAATCGATGTATGCAGTGGAAAATTTAGGATGGCGCGCGCGCAGTTCGGCTTCGGCGCGCTCTGCATCGCGGAAATTGCCTTGTCGTGCGAGCGCTCCCCCACGGATAACGTTTGGGTACCAATAGGACGGTCGTAGGCTCAAAGACTTGTCGGCGAATTCTAATGCCTCTTCCCACTGTCCGAGCATGTAATGGACGGACGCAAGCTCGCCGAGGGCGTGGAAAACATAGAGGTCGTGCGGACTTAGCCGCAGTGCGGTGAGCAACGGCTCAAGAGCCCTTTCCGGTTTGCCCGCCAGCATGTAGCTGCTGCCAATGGAGGAATGCGCAACCGCGAGGCTCGGCGTCAGGTCGATCGCCTGACGCAGAAAAAGCAGACCGGTATCCGGATTGCGCAGCATGTTCTCGGCAATACCGGCGAGCATGTGGGCCCGTCCGTCGAGTGGATCTGACAGCATGGCTCGCTGCGCGAGGCGCCGCATTTCCTGCAACTGGCCATGGGGACCGCGCTGTGTCCAAACGTTCCAGCAATACCACCACGACAGCTGGATAAGCGCCTCGGCCGAGTCGGGATCGGCCTGCAAAGCGCGATCGAAAAGTCGGCGCGCTTCGGCGGCATCTTCGCGCGTCAATCGGTTCTGATGCCAGCGGCCACGCCAGATCAATCCGCGGACGTCCAGATCGGCGGGACGAGTGGCGCGCGCACGCGCCTGCTCGGCGTGATCCACTTGGCTATCGAGCGTGCCGATGACGCGCATCGAGATCTCATCCTGCATTGTGATGATGTCGGTGGACGTGCCGTCATAGGTGGCATTCCAGAGGTTTCGCGCGGATATCGCATCCACTAATGCCACCGACAGTCGCATCCGCCGGCCGGTCTTGCGGATCGAGCCGATTAGCAGGTAGCGAGCGCCAAGTGCGCGGCCGATTTCAGCCGGTCCAAGATGTCCGCCGCGAAAAAGGAACGAGGAGTTTCGCGCGATAGTCGGCAACCAACGCAGCTTGGACAAGCCGTTGATGATGTCTTCAGTCAATCCGTCGCCAATGTGTTCGAGGTCGGGCTCGATACCAACCGCCTGGAATGGGAGTACGGCGAGCGCTGGCTGGTTTCCGAAACCTGGAACGGGCGCGGCCAGGTTGACGACGTTTTGTACACTCGTGCCGTCGAGTTGTGGCCCGCCGGTATCGGTCAGCAGGCGAAAAACATGCACGTTGTCGGGGAATCCATCAAACGACCGGCTACCAAGCTCTTCGAACGTGAGGCCAGGTTTGTCACCGATGATATTGCGCATCGTTTCCGACACAACGACGAAACGATCGGATGTACTCTGCAAATTTCTGGTCATATCGACTGCCGCGCCCACGAGCTGGTCGCCGTCGAGCACCGCGTCGCCGATATTGAGCCCGATGCGGTACTGCAAGAAGCTAGCCTTGCGTGGGTCTGTGCGCTGTTGCGTTACGCACCGTTCTATCTCAATCGCGCACGCCGTCGCCTCCACAGGACTCTCAAAATAGGCAAGAATGCTGCGGTCGTTGGTGCGCAGAAGCCGACCGTGGTGGCGTTCGATGATGTTGATGGGGGCTGCGTGAAGTTGCTGCCAGCGACTATTGGCGCGCTTTGAGCGGACACTAACAGCAGCTTCTGTTTCGCCGATGAAAGCCGATAGCAGCGAGACAAGACGTTGTTTAATCGTACGGGTGTGCGTACCGCTGGCTGATCGACCAGGCCCAATCGCCTTCTCCGCCGACGTCATGACCGGTGCGGCGGACACCGGCTGTGCCAATCTCAGCTCTGCAACCAGATCCTTCGTTTCCTCGGACGGCTCGGCGTCGTAATCAAGTGCGAGTGTATCCCACAGGCGTTTGTAGATACCGAAAGCTCCGCCGACGTCGCCCTCGTCCCAGTGACCCTGGATCAGCAAGCGCGCCGAGCGCTCGTGGGTTGGATCGAGATTGAATACAGCTTGAGCAAGCTCGCTGCGATTGCGTTTTGACCGGTCCGGATCGACCATTGCAGATTGCAGCAGGCGGATTACTTGGTCATGCCGTGACTGCCGCTCGGCCAGAAGCCAGGTGCGGTATCCTGGATCCATCTCCGCGAACTCCTCTAGCATGCCCTCGAAGACGCGAGGCGAGCGGAACAGCACAGGATGCGCTCGGCCGGCCTGCGCTTGAGTGAGTACGTCGAGGACATCGACGGAGATGGCCTGGAGATCCAGCGCGACCTCGGTCCGGCTTGTCGAAAAACCGTCGAAGCCCGCCTTGGCAAAAGCCTCGCGAATTTCCGGCAGGACCTGGCGCAGCGAGGCAAGGGCACTAGCATCGACCGTGTCGTTCCAGAGCACACCAACGAGCTTGTGTCGGCTTGTCCGGCCCGTGGGAGTCAACGCAAGATGGCCGAGAAGTGCGCGGCCTCTCTCGCGCGAAAGTGTAACCTTCGCTGTGCCGACGCGCAGGGCGAATTGCCCCAGCATCTCGATCGACAATATTAACCGACTAGACTGCCGCATGCTGTTCTTTCGCCTGCAATTCCCGCGCGTCCAAGTTCGATCATCCAGGTGCGGCTTGTCCAAGGACACGCCCCGTGTCGTCGACACTATAGGGGGTATCGAATTTTGTTGAAAAGGAAGTTATGGGGCAAGGCGCCACTTTTGACCTGAGCCCGCACCATTTATTGTCTTGTCTCGCACGTAGTTGTGGAAACCGCGCGTTCCCCTTTTCTTGCATATATCGGCGCGCGTCAGGCATCCGTTGCCGGAGGATATGTCACCGAAGCAACAGGCTAAAGTTTCCGGCAAGCTGCGGTGGCTTTGGCCCGGAGCAGTCGAATCGCGGCGCACTTTTATCCCCTCTCCCAGTAGCGCGTCTCAGCGCGTACGGGGGGAGGGTTAGGGCGAGGGACAGCAACTGGTCGGATGCTGCTTGCATCGGCAGCTTACTGCTCGTTTTCATCCGAACACGAACAGAAAACGAACGACGTCGAAATTGGCCAACAGAAGTGCCGATGCCTGCCAGTGAAAGGCAAACGCGCCGAGCGTGTGTAGCGAGCTATCGGGGTTTTCGCGCACTTGATTGCTCAGCGATTGCTTTCTCGAAGGCATGCTGAAGTGCAGCGAGAACGGATGGCCCGTTTCTTGGAGAGCCAAGGTGAATCGCGCGCAGCTCATCCATGAAGGCCGACCACAGCTTGGGGCCACCATCCTCCAGGAGCTTTGCCCGCACGGACAGCTCCTTGGTGGCAGGCGTATTGCGTCGGCCCCAGGCGCCCATTTGCACGAGGAGCGGCACAAGCTCGATAGCCGGCTCGGTTAAACTATAGATCGACCTCTGCCGGTGGCCCGGATCTGCCTCCTGTGTGAGAAGGCCCGCGTCGACAAGCCGTTTCAAGCGATCTGCTAGGATATTCGACGCGATGCCCTCCTCCGATCCCGTGAGCAAATCGCGAAAGTGCCTGCGGCTCCCAAACATGATGTCGCGAATGACGATGAGACTCCATCGATCGCCAAGTACCTCCAACGTGAGGCTGATGGGGCAGCCAGATCGAAAGTCCTTCACCAAATGCGCTCTTGTGATCGGGGTTGCGTCGCGAATCTTTAGTGTCCATAATGCAACCAGTTGCAATTTGCAATCAGATCGGAGAGTACATGACCCTAAGTTTGTACGCCCACCCGTTCTCCTCGTACTGCCAGAAGGTGCTAGTTGCGCTCTATGAGAACGCCACGCCGTTCGCGCTTAAAATGCTGGGGCCAGAAACGCCGGAAAACTTCGGCGCTCTGAAACAACTCTGGCCCCTCGGCAAGTTCCCGTTGCTGGACGACAACGGCGCTGTCGTCTTCGAGGCGACGAGCATCATTGAGCATCTGGCGCTCAATCATAGTGGTTCCGTCCGTCTCATTCCTGAGACCCCAAGATCTGCACTTAATGTTCGAATGATGGATCGCGTGTTCGACAACTACGTCATGACGCCGATGCAGCGGATCGTCTCTGATCACATGCGTCCGTCCGACAAGAGAGATAGTCAGACGGTGACTGAAGCGCGTTCGATGCTGGATACGACGTATCGCTGGCTCAATGGTCGGCTGCCAGGCCATGCGTGGGCTGCTGCAGACACGTTCAGTTTGGCAGACTGCGCGGCGGCACCCTCGCTATTCTATGCCGATTGGGTGCATCCTATCGCCGACGAATTCCGCGAACTGCGCGCATATCGTAATCAGCTGTTGTCGCGGCCATCCTTTGCCCAAGCGATCGAGGAAGCACGTCCCTATCGCCACCTCTTCCCGCCGGGAGCCCCAAATCGCGACTGAACGACGAGCGACGATGTCCGGTTGGGGTCAAACCGACGGCGTTTCCCGCTCACGCACGTCGAATTTCACGGCAGCTTATCCTTCACAAGCGTGCACACGCAAGAAGGGTCCGGATTTGTGTCGGTAGCTCGTGATGTGTCACTTGTTCCGGATTTGCGGCTGCTCTCACCCTCTCCCCGTTGAAGAACGGGGAGAGGCGATTCATACAGCGTCCGCCACTTCTCTTGTTGGTCCAGGCCGCTTTTGTTCTCATCGATGCTGCGATGATCGTGGACGGATTATATGCGGACCCATTTTGTCGGCATCGTACGTACGTGCCGGCTCCCCTGCCCCTCTCATCACCACGGAGGCGGTGCACAAATTGAATTGCTGGGGTTCAGTCCGGCGTTCCCGTTTTCGCAGTTTTACAGCGTCCCCTTCGTCGACGGGACGCGACCGCCCTGACGCGGGTCGATCGCGATGGCTTCGCGCAGCGCTCGGGCCAAGCCCTTGAAGCAGGTTTCGGCGATGTGATGGTTGTTTTCGCCGTAGACGTTGGTGACGTGCAATGTAATGCCGGCATGTTGCGCGAAGGCCTGGAACCATTCGCGGAACAATTCGGTGTCGATGTCGCCGAGCTTTGCTTGCGAGAACTTGACGTTCCAGATCAGGTAGGGCCGGCCGGACACGTCGACGGCGACGCGGGTCAGCGTTTCGTCCATCGGCAGATCGACCGACGCGTAGCGCGTGATCCCCTGTTTGTCGCCGAGCGCCTTGGCGACGGCTTGGCCGAGCACGATGCCGCTGTCTTCGGTGGTGTGGTGGAAATCGATATGGAGGTCGCCCTTGGCGTGCAACTTGATGTCGATCAGCGCGTGGCGGGCCAACTGCTCGAGCATGTGATCGAGAAAGCCGACGCCAGTCTTGATATCGTAGGCGCCGGTGCCGTCGAGATCGAGGGTCGCCTTGATCTGCGTTTCCTTGGTGGCGCGGTCGATGGTGGCAGTGCGTTTCACGGGAGCAATCCTAAGCGGCGCGGATAGTCGGGGTGGTGGGCAGACTTTACGCGGCCTTGATTTACACTTCGTTCACTTGATTTACACTTGGTTCATACTGACGTACCACGCCTGCGTTCACTTTGGCAGGAACCGACCCCATGGCAAACGACGATCATATCCCCGTCTGGCACGGCACGACCATTCTAACGGTGCGCAAAGGCGGACGCGTGGTGGTGGCGGGCGACGGGCAGGTCAGCCTGGGTCAAACCGTCATCAAGGCCAACGCGCGCAAGGTGCGATCGATCGGCACCGGCGACGTTATCGGCGGCTTTGCCGGCGCGACCGCCGATGCCTTCACGCTGTTCGAGCGGCTGGAGGCGAAGCTCGAGAAATATCCGGGACAGCTGACGCGGGCGTGTGTCGATCTTGCGAAGGACTGGCGGACCGATCGCTATCTCAGGCGCCTGGAAGCCATGATGCTGGTGGCTGATGCGACGACAACTCTCGTGCTTACGGGCACGGGCGACGTGTTGGAACCCGAGCGCGACGTGATGGGCATCGGATCGGGCGGCAACTATGCGCTGGCCGCCGCACGCGCGCTGCTGGAAACCGACTTCACGGCCGAGCAGATCGCACGCAAGGCGATGGCAATTGCCGCCGAGATCTGCGTCTACACCAACGGCAATCTGGTGGTCGAAAGTCTGGAGTCGACGCGGTGAAGGTCAAAACGATGGCTCAGCTCGGCGTTTTCGGCATGAACTTCATGGCGACGCCATTCATGCAGTAACGTTTGCCGGTCGGTTTGGGCCCGTCGTCGAAGATATGACCGAGATGACCGCCGCAGCCGCTGCAATGCACTTCGGTGCGGGTCATGAAGAAGCTGCGGTCGGTGGACGTGGCGGTCGCCTGCTCGATCGGCGCGTAAAAGCTCGGCCAGCCAGTGCCGCTGTCGAATTTGGTCTCGGAGCTGAAGAGTTCGTGCCCGCACCCTGCGCAGGCGTATGTGCCCGCTGCATAGTTCTTGTCCAACGGACTAGTGCCCGCGCGTTCGGTGCCGTGCTCACGCAACACATGGAACTGCTCAGGCGTCAGCTCCTTACGCCATTCTTCGGGTGATTTTGTCACGGCGAACACCTCTTTCCTGCTGCCAGCCTCGGCGGACACTTGGCCCCCCAAACCGGAGATGGCAGCGCTCAACGCCGCCAGCGAGAATTTGCGACGAGTCATTGCTGTCTCCTCCAATAATCTTCAATTAATTTTATCGTCACAGCGATGCCAACTTAGGGCGGTCGCCGCGGCGATACCAGATGCCCAGTGGTCACTTAGGATCATATCGCCGTGAGGCCAGGGATTCGGTTCCTCGCGCTGATCGCATAAAATAAATCTTGTGGCCGGGTTAATTGCAAACATGGCCTACGCAATCGCTGCGACTACTGGCTCAAATACCAGATGCAGTGGGCGGGGAGAGGCGATATACCTATCGCGTGTAAGGATAGCGCGCATGAGATGTTTGTGGTTTGTTCGTGGCCAATGCGGCTGCCACAATCCTGCCTGGGGGTTGCGCGCTCGCCGCCGCTTTTGGGTCCGTCGAGCGCCCGAATCGGAGGCGCATAAAGGTCTCGTTAGGACGAATCGAGCGAGATGACTGCATCACATCGAGATGCGCCGTCGGGCTTGAACGAGCCAAGTCAGCCGTCGCGTTTCCAGGGAGCATGCCATGCTGATTTCCGATACTGGTGCCTTCGATTTCGGCATGAACATGAATGCACCGGCGCGTTCGCTGAACGGTAAGCGCGTGCTGGTGACGGGCATCACGTCGCGCACCGGCATTGATATCGCCCGAAGCTTCGTCGACGCGGGTGCGCGGGTCATCTTGCAATGCGATGAAGCCAGCCCGGTGACACAGGCGCTCGCCGAAATGCTCGCGCCAGATGCAGCCCAACTCTCGGTGCACGTCACCGATATCAAGAATAACGAGCAGATCCTGACTTTTGCCCGCAGTGCCGTCGCCGAATTCGGCGGCCTCGACATGGTCGTCAACGTCGTGCAACTCGATGGTGGCGCGCCGTCGGACAATGCCAATTATGAGGCGATCGAAACGCGCGTTTCGGATGTGCTGCTGAAGGCCTGTCTGGTTTCACGCGTCGCCGCCAACCGGATGCGGCTGCTGCTGACCGACGGCGTTATCTTGACTGTTGCAACCTTGTCGGCAGAGGCCACGCAAAGTGAGCGCGCATTTGCGCAAGTCGTGCGGTCGACCCTGGCAGCCATGACACGGGCTGAAGCCGAGGCGTGGGCCAGTCAGGGCATCAGATTCAATGCGGTGGCGCCGGATGTGTTAGGTGTCGTGGCGCGGCCCAATTCTGGGTGCGAGACCGATGTCGCACAATTGGCGCTGTATCTGGCGGCGGGTCAGGGTGTGAAGTTGTCGGGGCAGACGTTCGAATTGGGATTGCTGGCGCGCGGTTGAAGTAGGGAACGACGAGGGCTTTGCCCTTGTGCTCCCACAAAAGGGCGTAGCCCTTTTGAAACCCGTCTGCTTAAGTTGTGGGGCCACCGCTGGCAGCGCGTGGTCCCTGTTTTTTAGAGTGGGTCATGGCTCAGGATAATCAGCCGGAGTTTATGCGGCAGACGCCATCGGCAACAGGCGCCGGCACCGGGTATATGTCGGGGTTCGGCAATAGCTTCGAAACCGAGGCGCTGGCCGGCGCGCTACCGGTCGGACGCAACAGTCCGCAGAAGTGCAAGTTTGGCCTTTATGCCGAGCAGTTGTCGGGCTCGCCCTTCACCGCGCCGCGCGCCAGTAATGAGCGTTCGTGGCTCTATCGCATTCGACCTTCCGTCAAGCATACGGGCATATTCCGGGCCGCGCGCCAGGGGCTGTGGCGGACGGCTCCGTGCGTGGAGATCGAGGTGCCGATTGCCCAGATGCGCTGGTCGCCAACGCCTTATCCGAGCGAGCCGACCTCGTTCATCGAGGGCGTGTACACCATGACCACCTGCGGCGACGCGACCACGCAATCGGGCATGGCCGCGCACATCTACGTGGCGACGCGTTCGATGACCGACGAAGTGTTCTGGAATGCCGACGGCGAAATGCTGATCCTGCCGCAAGAGGGTCGCGTGCGCTTCGTGACCGAGTTCGGCATCATCGACGCTGAACCGGCTGAGTTGGTCGTCATTCCGCGCGGCGTCAAATTCCGTGTCGAATTGTTGGACGGCCGCGCGCGCGGATACATCTCGGAGAATTATGGCGGCGCGTTCACGTTGCCGGAGCGCGGGCCGATCGGGGCCAATTGCCTCGCCAATGCGCGCGATTTCCTGACGCCGGTCGCAGCCTTCGAGGACAACGACAATCCCACGCGGCTGCTGGTGAAATGGTGTGGCGGTTTCTGGCAAACGGAGCTGCCGGCGTCGCCGCTCGACGTGGTCGCATGGCACGGCAATTATGCGCCCTACAAGTACGACATGCGACGCTATTCGCCGGTCGGCGCGATTGGTTTCGATCATCCCTATCCGTCGATATTTTCGGTGCTGTCGGCGCCATCCGAAACACCGGGGTCGAACAACGTCGACTTCGTCATCTTCCCAGAGCGCTGGCTGGTGGCGGAAGATACCTTCCGGCCGCCCTGGTATCATCGCAATATCATGAGCGAGTTCATGGGGCTGATCTACGGGCAGTACGATGCCAAGCCGCAGGGTTTTACGCCAGGCGGCATGAGCCTGCATAACTGCATGCTGCCACACGGCCCCGATGCCGATGCATTTGAGAAGGCCAGCAATGGTGAGCTGAAGCCGCACAAGCTGACCAATACGCTCGCCTTCATGTTCGAGACGCGCTACCCGCAGCGTGTGACCAAATACGCCGCCGAGTTACCGACCTTGCAGCCGGAATACGCCGACTGTTGGCAGGGACTGGAAAAACGGTTCAATCCTAACGGCGTGTGAGGGAAGTGTCGCGTGCTGTGAGACGGTTGCCGCCCTTCAACCCATGCGGGGAATCATAGCACCACGCGAAAGGCTTGACGTCTCGAGAAAATGCCCCTCATCCGGCCTTCGGCCACCTTCTCCCCAAGCGGAGAAGGCCACTCCACGGACGTCTTTGGGATGCCTCTCTCCCCCTGGGGAGAGGATGTCCGAAGGACAGGTGAGGGGGTGTATTTGCATCGCTCAAACATTTCGCAATGCGGTATGACTTCCCCGAACCGCTTACTTTTTGATTTATGCAGCGGCTTTGGCTGCGGTCGCGGGTGTGACGAATTTCCAAAATAGGGCGTGCAACACCAAGCAGGCGCCGAGCAGTGTGGCGCCGAAGTCGAACGTGATGCTGGCCGAGCCGTCAGACGCCGCGAGCTTTCCGGCGAGCCAAGGCGCGATCAGTTGCATCGCGTAAAACACGGTGAAGAAAATGCCCATGCCGACCGCGCGCGTGGCCGGTGTCAGTACGCGGGCCGGCAGGCTCATGATCGGTCCGGCGGCGAGCCCGGAAAGCAGGCCGAGCGCGACGAACACGATCACCACGTTGTCGGCGCGCGGTGCGATCAGCAGTCCGATGGCGAACGCACCGGTTCCACCGACGAGCAGCCAAGATGGGCGGCCGGTACGATCGGCTAGAATGCCACCGGCCGGCACCGAAAGAGTTGCGAGCCACAGCACGATACTGATCGCCGAACTGGCCGCGGCAACCGTCCAACCGCGTTGCGTCAGCATCAGTGGGCCGAAACCGAACACCATGGCGAGGGCAGAATTATAAAAAGCCCAGATCGTTCCCGCGGTGACAATTGATAACAAGGCTCGGCCCTCGGGGCGGCTGGCTTGTCCGGGGATTGCGAGCGGCTGTGCTGGTGGTGTGCCGTAAAGAGTGGCGAGCGCGACGAAGCCGAGCGCCAGATAGGCGGTTACCCCGAGCATTGCCATTTGCAATCCGCCGGCGCTGGCAAGCCACGGCAGCGTGACGAGCGCGAGGGCAATGCCGAACGGCCAAGAGTTGACGTAGATGCCCATCGCCGTGGCTATCTCTTTGCCGGCGAACCAGTCCGTGATCATTTTCGACATCAGCACGTTGAGCAAGATGCCGCCGATCCCGGCGATCAGGCGGCCGATCAGTTGCGCGGTCCAGGTGGTGTCGAACGCCATCAGCAGGCCACCGGCAATCATCAGCGCCAAACCAAGCAGCACGACTGACTTGTCACCGTAGCGCTGGCCGATGGCGCCGCCGGGAAGGGCAAGCAGCACGCCCGGCGCAAAGTAGAGACCGATCAGCAGGCCGATGTCTGTGATGCCGACGTGGTAGTCCGCCAGGTACAGCGGAGCGAGTGTGGGTACGGCCTGGAACTGCAGCCCCATGCCGATGCGCACCAAAAAAATAAGCGCGAGGATGGACCAGCGGTTTTGCAACATGGCGGGGCTCGGAAAGGGGGGATTGCGTTTTTCGCCGACCATCGACGGTCACGAGAACTTGAAATCGATGGTGTCCGCAGCCGACAAGAGGCATTAAATTTTCGCGGTCGCGGCTTCGGTTGGATCCGGTGATTCCCAAGTGAATACAATAGGCGTAAACGGAGGAACGGGAGTATCGGTCTTTATAGTATTGGTCTTTCCATTGGAAACCTCCAGCATCGGTCGTGTCGCATATTTCGGATGCAGCGCTCGCGTCCCCAGCCATAGTCCCTCGGCGGCGTTTACAGTAACTTGAAGACCTTGACCGGGTTCTTTTTGAACGTAGATCAGAGTATCGCTCGGTGATCGGGGCGCCCGAACTCTGATGTATACACGGACGTGTGCTCCTTTTGACAAAAGCAGCTCGTGCTTCAATACGTAGTGATGCTGTGAATTTGGTTCCGCTTTTGCCTTCTCAAGTTGTTCCGGGGATAAAGGTTTGTCGTCAATTTCAAAATCTAAAACGTTTACAAATTCACTCCCGTAATCTTTCCCCAAGAGATTTATGTGCATCCCCGCAGAGAAGTTAACCGGATCGTTCGTGATGTTGGCAATTTCATAGCTTATGGATAGCTCTGACATAATGAATTTTTCTATCGAAATTTCTTTCCTCTCGTTTGCAGTCGGATTGTGTATCGATAAGCTGATGTGCGATTCGTTGCGCATGACGAGACTGCTCTTTATGGAGTCCCTCAAGTATTCATGCCAACCGTCCGGTAGCTCCCGCTTGAAATACGATTCGAGTGTTTTGTTGGAAATGTCGTGCATCAAATCGCCAGAGTAAAGAGAGAAGCGTTCGAAAGTTTTTGCAATTTCCTCCTTTGCGTTTTGCTCGACAGCTAGCGCGATACCGCAGGCAACGACAAAAGCAATGCCTAGGTCGCGCGAAAGTTCGTGGGCAAGTGTCTGCGGCCAGTCGTTCGTGACTTCGGCAGCGTGAATTGTGGGTTTTAAAAGAATCGCGATAATAATAAGTGCTAAACCCCAACCCAGCAATTTTATTGAAGTTCCCAAAAAATAACGACCAACGGCAGTTGCGTTAATATTTCGCTCAATGTTCTTATTCATGGATATTGGACTCATCGAGGTTTTTAAATATTGTTTTTGATATGTCAAGCAACACGCTAGCCTGCGAGGCTACACTTTTGGATGCAGACGGTCCAGCCACGATGGTTATGCTGGTTGCGCGTGTTCGAGGCGTGGATGGAGCATGAGCGGCTGAGCGTCATTTGCCGCCGTTATTGCTCAATCCTGTATCCCGTTTCCTTGATGATCGGGCCCCACAACGCGGTGGCGTCGGTCATGGCGGTTGCAAGTTGGCCGGGCGTGCCTCCGGCGGCGACGAGGCCAAGCAATTTCAAGCGCTGCTTGGCGTCGTCTTTCGCGAGCATTTGCACGGCTGCAGAGTTGAGGCGGGCGATGGTGTCGGGCGGCGTGCCGGCCGGCGCCCACAACGCATACCAGGCGTCGCCGACGAGATCGATTGCGCTTTCGCGCAGGGTCGGCACGTCCGGTGCGAAGGGCGAGCGCTGGTTGCCTGTGGTGGCGAGAATGCGCAGATTGCCGGCGCGATGCTGCTGCAGGCAATCGGCTGACGTGGTCACGACGATGGGGATCTGGCCGCTGATCACATCGTTCACGGCGGGCACGCTGCCGCGATAGACGACGCGGACCATATCGACGCCGATCAGTTTCGACAGGCGGACGCCGGTGAAGTGCGGGATGGTGCCGGCGCCGGGGATGCCATAGCTGGCTTTGCTCGGATTGGCTCTGATCCAAGCGACCAGTTCGCTCATCGTTTTAACACCGATGGTGTTGGCAACGGCGATCGCGAAATCGTAACTCGCCAATTGCGCAATGGGCGCGAAGTCGGTGGTCGGATCGAAGCCGGGGTTTGCGTGCACCATGTGCATCAACCACATGGTGGGGCCGGTGGTGACGAGCAGCGTGCTGCCGTCGGCGGTGGCGTTCTTGACGAAGTTGATGCCGAGCCGACCGTCGGCGCCGGTGCGGTTATCGACGATGGCGGGGCGATCGAGCACGCTGGCGATGCTGTCGGCGACCATGCGACTGACCGCATCGCCGGGGCCACCGGGCGAAAACGGGAAGACGATTTTTATCGTGCCACTGGGCGTTTGAGCGGAGGTTCTTGTGCCGAGGGCGGCTGCGCCAAGTGCGCCGAAGCCCAACGAAAGCATGGCGCGGCGATGCATAATGGTAGCCTCGGGCTGCGGTGGCAGATGTGTTTACTTTTTAACGGCGGGCGGCGTTGGTGGGCCGCCGAGGCGCCAGCCGACTTCGGTGGCGAGCGTTTGGAAAAATTCGGGTTCGTAGGCGCCTTCCGGATTTTGCCGGACCATGGCATCGAGTGTGTCGGCATCGCGGCCGACGAGGATGCGCCAGCGATCGGCCTTGACGCCATCGAGGATGACGGTGGCGGCGGCGGCGGCGGTCATCGGCGCGTCGGCTTCGAAGCTGCGCTCGCGTTCGACAGCGAGGCGCTGGGTGTCGGCGTCGGACAGGTTGGCCGCAGCGGGATTGATGCCGGCCATGCGCGCGCGGGCGCGGGCGATTTCGGTGGGTGTGAGCACATCAGTAGTGTTGCCGGTGTGCAGCTTGCGCGAGTTGGCGGCGATGCCGGTGCCGATGTGGCCGGGCATGACGACGGAGCACTTGACGTGCGGCGCGGTCAGGCGGAGATCGGTGACGAGCGCCTCGGTGAAGCCTTTGACGGCGAATTTGGCGGCGCTATAAGCAGAATGCGGAATGCCTGGCCCGACGGACGCCCAGAAGCCGTTGACGCTGGAGGTGTTGACGAGATGGCCGGCGTCGGCGTGGACCAGCATGGGCATGAAGGCGCGACTGCAATTGTAGACGCCGCCCCAGCAGACGTTGAAGGTTTTTTCCCAGCCCTTGCGGTCGTCGGTGACGAAGCTGCCGCCGCCGCCGATGCCGGCGTTGTTGAACAGCAGGTGGATCTTGTCGGTTGAGTGCTGTTTGGCGACTTCGTCGCGGAAGCGGGTGACCTGCGCCTCGTCGGAGACGTCGGCTGTGTGAATGGTGAGCCGCGTGCCTTGCGGCCGACTGTCGGTATCGCAGAGGCGTTTGGATTCTTCGAGTGCGGATTGTGAAACATCGCAGGTGGCGACGTGGCAACCTTCGGCGAGCAATTGGCGAACGAGTTCGCGCCCCATGCCGTAACCACCGCCGGTGACGACGGCGATACGTGAATTGAAATCTTTCATGGCGAGGTCGTCTCCGAATACAAACTGTACCGAGAGTGTGGCGTGCTTGGTTCGGGTGGTCAATGCTCGCTGTTGATCGATGCTGGCTGTTGATCGAGAAGGTCCAGTTTGATCGCCGGGGCCGCCCGAACCTTTCTAAGGCGAGATAAAATCATCTCAGTTCGATGGCGACAAGCGCTACACCTGTTGCACGCCGCTTTACAAAGCAGGGATAGGCGAGAAAGGTGATGACACCATTGATCACGCTGCGTAGCATTCAACGTGGCTGGCCATGACGGGAGAATTTTGATGCGCATTTTGATGGGTTGGAATGTAGGCGGATTTCGCATGGCAGCGCCGGTGATGTTGGGTTTGATGTTACCGTCGGAAGTGCGCAGTGATGGCGCGCTGGCGATCGGGATGAGTGGCGATATCGCCAAAGATGGATTAGCTTTCGGGCGGAGTTGGAATTATCCGGATCGCGCGGATGCGGAAAAAAGAGCGTTGGAACAATGCCGGAGTTTCGAGGATGCACCACAACGCACGCGCGACATGTGCCGGTTGCTTGCGACATTCAAAGACGAATGCATTGCCATCGTGATCGATCCGAAAGCGGGAACGCCGGGATTCGGTTGGGCGGTGGCCGGCAACTCGAAGACTGCGCAGGAACGCGCGATGGCCGCCTGCAAGGCGACCGCCGGTAAAAGTCGCGAAAAATTCTGTGAACCCGATCAGGTCAAATGCGACGGCAGTTCTAAATAATTGCCGCGTTTGCTTCAAGCGAACCGGGCAAAAACGGCCTGCGTGTCACCCCAAGTGCGGGTCTCGAGATGGGTGAAGCCTGCGGGAATTTCTACGGCTGCGCCGACGCGCTCTTCGACGACAGCAACTGCGTTGGGCAGCAGCCAGCCGCCCGCAGCAGCTGAAGCAAGTGCCTTGGGGCCGAGGCCGCAATCATAGGGCGGATCGGCGAACATGAGTGCGTAGCCGGCGTATTTGCCGGCGGGGCCAAGGTCGGTGGCGTCGCGGCGGAAGATCTTGGTGACGCCGGTGAGGCCGAGGTTGTCGACATTTTCGCGAATGGTGCCGCGTGCGGATGCCTCCTCCTCGACGAACATGCAGAAGTTGGCGCCGCGCGATAGCGCCTCGATCCCGAGTGCGCCGGTGCCGGCAAAAAGATCGAGAACCTTGATGTCTTCTAGGCTGAAATTGGCGATGCCGTGCGCGAGGATGTTGAACACGGCCTCGCGCACACGGTCAGACGTAGGGCGAGTTATCGTACTTTGCGGGGCTGCAAGCGTACGTCCGCGAAATTTCCCTCCGACAATGCGCATGGGGTGAATGATCCGTGTGAGTGGAAGTGAGTTGTTGCGCAAATGGTGCTGCCGCCCCAATCCCCGCTCGAGAGGTGACACCTCGATCTTCCCTCTGTTTTGTTTGTCCGAATAGGGTTGCGCCGTGGTCACTTGAATTTGGGTTTTGGGCGCTTAGCCGTTTCTGCGGTTGTTTCGGGTGGCGGTTCGAGACGGAATTGCTTGGTCAGTTCGGGGCCCAGCTGGTCGGCCAAGACGCGGCGCCGGATGCTGTCGGCTTTGCCTTCCTCGAGGTCGAGCAACTGGAAGGGGCCGAATGAAATGCGGATCAGGCGGTTCACGACGAGATCGAGGCTGGCGAGGATGTTGCGGACTTCGCGGTTCTTGCCCTCGCGCAGGCCGAGGGTCAGCCAACTGTTGCGGCCCTGCGTGGTGTCGAGCGTGGCTTCGATCGGGCCGTAGCGGACACCCTCGATCTCGATGCCGTCCTTGAGGGCGTCAAGTTGCGCCTGGGTGATCGAGCCGTGTGCGCGGACGCGATATTTGCGCAACCAGCCGGTTGCCGGCAATTCCAAGTGGCGGGCAAGCTCGCCGTCGTTGGTGAGGAGCAACAAGCCCTCGGTATTGAAATCGAGGCGGCCGATGGAGACGACGCGCGGCAAATCAGGTGGCAGGTGGTCGAACACCGTGGGGCGGCCTTCGGGGTCCTTGTGGGTGGTGACAAGGCCGCGCGGCTTGTGGTAGCGCCAGAGCCGGACCGGTTCGGCATCGGGCATAGGTTCACCGTCGACGACAATCCGGTCGCGGGGGCCGACGTCGAGCGCGGGCGAGGCGATCTTGCTGCCGTTGACGGTGACGCGGCCGTCTTCGATCCAGCGTTCAGCTTCGCGGCGCGAACACAAACCGGCGCGGGCCATGGCCTTGGCGATGCGCATGGTTTCGATCGGCCGACCGGACGCCACAGGTTTGGGCGGACCGCTGTAGGGCTTGCGTTTGGATGTCGGATCGGACGCGGCAGCGCTGGCGATACCGGCTATGTTGGATCCTGTCGCCGGCTTCGGCAATGCGTTGGGACGGACGCGTTTGGTCCAGCGCTTGCCGCCGTCACGCGTGTCCTTGTCGCGTTTGCCATCGCCGGATTTACTGCCATCCTTGCTGGCGATGGATCCGCGGGCTTCGGGAAAGTTGGCGTCGAGGCGGCTATGGCGTTTGCGTCCAGGCTGTTGCGGTGCGCCCTTGCCGGCGGGCAGCGGCTTGCCGCGTCGTTGACCAAATGTCGGTTTGCGCATGTTACTACCGGTTGAAAGCGGCGTCACTTTTTCCTTCTCCCGCGCGTGGAGCAAGATGCACAGGGAGGAGGGAAAAAATTGCAGGACGTGCTTATGACACCGGTCAGGCGGCAAAGCTACATGGAGTTGGCGCTGGTCGAGGCGCGGGCCGCAGAGGCGCGCGGCGAGGTGCCGATCGGGGCCGTCATTGTGGCGGCTGACGGAGCGGTTATAGCGCGCGCCGGCAATCGCACCCGGGAGTTGCCGGACCCGACTGCGCACGCCGAAATCGTCGCCATCCGTTCAGCCTGTACGGCGCTTGGAGCAGAGCGGCTTGAAGGATGCGATCTGTATGTAACACTGGAGCCGTGCCCGATGTGTGCAGCGGCCATCTCGTTCGCGCGCATCCGGCGGTTGTATTTTGGCGCCGGTGATCCCAAGAGCGGCGGCGTCGAACACGGCGCACGCATCTTCAACCAGCCGACTTGCCACCACGCGCCCGAGATTTACGGGGGGCTTTGCGAGACGGAGGCGGCGCTTTTGTTGCGGACGTTTTTTGCGCAGCGACGCGTTTGATCGGTGGCAATTTTGGCCTTTGACGCTTTCCCGTCGGTTTGAGCAGTTCGGCGGCCGGCCGCTTAGTTAGTTCGGCCGCCGGCCGCATGGGCAAAATGCCGTGCTGCTCAAAAAGCGCGCGCAAGGCCTCCCAATCGCGCACCACCGTGCGATAGATCCAGCGATAACCGTAGTTGGTTTCAGCCAAGGCTGCGGCACGATCCCAGCCAATGAATTCGCTGGTGGCGTTCAGCTCCAGCCAGCAAACAACCAGGTGCACATACGTCTGCTCGTAGTTGCGCGCACCGTCCGGAAGGCGCGTTGGCGCCTTGGGATACCGGCGCACCAACTCGTCGAAGAACGGCGCGACGGGATCGTGATCGGGGCCGCCGAGCCGCGACAAATACCAATGCATCTGCTCGTGCAAGTAGGTGGCGAGCAGGTGATCCTCGCTCTCGGTGAAGCGAGTGCCAAGGGTCAGAATCGGATGACTGTGGGTCGCACTTGCGGGCACGATGCGGATGTGGCGCGTATATTCAAATCGCTCCAGGTCTTGATGGCGTCCGCGCAAGGCGATGAGCCACGCCCGCACACGATTGGCCGCGCGCAGTGCTTCATCAAGATCGACGTCAATGCGAAATCCGTCCGGTTCTGTTGATGTGGCCTGCGCCAGATCCGGAAATTGCAATTTCGCCGGGCGCCGCTTTGCCCCAGCCCTTGCCATTCAATCAGCCCTTCCAAGTGAGCCTTCTCATACTGAAGATTGGCCCGATGGAAACGACAAAAATTTCGCGACTGTGGACAAACTTTTTTATGTGTTTGGAATCAAGGCTGCGGCGTAATCGGCGTGCTGCGCATGATGCGTTCGAGGTGGCGTTTGAGTTGATCTTTGATTGGAATGGACGCGGCCAACACCTCGCGCCACTTGTGGAAATCGATCACATTGAAAGCATCGACGGGGCATTCGATGAGGATGTCGGGTCGACCAGCCTTGAGTTTTTCGCGCACGATGGAGCGCTGCAAGATCTGTGCGGAAGCGGCGAGTACTTCCGTCGCCGAAGGTGCGGTTGGCGGCTGGGCGGATTTTTGCGGGCCTGCCAGCGCCGGCCTGGCATCCGGTGCACCGCCGGAGACATCGATTGCTACGGTTATGCGTGCCGACCCGTCGGTATGAATGGGAAAGACGTCGAACGGCAGCGGATTGACGAAGCCGCCGTCGACCATGGCGCGGC
The DNA here is from genome assembly GCA_025351355.1 of Hyphomicrobiaceae bacterium. Taxonomy (GTDB): domain Bacteria; phylum Pseudomonadota; class Alphaproteobacteria; order Rhizobiales; family Hyphomicrobiaceae; genus JABFRJ01. Next base: position 50,659 of record JANXWC010000057.1, read on the forward strand.
CGTCGATCATCACGGGAGCGAACACGACGGGCAGCGCCATGCTGGCCGCGACCGCCGTGCGCAGGTCGCCTGACGCATGGACGACTTCGTTTTGACTGTAGAAATCGCACGTCACGGTCTGCAATGGAATTTTCAGGTCCTCGAAGGAGCGGGGTATGCCGCTCGGCAAAATTGCATCGAGCAGAATGCCGGCATCGAGCAGTGCATTGCGCAGCGGGATGAGGCTCATCAGTTTGCTGATCGGCGTGGCACGCGCGGCAAAGACCTGGCGGACGAGGTCGACACGTTGGCTCAACACCTCTTCGGTGTGGGCGCGAATGACGCGCGCCGACATGCCAGATGCGTAGGCCGCGCCAAACACGGCGCCGATCGACGTGCCGGCAATGCAGCTTGGTCTGACGCCGAGTTCGTCGAACACTTCGAGCGCCGGTAGGTGTGCCAAGCCGCGCGCGCCGCCGCCGCCGAGGGCAAGCGCGATGTTGCAGGATGTTCTGACAAGAGATGTGGAGGGCGGATGAATAGGCATGATCAGCTCGCTTCCTGCGGCGCGACTGGGGCGCGAGTGGGGACAGCCACCAGACAGTGGCGCCGCTGGTGCCATCTCCGCCGATGCCACACATTAGTGGCTGTCCCCAGCTGCCGGCGCAAGTCGCACGACAATAGCGGCGCGATTGGGGACAGCCACCAGACAGTGGCGCTGGCTATGGCAAACAGCATCGGCACAACAAGTTGGTGGCTGTCCCCAGCTGGTCGTGTACGTCTATCGGCGCCCGTCTCGTCTCTACTTCGCGCCACGGCGCGAGCGAGGGCTTGCCCTCGCGCTCCCACTGGAGGGACGCGTCCCTCCAGACCGCCCGCCCTTTTGAAGGCAAAAAATATTCTCACCGTAGTTCGCCGTCCCAACGCCGCAATTCACCCGCACCGCCGTCCTCCCGGTCGCAGCGCCCGCATCGCAGAGCAATGCTCCGCATCGAGAGCGCGGAGAGCCGGGATCATTCCCAGCCATTAACCGGGAAACGTCCCGGGTCGCGCTCCGCTTGCCCGGGAAGACGGGAAACGAGAACCCACGCGCCAAAAAACGACCCTAGCGGCCCCGATCCGACGACCGTGCCGTTGATGATAGGAGCCCGGAACCACTCCGGGGAGCAGAGCGCGGCCGAAGCCACGTGTTCTGCGTACCCGCCACGCCGGGCGGGAGGGTGCTCACCTCAAGTGTGAGCTTGTTGCGGCTGATGCCGCGCTCTGCGCTGCGTTTGTTTTACTCTCGAAGCCCTACAATCGGGTTTGCAACCGCGCTGCTCTTTCAGCGGCGGGACTTCGACGAGGCGTATCTGAAGAGGAATCGTCCTCTCCATGAGCGATACGCGCTGCACAACTCCAAGCCGGCAGTTCCAGACGGTTCTAGACCCGCCCCGAT
>JANXWC010000075.1 GCA_025351355.1 Hyphomicrobiaceae bacterium
AGAACCTGAACACCCGTCTGCTGCCGTCAACGCGCGCAGATGGCAGCTTGTTGAACGACACTTACACCTACGATGCCAACGGTAATATCACCGTCATCGCCGATGGTATAGATGGTACAACCAATGGCTATTCACGAACGATGTCCTACGACGGCCTGGATCGTTTGTTAACTGCCTCAGCAGGCAGCGGCTTATGGAACGGCACGATCGAGTACAGCTACGACGTGCTGGACAATCTGGTCTCCAGCAAACTCGGCGGCGTGATAACCCCCCGCACCTTCGACTACACCAAAAATCGCCTGATTGTCGTTGGTGTCGCTGGTAGCGCACCGACCATCAGTTACGACTTACAGGGCAATGTCAGTACGCGCAATAACGATACCTACGTCTTCAATCAAGCCAACCAGTTGAAGAGCGTCAGCGGAAGCGGCAGCAACAACAATATCTATTCATACGACGGAGAAGGTCGGCGTCTGTGGACGCGTCCAACTTCCGGTGTGGGCAATATTCGGAACTTCTTTTACAGTAAGTCCGGGCAAATCCTATACGGCCAGCAATTCAATGCCGACGGGTCCGTCACCAGCACCAAGTATGTGTATCTGGGCACGCGACTGATCGCACAGGTCGATACCACTTCCGGTGCGTCCACCATTAAATACATACATACCGATGGCTTGGGCAGCCCGATTGTCAACAGCGACAATGCGGGTTCACCCATCGGCGCGCGCGGCAAATACCAGCCCTACGGGGCAGATATCGGTGCCACCGAAGGCAACGGCAACGGCCCCAACGGCATTGGCTTCACTGGCCACTGGAACGATACGGGAAGCGGGCTGGTGTACATGCAGCAGCGGTATTACGATCCGATCGCGGGGCAGTTCCTCTCCATGGATCCGAAGTTGACGGATGCGGCGAACGGCGGCAACTTCAACCGGTATGCCTATGCGAATAACAATCCGTATCGGTATACGGATCCGGATGGGCGGGATGTTGCAGACTGGCTTCCCGCCAACGCGCCGATTGTTGCAGTGGGAAAAAGCTTTGGTGCATTGGCTGCACTCGCGGTTGCTGCTACGACTGACAATCAAGCGCTGCAAGGTGCCGCGCTTGATGGTTTGCGGGAAAACCGGGCGGGTAACATCGAGGCGTTGGGTGCCTTGGCGGGCGGTGTACGGGGTGTTGGTGGAAAGGCAGTAGGAGCAGAGGCAAGCGCGGCGAAGATGGGGGAGGGGGCGGGGATTGTTGCCAAGGATGGGACTGCAATAACAGGTCTCACGAAGCACGGCGTCGATCGAGTCATTGGCGACGGGGCAAACCGTGCAGGCACCAAGCCTGCTGCGATTTTGGACGCGGTGAAGAACCCTGCCAAGATCAAAGAGGGCGTTGATGCTTCTGGGCGCCCGTTCAAGGTCTACACTGGCGAGAACTCGCGGGTCGTGATTAACCCTGAGACTGGAAAGATCATCTCGACCAACCCACTCTCGCGTGAGGGAGCGCATCTACCATGAAGACATCTGCGCGATGCATTGGACTGACGCGAAGCGAAGTCAATTACCTTGAGGCCGCCAGTTTCCTGCCGCCAGCCCTGCTTGCATGTCTTCGTGGTGCGCAGTGGCGTTCCGGTTCTGCGGCGGTGCTTGAGTTGTCACCTGCGACAGCCGAGGAGTTTCGCGAGGCCTTTACTGAACAACTGGCGAAAGTCGGGTTTGATGAAGCGTACGAACCCACGGCAGAGGGCAAACTTCTTGAGGATCTGATCGACCGCTTCCACGGGGAACAAATCGCGAACTAAGAATTTAAATTAAAGGGGTCAGCGTCATTTATTTTTCGAAAACCATGTAGGTGCACCCAGCACAATCAATCGTAGAACGCCATTCGACGGATATCACAAGTCATCATCGGCTTGTAAGCCGCGCCAGTGCTGGCGTTAACTAATTAAATCGCAATCAAATAGTCACCCGCGACCACCAGCCCAGATGTATGCGTGGCTCGAATTGAACCCCTTGCAAATTGAATCGAATCGCCTTAGGAGTTGATCCATGAAAGTCTTTCACCTACTCACTCTCGCCGTTTCGAGTGTGCTCGCACTTGCAACCACTGGTAATGCACTGGCGCAGAATACGAGCCCGTATACAGAGCATGGAAAGCTGATGCGGGCACCGGAGGCGATTAGCGCTCTGGGTGCGGATCTGTTCGGCGACCAGGTCAATCTATACAGCGGCACCACGGAATTCGTGCAGACCGATGTGTCCTTGCCGGGCAATTTTAATATTCCGGTACGGGTCGGACGGCGGTTCGTCGGCGGCCGCGATGGCAAAGGTGGTGGCTTATTTGAAGATTGGGATCTGGATGTGCCGCACAGCCACATCGTGAATTCCATCATCAACATTTCAACGCGCAACACGCACGGAGTTTTTCAATGAAAGTATTGTCCCGTCTTTCCACCTTTCTCGGCACCCTCGCGCTGGCTGTGACCGGCGGTGCAGCCGCACAGAGCGACCTGTATACCGAAAAGGGCAAGCTGATCCGCGCCCCCGAGGCCGTTTCGGCGCTGGGCCCGGACCTGTTCGGCGACAAAGTGAATCTCTATTCCGGTGGCATCGAATTCGTGCAGACCGATGTGAGCCTGCCCGGCAACAACGCGCTCGAAGTGCGCGTCGGTCGGCGCTTTCGCGCAAACTGGGAGGGATTCACAAGCGGAACATTTCAGAAAGGCCTATTCGACGATTGGGATCTGGATATTCCGAATATTCACGGTGTGTTCGCGCACAACGGCAATCACCAGCAGGAGGGCTGGATGAATGAATTTGTTGCATTGCCAAATGACCCTCACTATGGCGATATTGTCTTTCAAACCACGCAACGCAAGAAACGTTGCGAGCTCTATTCGCAGCCACCGCAGGCCTTGACGGTCAAAACTTCTACCGCAGCAAACTGGGATGCGACTGAATTCTGGCATGGCACCAATTTGTATGTTCCTGGCGTGGGCGACCAGGAGATTCTTATAAACGCAACCAATCCTCGTCCGACCGGTACCGGACTTGCTACCGGTACTACGGCACCGGCCGCGCCGCTCGGCACTAAATCTGGCTGGGCCGTTGCCGGTTGCATCCCGCTGGCCGCCGGCAGTAACGATACCGGCGATGGTTTCCTCGTCGTGTCGCCAGAAGGTACCAAATACTTTTTCAATCAGTTGGTTTACCGCGAATATTCGAGTCTAAACAAGTCCTATGCCGCCGGATCAGGTGGCTTTGCGGCGACGACAGGCACAACGCCTGGAAACGGTAATGGATCCAAAACGCCGCAACCCACCTATGCAGTGGGTCCTTCCAGCGGTGGCAGCTATAACCTTCCGCGACAGGAGGGGGTGCTGTTGCCTACCAGGATCGAGGACCGGTTCGGCAATTTTGTGACATACAACTACACGGACCCAATCGATCCGTGGCGCGTCGTGTCGATCATGGCAAGCGATTCGCGCTCGCTGACCTTCGGCTATTCCCCGAACCAGGCGCAGGACGGCACGCGGCGAATCACTTCCGTCAGCGACGGCACGCGGACCTGGAATTACGCCTACACCGGTGTTGCCGGTGCCTACAATTCGGGGCTCAGCAGCATTTCTCAACAGGACGGCTCGCAGTGGCTATTCAATCTCGCTGGCCTTCGCTCAGGGAACATTCAGTACAGTTCGCTGAGTAACTGCGACCTTACGACCAACGGGGGCAGCGCCGGAATCATCGGCATTAGCGGGCTGCAGTACTTGATCGGCACGATGACCCATCCGTCGGGCGCGAAAGGTACGTTCAGGGTGACGCCGACGGAACACGGCCGTTCCAATGTGCCACCAGGCTGTGTTCCGATCGGCGACGCGGCCATTGCCGACCGTGCGACGACCACTTATGTCCTCACATTCAGTGGCTATTCGCTTGCCGACAAGCGTATCGCGGGGCCGGGCCTGACAACCGACCTGGTGTGGACCTACGACTATGGCCCCGGTATGTGGACGGCACAGCCCAGGCCGGACGGCAATTGGGGCTTGGTCGCGGGCAGGGATTATTCCCATGATTCTATTGCCTATCCCGGCTACTGCGCCGCCAACGCCTGCCCCGGCACGAAGGTGGTCGAGGTGACCGATCCGGACCAGAACCACACCAAATATACCTTCGGCACGCAGTTCGATGTCAACGACGGGCAATTGAAAAAGATCGAGGTCTATCAAGGCAATGGCACGTTGTTGCGCACCACCCAATTGCACAATCGCGACAAGCTGCCCGATCCAACCACCACGCCTTATCCTGATCGAGCCGGCACAAGCCTGCAGGGTCGCGGTGACGGCGACATGGCATCCTATTACACTCCGGAAGACCAGCGCATCATCACGCAGCAGGCTATCGACTTCAAATGGATCGCGGCGGCTGGCGGCGCGGGCTTCGATGGCTCGGCGCGGCCGACCATGGTCACGAAATCCAGCGTGGCCGGCACCACCGTGCTGCAATCGCGCACCGACACCACGCTGTATGCAGACAATACCGACAAGTGGGTGATGGGTCAGGTCAAGACCATCACCAACAACGATACCAACAAGGAGGTGTTGAGAAACGTTTACAACGCGTCCACCGCGAACCTCGAAGAAGTGTGGCACTTCGGCAAAAAGGACCAGAGCATGACCTACAACGCCGACGGCACGCTATTGACCAAGGCCGACGGGCTGGGCCAGGCGACGACATACTCGAATTACAAACTGGGTATCGCGCAAGGTGTTTCCTACGCCGATGGCAAAACCGAAAGCGCGGTTGTCAACAGTATCGGCCTCATTACATCAGTCACGGATGCGGTCGCGCAGACAACCAACTATGGCTATGACGCGATGGGCCGCCTTAATTTCATCACCCGGCCAAATGAAGCTGGCCTGACATACAACGCCACGTCCCTCAATTTCGAGCGGCTAACCAGCGGTGAGTATGGTCTCGGCGGCAATGTCGGCGACATTCACTGGCGACAGACGGTGACCACAGGCAACGCGCAGACAATTCAGTACTACGATGCGTTGTGGCGTCCTTTGCTGACCCGCACGTTCGATAGCGCGGACGAAGCCAACACCCGCCGCGTGGTCCTGCGCAAGTACGATTTCGGCGGTCGCACCACTTTCGAGTCGTATCCCCAACGAAACAATCTCAACATTGGCGATGCGCCTGTCGGCATCACCAATGCCTACGACACACTGGGACGTGCTACGCAAAAATTGGCTGTCAGCGAGCTCGGTGCACTAACCACTTCGTTCGGATTTCCGGCGTATGCAGCATCGGACCTCGGCCCGAAAAAGACGACCACTGATCCGCGCGGCAATATTAGTACCACTACGTTCCAGGCCTTCGACGAACCTCGCGAGGATTCGCCGGTGGCCATCGCCGCGCCGCAGGGTGTCAGCGTTTCGATCAACCGCGACCTGTTCGGCAAACCGGCCAGCATCACGCGTGGCGGCAGCGACGGCGGCTTTACCGTGTCGGTGACACGCTCGTACGTGTACGACGCGAATGAGCGGCTCTGTAAGACCGTGGAACCGGAAGTGGGCGCGACAATTCAGGCTTATGATTTGGCCAACAACGTCAGCTGGCGCGCGACTGGATTGAGTTTCACGGGCACGTCGTCGTGCGACCAGGCGAGTGTTTTGGGGGCGCAAAAGACTAGCTTCTTGTTCGATGCCCGCAATCGCCTGCTTAATACGTCATTTGGTGATGGCAGCCCGGCCATCGCCCGCACCTACCACAACGATGGGCTATTGAAGGATATCTCGGTGGGAACTAGCAATGCGCCCGGATCTTCAGCCTGGTCGTACACGTACAACAATCGCCGCTTGCTGAAAACCGAATCCTTGACGACAGTAGCGCCGCAGTAGCGGACGTGACGCATCACCGATAACAGCACGCTCGCTAATTCGCGGCGTGTTGTTGTCGCGCCGGGGCGGACAGACATGTTCGACCCTGCCGACGCGGTATTCGCGACGAATGGGGCAAAATGGGGGCAGACTGTCCCCTATTTACTGCGAGCGAGCGGAAGCCATTTTCCGCAATTTGTGCGGGGGATTGAGCGGCAGACCGCCCCGGCGCATAATTGCCACATGCGCGAATGAACCACCAAATAATCAGCCCGCGCAAGGC
>JANXWC010000081.1 GCA_025351355.1 Hyphomicrobiaceae bacterium
CTGTTGACGCCGGGGGAGGTGATGCAATTGCCTGCTGACGACGCCATTGTGCTGGTATCGGGTTCGCCGCCGATCCGAGCCAAGAAACTGCGTTATTTCGAAGATCAGAATTTCCTCGACCGCTGCAAACTGCCGGTGCGCACCTGTGGCGCGATCCGGCGGGCGAACAGTGCGATAGGAGACACCGGCTGGGGTCACACCACGCGCGCCGTGCATCCGATGTTACAGCGCGCGTTCGAAACGGCGGAAGCGGGCCGCGGTCATGCGCCACCAGTCCTTCCATCGCCGCCGACCGAGATCGTGCCGCCAAAGGGCGACTCCGACCTCCTGGTCGATCGTCGACCGCCGCTCAAACGCAAATCAAGAGCACTGGTGCCCAATCCGTTGCAAGGGAGGCTCTTTTGAGAAAGCGCAAGTTCACCATCTATCTGTCGCGATCTGTTGCAGACAGATTCAACGCCGTAGCCCGCGTCAATGGCGCCAAGTCAGCCTTGGTCGAAAAGGCGCTCGACCGACAACTCGATCCCGACCGCGCCAAGCGGCAGGACGAAGCTTTGCTGCGGCGCATGGACGGCCTAAGCAAGGGCCTCTCCGTGATCGAACGCGACGTGGCCATCGCCACCGAGACCCTGTCGTTGTTCGTGCGCTACTATCTGATGGTGACGCCACCGGTCAGTAAAGACGACCAGGAGGCCGCCCGCACCCTCGGCCAGAGCCGCTTCGAGACCTTCGTCGTGCAAGTCGGACGCCGGCTGGCCACCGATCAACGGCTCGTCTCCGAAGTGCTCGAAAGCATCGTCGCCACCAATCCTGATCTGCTGGGTGCCGGCATGGATGAGGCGCTTGCGCCGCGGCGCGCACCACAACCAGCGAGCCAAGTAAGCGCCGAAGGCGCCGTCATCCACCCATTTCCGGATCGACAGACCACTAATGGTCTCGCGTCCACACCCCACCCGGAGGAGTAACCCCATGCCAGAAATCACCATGACCGGAGCGCTTGAAGCCCAAGGTCGTCGCCTGCAAATGCTGCACACCGCGTTCGGACCCACGATTGCCGCCGCCCTCGCCGATCCCGCCGTTGTCGAAGTGATGGTCAACCCCGACGGCAAACTATGGATCGATCGCGTCCCCGAGGGCCGCGTCGACACCGGCGAGCGCATCGGCGCGGCCGAGGCCGAACGGATTATCCGGCTGGTCGCCGCCCACGTCCGCCGCGAGGTGCACGACAACGCCCCCATCGTCTCAGCCGAATTGCCCGAGAGCGGCGAGCGCTTCGAAGGCCTGATGCCGCCAGTGGCCGCCGCGCCCTGTTTTGCCATCCGCAAACCCGCCGACGTGCTGTTCCGGCTGGCCGACTACGTGGCAACCTCCATCATGACCGCATCGCAGGCGAGCGAACTCGCCTTTGCGGTCAAAGCGCGCCGCAACATCGTCGTGGTCGGCGGCACCTCCTCGGGCAAATCCACCCTGGTCAACGCATTGCTCGCCGAGATCGCCGACCTCGGCGATCGGGTGGTGATCCTCGAAGACACGCGCGAACTGCAATGCGCGGCTCCTGACTGTGTCTCACTGCGCACCAAGCCCGGCGTCGCTTCGCTCGCCGATCTCGTGCGCTCGACGCTGCGGCTGCGGCCCGACCGCATTATCGTCGGCGAAGTGCGCGGCCCCGAAGCGCTCGACATGCTCAAGGCCTGGAATACCGGCCACCCCGGCGGCATCACCACGGTGCACGCCAACTCTCCAATCATGGCGCTCTATCGCCTCGAACAGTTGATCCAGGAAGCCGTCATCACCGTGCCGCGCGATCTGCTCTCGCTCGCCATCGAACTGATCGTGTTCATCGAGGGGCGCGGGCAACACCGCCGCGTCGCCGCCATCCTCGAACTCAACGGTCTCGATGACAATGGCGATTACGTTCTGAGGCCCGTTGGCAAACCCATCCTGCACGCCGTCCCGTTATCGGGAGATGCGTTGTGAGCGAGCGTGCTGCCACCGATGATCGCTGCGCGAGCGGGCTCCGGCCCGCACCCGGCCGGGAGGGACGCCCTCCCGGACCCGCCCGCACTTTAAATGTCCAAAAAGGGAAGGGGCTTGGGGATGCCAATCCCCAAGCGGGCACAGTCTGTTTCGCGCCTTCGCGCAAGGAGGGCGGCAGCCCATTTGCTGAGCGATACCTGATCCGCATCGCGCTGACCATCGCAGCACTCCTCATCGCTCTATCCATCGCGATCCTTGCGAGCTGCCTCCCGGCTCATGCCGCCGGTTCGGGCATGCCTTGGGAGTCGCCGTTGCAACGGATTTTGGAGTCGATCGAGGGACCGGTGGCGAAGGTGTCGGCGGTGATCATCATCATCGTGACGGGTCTGAGCCTGGCGTTCGGTGACGTGTCGGGTGGGTTTCGTAAACTGGTGCAGGTGGTGTTCGGGTTGTCGATCGCGTTCGCGGCGACGTCGTTCTTCCTGTCGTTTTTTTCGTTCGCCGGTGGCGCCCTGATCGACTGAAGGAAAAACTCAATGCTGCATAATCCCCATGACACCCCCGGCTTTCAGGTGCCGCTGCACCGTTCGCTGACCGAAGCGATCCTGATCGCCGGCGCCCCGCGTAGCTTTGCGATTCTGAACGGCACACTGGCGGCCTCCATCGGGCTTGGCCTGAGGCTGTGGCTGGCCGGATTGATCATCTGGATCGCCGGTCACGCCGTCGCCGTGTGGGTGACCCGGGCCGATCCCGCCTTTCTCATCGTGTTGTCCCGCCATGCCCGTCACAAAGGAGCGCTCGCATGTTGAACCTTGCCGAATATCGCAAAAAGTCTGCCAGTTTGTCCGACTATTTGCCGTGGGCCTGTCTGGTGGCGCCCGGCGTCGTGCTGAATAAGGACGGCAGCTTTCAGAGGACGTTCCGCTATCGCGGGCCCGACCTCGATAGTGCGACCGACGCCGGTCTGGTGTCGGTCACCGCACGCTTGAACAATGTGCTCAAGCGCTTCGGCTCCGGCTGGGCGTTGTTCTTTGAGGCCGAGCGCATTCCGGCGCTGGCTTATCCCGGAGGACGATTTGCCGACGCGGCGTCGTGGCTGGTCGATCAGGAGCGCCGCGCGCAGTTCCAGAATGAAGGCGCGCACCACGAAAGCCGCGCGTACGTGACGTTCTTGTTCTTGCCGCCAGCGGATGCCGCGAGCCGTACCGAACGGATCTTCTTCGAGCGCCCCGAGGGAGATGCGGGGGCCGTCGACCCACATGTTCACCTCGACGCGTTCTTGACCGAGACCGATCGTGCGTTTGAACTGCTCACCACCATTCTGCCCGACGTGCAGGTCCTCACAGACGCCGAAACACTCACCTATCTGCACGGGACCATCTCAACGCGGTCGCACCTGGTTGCTGCACCCGAGACGCCGAGCCATCTCGATGCCGTGCTGTGCGACACGCCGTTGACCGGCGGCATCGAGCCCAAGCTCGGCGACAAGCACCTGCGGCTGCTGACCGTGCTCGGCTTCCCGAACACTACGACCCCCGGCGCGCTTGACGCGCTGAACGATCTTAACTTTTCCTATCGTTGGGTGACGCGCTGGATTCCACTCGGCAAGGAAGATGCGACCAAGCATCTGACTAAACTGCGCCGCCAGTGGTTTTCCAAACGCAAATCGGTTGCCGCCATCCTGCGCGAAGTGATGTTCAACCGGGAAACCGCGCTCGTGGACACCGACGCTGACAACAAAGCGACGGACGCCGATGAAGCCTTGCAGGAGCTCGGCGCCGATGATGTGGCGTTCGGGTACCTGACGACGGCGATCGTGGTCTCGGACAGCAGCTTGCAACGGGCCACCGACAAACTGCTGGCCGTCGAGCGCATCATCAACGGGCGCGGGTTTACTACCATCCGCGAGACGCTCAATGCCGTCGAAGCTTGGCTTGGGTCGTTACCTGGCAACCCCTATGCCAACGTGCGGCAGCCGATCGTGCACACCCTCAATCTCGCGCACATGATGCCGGTCTCCGCCGTCTGGGCGGGTCCTGAAGGCAATGTACACTTGGCAGCGCCTCCGCTGATGATCACCGAGACGCGCGGATCGACACCGTTCCGGCTCGACCTGCATGTCGGCGACGTCGGGCACACGCTCGTCGTCGGCCCCACCGGCGCAGGCAAGTCCGTGCTGCTGGCACTGCTCGCTCTCCAGTTCCGCCGGTTTATCGGCGCGCAGGTCGTCATCTTCGACAAGGGTCGTTCGACGCGGGCCGCTGTTCTGGCCATGGGCGGGCGCGCCATCGATCTGGCGTTGGACGGCGACGTCGCCTTGCAGCCGTTGGCAATGATCGATCGACCCGAAGAAATCGCCGTGGCGCTTGACTGGGTGCTGGGTCTGCTGACGACGGAGAACCTGACCGTCACGCCCGCCATCAAGGACGCGGTCTGGACGGCGCTACAAAGTCTTGCCACCGCGCCACCCGCCGAGCGTACGCTGACGGGCTTGGCGGTGTTGGTTCAATCGAACACGTTGATGGCCGCACTCACGCCCTACACACTGGATGGTCCTTATGGCCGCCTGCTCGACGGCGCCAGCGAAAACCTCGACCTCGCCGACGTGCTGCATTTTGAGATGGACGGCCTGATGCAGACCAAGCGGCTGGTGCTGCCGGTCTTGACGCATCTGTTCCACCGCCTGGAATCGCGTTTCGCCAACCCGTCCCCGACGGGACAAGGAACGCGGCCCACATTGCTGGTTCTCGACGAAGCCTGGGTGTTTCTCGACGATCCGCTGTTCTCGGCCAAGATCCGGGAGTGGCTCAAAACTCTGCGCAAGAAAAACGTCGCCGTCGTTTTTGCCACCCAATCGCTGGCCGACATCGAAGGCTCGTCCATTGCCTCGGCTCTCATTGAAAGCTGCCCGACGCGCATCTTCCTGCCCAACGACCGCGCCCAGGAACCGCAGGCCCGCGCCGTCTACCACCGCTTCGGGCTCAATGACCGGCAGATCGAGATCCTCGCGGTCGCGACGCCGAAATGCGATTACTACGCCCAGACAGCGCGCGGCAACCGCCTGTTCGAACTGGGGCTCGGTCCGGTCGCGCTGGCCTTGGCAGGCGCCGGCTCACCCGACGATCAGCGCTTGATCGATCGCATCGCGGCGGAAACGAACCCGGCAGGATTTGCGCCGGCCTTTCTGCGCGCCAAAGGCCTGCCATGGGCGGCCGATCTCATCGCGCCAGCGGCGCCCGCAGCATCCGCGCCACTGTTGCCCGAGGCAGCGGCAGCCAAGTCCGCCACCACGGGAACCACCGCTGGGGAAACGCCTACTCCCATCGCGCCGATATCACTTCAATCCAATCCAGCAGCCCTCAGGCTCAACGGACACTTGCCGTTGCAGGGTTTGCCCGGCGGAGCACCACTCATCACCTCAGCACTTAAACCTCGCGCTTCCGCTCCCAACCGCAAGGGACACCGCCCATGAACCTCACTCTCAAACTCACTGTTTCAGCGCTGGCGTTGTGTGCCGCCGCTGCCACTACACTGCCGAGCCCGGCTGTCGCGATCATCGTGTTCGATCCGGCCAACTACGAACAGAACTTGTTGTCGGCGTTGCGCGCGCTCGACACCGTTAACAATCAAGTGCGCCAATTACAGAACGAGGCTCTCATGCTGCTGCGCATGGATCGCAACCTGCAGTCCCTGCAAGGATCGATCTCGCCGCAATTGTCGCAAGTCCTCGCCGATCTCCAGCGCCAAGTCACATCGGGCGACGCGATCGCCCTTAAGGTCCAGGAGACCGATACGGCCTTCGACAGATTATTCCCCAAGACGCTCGCCAATGGCCTCACCGGCGATGACGTCACCCGCCAGGCGCTGGCCCGTTGGCAGGAGACGCAGGCGAGCTACAAGCGCTCTGCCCTTCTCCAAGGCCAGGTCGCCGAGAACACCGCCACCGATCAACGCCTGCTGACGGACATCCTCTCGCGCTCCGAGGGTTCGGCGGGCGCACTGCAGGCCGCCCAAGCCGGCAACGAACTTGCAGCACTGCACGTCAAACAGTCCCTGCAATTGCAGACCCTGTTGGCCGCCCAGTCCCGCGCCGAAACCACCGACCGGTCGCGCGGTGCCGCCGCCCAACAAGAAGCCCGTCAGCAGTTCAAATCGTTCATGGGAGATGGCCGTGCCTATACCCCACGCTAAATCCGCCCGGCGTCATTTCGCTTCACGAGCGGGGCCAGCCCCGCAACCCCGCTGGCGGGACACCCGCCAGACCACCCGCCCTTTTAGACTACAAAACGGAGGGGGTTCGGGGGAGACGTCCCCCGAGCGGGTACGGGCCCGCGGCCCGTTCGCGAAGCGACGCGATTTCAACCGACAGCGATAGCCCAGACCTGATCTCACAGATCTGACCCACATCACATCCACGCCCGTCCGGCGCCGAAGGCGGAGCCTTGCCCATGGACGATCTCAATATCATCGACCGATTTACCGAGACCTTCTCGCGCTACATCGACAGCGGGTTTGGTCTGTTGGGCAACGACGTTGCGTTTCTCGTCGGCATTCTTGTCGCGCTGGATATCGTCCTCGCAGGCTTGTTCTGGGCGCTGCGTGGCGAAGACAATATCCCGGCGCAGCTGATCCGCAAGGTGCTGTACGTCGGGTTCTTTGCGCTCCTGCTGAATAACTTCAAAACCCTTGCCGACGTGATCTTTCGATCATTCGCGGGATTGGGCTTGAAGGCATCGGCGACAACACTGACTGCTGCTGATCTGATGCGACCGGGGTTTGTCGCCGAGGCCGGATTCAACGCGTCGCGTCCGATGTTGGATAAAGCCGGCGAGCTGATCGGGTTCACTACCTTCTTTGAGAACTTCGTCACCATCGTCGTGTTGATGATCGCCTGGCTGATCGTGCTGCTGGCGTTCTTCGTTCTCGCCGTGCAGCTGTTCATCGCCATTCTCGAATTCAAACTGACAGCGCTCGCCGGCTTCGTGCTGGTGCCGTTTGCGTTGTTCGGTAAAACCGCGTTTCTCGCCGAACGCGTGCTCGGCAACGTGATGAGTTCCGGCATCAAGTTAATGGTGTTGACCATTGTCGTCGGCATCGGCTCGACGATCTTTGGCACGATCATCCCGCCGACCGGCGCCGCGATCACCTTGAAGCACGCTGCCTCGGTCATCCTCGCCGCCATCGCCATCTTCGGCCTCGCCATCTTTATACCAGCCATCGCCGCAGGGCTGATCTCGGGTGCGCCGCAGCTCGGCGCCGGCGCCGCCGTCGGCGCAACGGCGGGTATCGCCGCCACTGGTGTCGCGGGTGGACTGTTGGCCACCGCCGGTGCCCGTTTGGCAGGCCGTGCCGCCGGTGGCGCCGTTCGATCCGCCGCCGGGCTTGCTGGCACGGTCACTGCTGCCGCGTCAGGTGGCGGTGCTGCTGGCGTGATGCGCGCGACAATGGCTCAACCGGCGGCCCGTGCTGTCGGCGCGGTTACCAACCCCGTCCGCGATGCGTTCCGGCAAGGTCAGGCGGCTGGAGTACGTGCCACGGAGCCACCACAAGGCGGAGGTGGCAGCGGTTCCGGCACATCACCGCCGAATGCTCCGCCGCCGCCATCCTCGCCGCCGTGGGCCACAGCCTTGGCTCGCCGCCAAAAACTGCGCGACGCCAGTTTGATGGCCGCACAGACGCTCCGCGAGGGCGACCGGCCCGCAGGCGGCGTCGGTCCCGATCTCAAAGACAAGAGTTGAGGAACACGTTTCATGGTCTTCAAACGATCCTCGCTGCGCTACGGCACCACCCCGCCACCGATCACGCCCTACCAGAAGGCCGCCCAAGTCTGGGACGACCGTATCGGTAGCGCGCGCGTGCAGGCACACAATTGGCGCCTCATGGCATTCGCCTGCATGGGCGTGTCGTTCGTCCTGCTCGGTGGGCTCGTCTGGATCTTACGTTCCGGCGCCGCCGCACCCTTCGTCGTCGAGGTCGACACCCGCGGCGGCGTCCGCGCCGTCGGCCCCGCGCAAGAACAATACCAGCCGGGCGACGCCCAGATCGCTTTCCATCTCGCCCGCTTTGTCGAATACGTGCGCGGGCTATCCATCGATCCCGTCGTCGTGCGCGCCAATTGGCTGAAAGCCTACGACGTCGTCACCGACCGTGCCGCGCTCACCCTCAACGACTACGCCCGCGACAACGATCCCTTCGGCAAAGTCGGTCAACGCTCCGTCACCGTCGAAGTCACCAGCGTCGTCCGCGCGTCCGACAACTCATTCCAGGTCCGCTGGCTCGAACGCGTGTTCGACAACGGCACGCCGAAAGAGAGCCGCGCCATGACTGGGCTGTTCTCAACCGTGTTGAGCCCGCCGCGCTCAGCCGACGTCATCCGCAAGAATCCACTCGGCATCTACATCCACGCCTTTAATTGGGCGCCCGACCTCGTGACCGGAGAGAGCAAATGAAACGTTGGTTTGTGCCTGGTGCGATAGTCGCGTTGCGAGAAGGGCGGCCGCCCTTCAACCCGCTTGGGGGATGGCTCCCCCAAGTCCCCTCCTTTTTATTTGGAAGATCGCTGGTCCATCCAGCCAACCAATCAGAAGACGGGCGGGTTCGGGAGGGTGTCCCTCCCGAGCGGGCGCGGGCAGCAGCCCGCTCGCGCAGCGACACAGTCAGCTCCTCGGTCGCTCTTGCACTCGGAATTCTGACAGCCGGTCTCACCGCCTGCGCCACCAACGTCAAAGTGCCCGAAATTCCACTGCTCAGCGAAAGCTTCAGGCCGGCGACGCGTGTTGCGGAGCCGCCGCCGCCGGTGAAAGTCGTCGAGGTGCCGCAGCCGTATCCGGTGCCGGGTCAATTGAAGCTGCTCGGCAAGCGCGAAGCCAAGCCGAAGGATGAGACGCCGCCGAAGGAACGCGTGACCAGCGCCAATGTGGCGGCACGGATGGAGCCGGTCAAGGACGGCTATATTAACGCGATCCAGGTGTACCCTTATGTCAAAGGTGCGCTGTATCAGGTTTATGCGGCAACCAATCAGGTCACCGATATTGCGCTGGAGGCCGGTGAAAAGCTGACGGCGGTGTCGGCGGGCGACACGGTGCGGTGGTTGGTCGGCGACACGACGAGTGGCGAAGGCGGCGCCGCACAAGTGCACGTGATGGTCAAACCGATCGCGGCGGAACAGCAGACCAATCTTGTGATCACCACCGATCGGCGGACCTATCATGTCGAGCTGCGCTCCGGCGATGCGGCGTACATGGCGTCGGTCTCATGGAATTACCCGGCTTCGGATTTGCTGGCACTGAAGGCGCGGAATACGGATGCAGTCACCGCGGCATCGACGGTGGTCGATCAAGGGTTGAACCTCGAGAACATCCGGTTCCGGTATCGGCTGGAGGGCGATGCGCCGTGGAAGCCGACGCAGGTCTTTGATGACGGGGCCAAGGTCTACATCCGGTTTCCGGCGGGACTGCCGCAGGGCGAGGCGCCGCCGTTGTTTGTGGTTGGACCGGACGGCAAGCCGGCGCTGGTCAACTATCGGGTGCGCGGCACGACGTACGTGGTTGACCGGCTGTTTGCCGCCGCCGAACTGCGGCTGGGCACCGCGCCACAACGGATTGTGCGTATCGTCCGGCTTGACGCGGTCTGGCGGGAGGGCAACCCATGACCGACCCGCGAGTGCCCGGCTCAAATGAATCCACTGACACCGCCGCAGAGCCGCCCAAAGTCGCGCCTGAGACATTGGTGCTGCGCGCCAAACCTGCGCCGATAGCGCGGATCAGCAAGAAGATGCTGTATGGCGCAGCGTTCCTGGGCCTGTTGGTGCTCGCCAGCTTGGTGATCGTTGCGTTGCAGCCACCGAAGTTCGGCAGCGTATCACCGAGCGAACTCTACAGCACCGGCCGCAATGCGACCCCGGAAGGGTTGAACAATCTGCCGACGACCTACGATGGCGTCGGGCGGCGCAAACAAGCGCCACCAGCGGCAATGACCGGCCCAACGGCAGCGGAGCCGATGGGCACCGAACCTGTCGTTGATCGCGATGCCGCGGAGCGCACGCGGCTGGCGCGGCTTGAAACGCAGGCGCGTGAGTCGGGGCTGTTCTTCCGGCTGCAATTGAAGGCCCCGTCGCGCCAGGACGCAATGGGGAGCACGCAACAGTCGGGTGCCGTCATGGCGGCCAACGCGGCACCGGAGCAATCCCCCCTTAGAGCACTGCCGACTGGGTCGCGCGCGGAGACCTTGAATGGAAATTCGGATGGCACCGATCGCACCGCCCTATCCGATCCAGCGGATCAGATCCGCAAATTGGCGTTTCTGAAATCGGGCCCGGAAAAGGAGATCTACAATCCGCACGGCCTGCAGACGCCGGCATCGCCCTATCAGCTCATGGCCGGCACGATCATTTCAGCGAGTCTTGTCAGCGGCCTGAATTCCGACCTGCCGGGCTTCGTCATCGCGCAGGTCACTGAGCATGTCTACGACAGCGCCACGGGCCGGTTTCTGCTCATCCCGCAGGGCACACGGTTGATCGGCAAATACGACAGCCTCGTCGCCTATGGACAGGAGCGCGCTCTGGTCGTCTGGGCACGGCTGATTTTGCCGGACGGCTCATCGGTCGTCATCGACAACCTGCCTGCCACCGACACAGGCGGTTATGCGGGACTGACGGACGAGGTCGACCAGCACACTTGGAAATTCTTGAAAGGCATCGCGTTGGCGACCGTGCTCGGGGTCGGCAACAGCCTCGCCTTCAACTCGGCCAACAGCGATCTCGTCAAGGCCCTGCGGGAATCAACCGGGCAAACCACCAACCGCGCAGGCCAGCGCCTGATCGAACGCGATCTCAACGTGCAGCCGACGATCACCATCCGGCCGGGCTGGCCGCTGCGCGTCATCGTCCACAAAGACCTGATCCTGAAACCCTACCGCCAGCCCGGCAATCCCGTCCGCTAAGTGCCATCAAACCAAAACCAAGGAGAGCCACCATGCCTGTGATTGGAATGTTCAAAGCTGAAAACGACGGTTACGTCGGCACCATCCGCACTCTGAGCCTCAACGCCAAGGTCAAAATCCTGGCCTACGATCGCAAGGGCAGTGACGGCATGCCGGATTTTCGCATTTTCGCCGGTGACACCGAAATCGGAGCCGCCTGGCGCAAAACCAACAAAGACACCGGCACGTCCTATCTCAGTCTGTGGCTCGACGACCCCGCCTTCATAACACCGATCCGCGCGTCGCTGCTGGAAGCGACCGATGATGGCACCCACCGACTGCTCTGGCGCCGCGACAAGCGATCAGAGCACCGATCGGAAACGTGAGCGCATGCTCTGCGCCGCTGAGATCCAGTCAACCTCTATTCCAAACAGACGCACCCTTCGATGCCCGTGGGCTCACGGTCCGCGGACTAAGAGTATGATTTTGCAAAAACGTGACAGCTCCTCTGCGAGACCAACACCGATGACAATCCAACGTTCCTTGCAACTCCCGCCATCACCGGTGTTGTCCGAAGAGTTACCTCGGTTCTTGCGGCGAACGACCGACGACGTCCGCGAACGGCAGACGTTGTCGGACCACGTCGAGACGAAGACACGCTCGACTGCCCGTTTGATTGTCTGTGTGATCCTACCCTTCGCGGCCGGATATTTCGTCTCTTACCTGTTCCGATCGATTAATGCCGTGATCGCTGGTCC
>JANXWC010000094.1 GCA_025351355.1 Hyphomicrobiaceae bacterium
GTTGATTTTCTCGCAATGTTGCTCATCGGAGGAATTCAACAAATAGTTGGGGCCATGGTCGGCGCGGCCACACTGCACACTTTGAAAATTGCGGCGCTACCATTGACGGATATGTGGCGCACATTATTAGGCCTGATGATCATCGCTATTGTGCTTGCGTCACCGCAGGGCCTCGTCGTCGCAGCAAACCGGATTGCCGAGCGGTTCCGCAAGCAGAGCAAGCGCACATGACTTTGCTGACGGTGTCGCGATTGTGCAAAGCCTTCGGGGGCGTGATTGCAGCGCACGACGTTACATTCACAGTCGCGTCCGGCGAACTCGTGGCCCTCATTGGACCCAACGGCGCCGGCAAATCCACGACTTTCAATATGGTCGGTGGTCAACTGGCCCCAGACAGCGGCACCGTTACACTCGATGGTTTTGATATTACCGGCCTCGCCTCCCATGCCATCTGGCGGCGCGGCGCCAGTCGAACATTTCAGATTGCTCAAGCATTCGTTTCTATGACCGCAGCCGAAAACATCCAGATAGCTTTGCAAAGCCACGCCCGCCAAACTTTCAACCTCTGGAAAACGGCCCACGTCCTACATCGCGATGAAGCAATAGCGATTTTGCAGTCGGTGGGCTTGGCTGGCAGCGCCGACCGACAGGTCGGCACTTTGGCTTACGGCGACGTAAAACGCGTTGAGCTCGCCATCGCACTCGCCGGATCCCCAAAACTGCTACTGATGGATGAGCCCACTGCTGGCATGGCGCGCAATGAGCGAACCGAATTGATGCGCCTTGTCGGAAATCTCGCGCGCGAACGCGAGGTCGGCGTCCTATTCACAGAACACGATATGGATGCGGTTTTCGGTCACGCAACTCGTATTCTTCTGCTCGTACGCGGCGAATTAATCGCGCAAGGTACACCAGCGGAAATTAGGTCCAACTTACTCGTTCAACAGATGTATCTTGGCACTGGCAGTATCCCAAAAACCGCAATGGCGGCCTCCGCGCGAGACGCCGGATGACTTGCAAACAAGGCGAGCCGATTCTGGATATTCGTAACCTGAATGCCTTTTACGGCCATGCGCAAGCTCTCTTCAACGTCTCCTTTCAGCTGGCAGCTGGAGAGGCTCTGGCCTTGGTCGGTAACAATGGCGCCGGAAAATCCACCACGCTGAAAGCCATCATGGCGCTGATCGATCGCCAGGCCGAAACGCTTCGGTTCGCGTCTGAAGATATCGGACTTCGCTCGACACACCATATTGCCCAACTTGGTCTCGGTTACGTTCCCGAGGAGCGGCGAATATTCACAGACCTGACCGTCGCAGAAAATTTGGAAGTAGGTCGCTTGCCTCCACGGGGCAATCGCCAACCCTGGAACCCGTCCCGTCTCTACAATATTTTCCCAAATCTGGCGGAGATGTCGGGCCGAACAGCCGGCAACATGTCAGGCGGGGAACAACAAATGTTGTCCATTGCCCGCACCTTAATGGGCAACCCAAGCGCAGTGCTACTCGACGAACCGTCAGAAGGCCTTGCACCCATCATTGTCGAGCAAATGGGTCGTGCAATCATCGCCATGAAGCATGAAGGTATTGCCATCCTGCTATCGGAGCAAAATCTTGTATTTGCCGCCAGCATTGCAAGTCGCGCGCTTGAAATAGAAGCCGGATCGATCACTTTCGACGGTCCAATCGCGTCTCTCATCGCCAAGCGTGAGCGTAGCTGACTATCTGACGTCATCCAACACCGGCCGCAAACGCTCCGAGCGGAACTTCTTTAAGCGAATGCGAACGGCCTCAACGATCGCCAGCGCCAAGAATTGCAAATTGCCGACCAAATAGCGATATGCCATTCGCCGAGGCTCAAGTGCCAACCGCCACACCCATTCGCAGCCAACCCTGCGCATCGCATGTGGCGCGCGATCGATCGCCCCGGCAAAAAAATCGAACAATCCCCCGACGCCGACTACCACGCTAGCTTCTAGTCTGTGAGCATGCCGCGCAACCCATTCGTCCTGTCGCGGCACCCCCATCGCAACAAGTACGATCGCGGCCCCGCTGGCATTTGCTGCCGCAACAGCAGCATCTTCTTCGGTACTACTTTCAAAGTATCCATGGTGCGTGCCGACAATCGAGTTGCCTAAGCCAAACCCGACCATTCGGTGCCGCGCCGCTTCGGCGATTCCAGGACGTCCGCCGAGCAAAAAAATGCCCACCCCGGCCGTTGTCGCATCTGCTGCAAGCCTTGGAAAAATATCGGTCCCGTTCACGTTGTCGATTAAAGGCTCACCGGCAAGCGACGCCGCGACCGCGAGCCCACTACCATCGGCGTAAACCCTATCGGCTGATGCGACTATCGCGTAATAGTCTGGCAGCGCCGACATCGTGGTAACCACGTGCGCGTTGGCAAAAACCACCCGCAGTCTGCGTTTCTCCCGCGCTGCGGAGATCCATGCCCCACTTGCAAGAGCTACAGTCGTGTTCTCTATCGTCAAGCCAAATAAGCTGATCTTCGCGCTCTGTTTGCTGATCGCACTTTTCCAGAGCAATTTGGATCGTTCGGCCGGAACTAGCAAGCGTTCCGCACTCATTCCACTCATCACCGACATAAACACACTCGGTCCACCGACGGCGCCCGTCGCCTATCCTCCAACCAATGTGCGCAACTTCAATTAAATTCAGGTTTAGGAACAAAGTTACCCGAAAACAACCAAGTTGGAACAAAAGATAAAAATGCGACGATAACATCGAATTTAAGAATAAATTAATCAATATAATTTCGAAGTTCAAATATATTCACCAATATTTTGCAAAACGGGTGTTAACGTGTGTCGTCCAACGATGCTCACCGGAGACACACCCTTGACGCAAGCGTCTCGCCGAACCCCATGCTTACCGGCCTGTTCAGTCGTCATTCCTTGTTACAACGCCCTGCGGACCATCGCCGCGACCATTGATAGTGCGCGTCGCCAGACCGTAAAGGACATCGAGATTATCGTCGTGGATGACGGGTCCCGTGATGCTGGAGCCGAGACGATCGCGGCGATTGCAAAAATCGACCCACGCATCTTAGTTATCAAGCAGAGCAATGCCGGCGTTTCCGCTGCACGAAATACCGGAATCGCCGCCGCAAGCTCTCGCATCATTGCATTTCTTGATTCCGACGATCTTTGGGCAGCAACACATCTAGAAGCGCACCTCAGGCGACTTCAGAATGATCCGCGCCTCGGACTATCCTACTCACCGGCCCGGTTCATCGACACGAACGGAAAAGTCATCGGTCGCTCCATGCCGAAACTCGAAAAATTAACGCCGCTCGACATGCTTTTGGGCAATCCAACCACCACCTGCTCCACTCTTGTTGTCAAGCGCGAGGTCTTCAAAGACGTCGGTTTATTCAAGACTAGGATGCGGCACAACGAAGATCAGGAATGGTTATTCCGAGTTGCGCTATCGGGTTGGGTCATGTCCGGTGATCCCGCACTTCTCGTCGACTACCGCACAAGCCCAGGAGGACTCGCATCGGATCTCGCCGGAATGTTTCATGGTTTTGAGATCATGATGCAGGAGGCCCGCAAGCTCGCGCCGAAGCTGGTCGAACGTAATGCGCGGTCTGCGACCGCGAACATGCACCGTTACTTGGCTCGCCGTTCCATCGCTATCGGGTTGCCTCGGTCCGTCGCACGCAGTTACATGTTTTCAGGCATCCGAACGCGGCCAATAATGCTTCTCGCCGAACCGTTGGCCACCTTGCCTACATTGGCGGCTTGCTTCCTACCTCCCACGTTGACGACCAACATGCTTCATTACGCGAGACAGCACGCCGTTAACGCGTAGCCGCAAGGTTTGTGAAATGACTGAACCAAGAGTTACGATCGTAATCCCACTTTTCCAAACGGGGAGATATATTGCGGAGGCTCTGCGATCCGTGAGCGGGCAAACGTTCCTCGATTTTGAAGTCCTGGTTGTCGACGATGGTAGCACCGATAACGGACCGGACCTTGCGCGCGGCTTTGGTGACGCCCGGATCCGCGTAATTTCGCAGGTCAATCGGGGACTGGCAGGTGCGAGAAATACCGGTATTCGCGAGGCTCGTGGCACATACATTGCCTTCCTGGATGCAGACGATCGCTGGCATCCTGAAAAACTCGCACGTCACGTGGCGTTGCTGGACGCGCGTCCCGACGTAGGCCTAAGCTATTCTGCCTCACGCCTGATCGGCGATGACGGAGAAAACCTTGGCCTAACTCAGTGGCCGTCACGCGCTACGGCCCGTGCTGCTGATGTCTTTAGCCGCAATCCTGTGGGCAATGGTTCAGCACCTGTTCTACGCCGAGCGGCGCTGGATCAGGTTTCGTTTTGGGACGTGCGCCTAGGGCGCACATGCTGGTTTGACGAAGCTTTCCGTCAATCCGAAGATATTGAATGCTGGACGCGAATAGTTGCCACCACCACGTGGCGCTTGGCGTTAGTTCCATTTTTCCTTACGGACTACCGCATAAGCAACACTGGGCTGTCAGCAAATACGGTGAAACAGCTGGCAACATGGCGCCGGTTCCGAACCAAAGTCGCCTGCTACGCGCCAGCACTGGAAAGGAAGCACGGCGATCTTGCCGAAGCATTCCAGTTGCGTTATCTCGCTCGCCGCGCCGTCAAAAGCGGTGATGGAGTTTCCGCGCTAAACCTCATGCACGCCGCGTTCGCATGCTCCGCTGATCTCGCGACGCATGAACCTGTGCGCACAGCAGTGACTTATGGTGCTGCATTGGCGCGAACAGCAATTCCAACTTCTTTTGGCGACCTTCTGATGAGCTTTGTCATCGCCCCGGGACGCACTGCCTCGCGCAGTGCCGCTTGAGAATCCAGAAAAATGCTAACCTCACATCCTGCATCTAGCGATGCAGCGAAAACTGACGGACTTTGGCGCTACATTGCCTATTACGGCATGAGCGAAATCGCGCAACGAGCCACGCGGCTTGTGACGACGGTTTTGATAGCTCGCCTTTTACTGCCTGTCGATCTGGGCATTGCAGCCTCAGCGATCACATGTTTCGAGCTGATCCGCTCGATTGCCAACGCAGGTATCGGTCAAGCCGTTATTCGTTCGTCCGACGCGACGATGGCGGGTACCTGCATAACAGCATGGCGTCTCATGTGGATAATTTGTGCGTCGCTGACGATTGTTCAGACTGTTGCAGGCGCCGCCATTGCGTCAGTTACCGGCCATCCAGAACTCTTCCCGATGATTGCTGTATTGTCGGGTGTCTATCTTATGATGCCTGTGGCGTTGATTCAGACTTACCTTGTTCAGCGTTGCAGCAACCACGCCACGATCGCCAAGATTGCCACCATTCAAGCAGTCGCCGATAATGTCCTCACGATAGCTTTGGCGCTATTGGGTTTAGGGGCTTGGTCGATCGTCCTTCCGAAATTGTTGACCTGTCCAATTTGGATGATCGGCATACGTCGCGCGCACCCGTGGCGTGCCTGTACAAATGCCGCCCCGGAACCCTTTTTTCAATTGCTGCAGTTCTCCCTCCCTGTGATCGGCTCGGAAATCATTACCGCTGCGCGTCTTCAACTCGACAAAATAATGGTCGGCGCCACATTGGGAGTCGAAGCGCTCGGAATTTATTATTTTGTCTTCAATGCAGGGATCGGATTGACCCTGTCCCTAACAAGTGCGCTATCCAACACACTTTATCCATATTTTGCCTTGTCGGCCAAATCGCCTGGTGAACTACTGCAGCGTCTTGATCGCAGCCTGGTTCACAAAGCACTTCCAATTTCAGCACTGGTATTACTGCAGGCAGCCTTGGCACCGATCTATGTGCCGCTACTATTCGGCGCGAAATGGAACTCCAGTGCCTGGCTAGTCGCTATAATGAGTGCGTCCGCCGCAACGAAGCTTTTTTCCGACGCAAGCGCCCAGGCACTGCGCGCTGTAGGTTCTACCGGCATTGAACTTAAAGGAAGCCTACTGATAGCCTTCTTTAGCCTAGCTGGCCTCGCGCTTGGCTTATGTATAGATCTCCCTTCTGCCGTAGTGGCATTTTCATTTGCCAGTGGCCTGTCTCAACTTTTGTTCTCCTTGATGGCCCGTCAATGGATCGTTACCGCAGACAAAGGGTCTGGACTACTTCGAACGACTGGAATTTCCGCATGATATCGGTAGCCCATCTCGTAGACGACAGCGCCGTCGGCGGCGTCACACGCTTTCTCGATGCTCTAACAGGGGAGCTTGGCGAAAAGGTGCGCCAATCCCGGATCAGCGTAAAACCGCTAGCGACACTCCCACCTCGGATCGACGCTGACGTCGTCATTGTCCACTTTACAATGAGCTGGTCAAAACTACCGTTCCTGCTTGCCTTGAGGGCCCGCTTCGGCACCCGACCCATCGTTCTCGTTGAACATAGCTATTCGGCTGCATTTGAGCGGCTGGCTGTCCCAGCGCCGCACCGCTTTCGTATGATGCTCAGATCTTCGTATCGACTGGTCGATCGCGTGGTGTCTGTTTCCTACGGTCAGGCTCGGTGGATGCGCGCGGCGCACCTCCTGCCGGCGGATAAGTTATCCGTAATATATCCGTTCACGGATTGCACAGAATTAGCAGCCTTGCAGCAACCTGCGCCCAAATATGGGCCGCTCTCCCTCGGTGCTTACGGTCGGTATTGTGCACAAAAGGATTTCTCGACGCTTTTGGCGGCCATGAGTTTGATCGATCCTGCTATTGCAACATTGACTTTGCGAGGTTTTGGGCCGGACACGAAGGCCCTGACGGCCCAAGCTGAGCCGCTCTCCAATGTGAATGTAGGTGCCAAAATCGACAACCTGTCTGATTTTTTGAGCACAGTAGACGCGATCGCAGTACCATCTCGCTTCGAGCCATTTGGTCAAGTCGCATACGAAGCACGACTTGCTGGGCGGCCAATAATTGTAACTGACGTAGATGGGTTGCCCGAACAAGTTGACGAATTGAACGGACTAGTTGTCCCGGTCGGCAATGCGGAGGTTCTTGCAGGTGCAATTCGTCAGATGGCGGTGTCGCGCAGACTAGGTCCGTGGTCTGAGATGTGTCAGGCAGCCCACATGTCGGCCAGCACACATACCGCGATCAGCGCTGGCCACTGGAAAACACTGCTTGGCACGCTGGGCACAAGCAACCGCCCCTTCATTGGCGCAAACGATACCTCCCAGTTGCTCCACCAACATCACACCCACTAAGAGCGATTGGCCAGCTATTAGGGCCTCGCCCGCTTAAATCTCAGATTTTGACGCAACCCGTAACCAATGAGAAACGGTAATCTGCGCTTATGAAGCTGAAGTTATCGTTTTTACTCAGCGAGTTGCATAAGATCGCATGGCAGGCACCGCCGAAATAGGGCCGGACCAGACAACAGCGATGTCCAAACCGCATTCAACGCTGTTTGGACGTCGTCGCCTGGACTTGGCTTGGCCGTACATACGTGGTGCCGCACTTTCGGTCACTTGCGTTTGGGCGTTCGTAGTCACTTATCTTGCGCTTACTCCGCGCACTTACGTTAGTCGCTGGGTACTCAATCTGCCCAGCGCTGCGAGCAGCGTGAGCCTCTCGCTCGAAAGTATCGGTCAATCGAGCTCGACACCCAACTCGCCGTTCTCGAGTTCCGCACTTTCTCCGAAAGTTGTCTACAAGGAGATTGCCGAAGGTGAGCGGGTGCGCGCCGCCGCTGCGGGATTGCTGAACCTGGAATTGGGTAAGTTCGGCAAACCGCGGGTCAAACTTGTTGACGAAACAGCTTTGATGCTCTTCGAGATGACCGCCAATTCACCCGAAGACGCCAAACGTCGCAGCGATGCCTTGATGACGGCGTTCAATGCCGAATTGGACAATCTGCGAACGGATGAACTCGAAAAGCGTGCGGGCGCAGTGCGCAAGAATTTGGCCGCCTACCAACACCAAGTGCGCCTTGCGCGCGAAAATACAATTCGTGCACAGACCGAAACCGGTTTAGTTTCCACCACTCAATTTGCTGAAATGGTGTCATATCTTACCTCGTTAAGGCGACGGTCAATGGAAGTTTCCAGCGACCTCGACAAACTTACTGACGAACTGGCGCGCTTAACCGACAAAGTCGGCATTACCGCCACTGCGGCCAGCCAGGCTTTGAAGCTGGCGTCAGACCCGGCACTCCTCAAAGTCCTCGCCGAGTATGTCGATGCCGCCACCGCCTACAATACCGATACCGAGCGCTTTGGTCCGCGACATCCGCAGCTGATGGCGACAGGGAGTCGTTATAACGCGGCACGTGGGCGCTTAGTCCAAATGATTAATCATCTATTGCCCGGCGCAGATCAAAGTATCGATCCGGAATCCTTGATCACTGCAAGCAATGGCAGCCCGCGGGCTGAGCTGTATTTGACTTTGGTGCGCAACGATGCAGCCCTGGAGGGCAAACGTCGCGAGCTCGTTTCGATCAATGCCGACAAGAACCGCCTCGAACTCGAAGTAAGCAGATTAAGCGCCGCTGCGGCTCGCCTTGAGGATCTGAAGAAGGATCAACTCGTCGCAGACGCTGTCCTCAGTACCGCCATGGCTCGTCTCGATAGCTCTAAATCGGACATCTACGGCAGCTATCCGATCGTCCAGATCGTTGCGCCGCCTGATATCGCCGCCGCCGCCGCACAACCGCGTCCGCTCTATGCGGCACTCGGCGGCGTCAGCGGCACTCTGTTCGCTTGCCTCGCTTGGTTACTCGCATGGCTCCAATTCGCAAATCGCTCGATTCGACGGAAGAACAACTAGTCTTTTGGGCAATCGTCAGCACCTGGGGCCTATGGCTTATCGGGGGGCTCTATCACGCCTACCCTTTGCTCGGTTGGCTACTGGTGATCATCGCGCTTGGCCGCAGAACCGGTATCCTCGACGACTCCGGACACCAACCATCGCTGATCCCATGGGGTGTTATCGTATGGATGCTTGGTATGGCAAGCATGGTCATTGCTCTCGTTTTGGGACACCTGAACTTCGATTTGGATTTCGCCCTGATCACCAAATCATTCTTTGGTTGGGTTAAGGGGTGGGGCTTGATGGCGGCTTTCATTTTTGCAGGTGCCGACCTACGAATAAAGCCGTCCATCATATTTCGTGCCACAAACATTCTCGCCGCTCAGACACTGGTGATGACACCGATCCTAATCGCAGTCGCCCTGTCTGGCGCCCCTTCCGTCTTGTACACCTCTCCACTGCAGTACCTTGGCGGCGCCACCCCGCCCTTCTTCGAAGTTGGTTCCCACACTTGGGATCCAAGTTTTGTCGGATTCAGGCTACGCTACTTCGCGCCTTGGGGACCGGCCGCAGCTTTTTGTGCTCACATCGGCCTTGTTTGCGGGCTATTCGATAACGACCGTCGCTGGCGTGTCATCGGTATTTCCGCCGCGATCGTAGTATGCGCAATGTCGCAATCGCGCTTGTCACTAATAGCAATTCCCGTGCTGCTGATCGGCCTACCGCTGCTGTCAAATTTATTGCGGGCTTGGCCGGCTGCCATCGCTGCAGTGCTCGCAACGATTGCGACACTTCTGCTTACGCAAATTAAGGATCTCATCGACGACGCGACGCAAGCATTCATCGGCGCCCGGGCTGATAGTTCGCGCGTTCGCGCGGCGCTCGGCAGAATGGCCTATCGTCGCTGGGAGAATGAAGCCCCGTTTTTTGGGCATGGAGCAGTCGAACCTGGCTCTCACCTAGTTGAATTCATGCCGATCGGCTCTCACCATACGTGGTATGGCCTGCTTTTCGTTAAGGGCGCCATCGGCTTCCTGGCCCTTGCCGTGCCGTTGGCTTGGAGCTTCTTCGAACTGCTCGCTAAGGCCCAGCGCGATCCAGTAGCTCGCGCCGCACTTGGCATGGTCCTAGTTTTGCTCTTCAACTCTTTCGGCGAAAATCTCGAAATTCTCGCATATCTTGCGTGGCCGGGCTTGCTCGTAATTGGGATTGCATCGCGTCGAAAACTTAAGACTCCCGAAGTTTGGTCGGCGCTGCTCCGCCCGGCATTCGCAGTTCACCCCAATGTAACCTGAGCAAACCCGAAATCGGAACCGAGAGCCGTGCTTCACGACTGCGTCAAATCCGCCGCCCGCCGACAGCGCCGATCGGCACAATATAGTTGTGCATGGAGTGGACATTGCTAGGGCAAACGCCGGCGAATTTTGAGATGGTGCAGCGCGAACATTGTGAGACGGCGGGCCGACAATGGCACTTGCCGCTTCCACGCTAATCTCGATAGACGTGTCGGTCAAAAAGGCTCACCATGGCAACTCAGCTGGCGCGGAGCCAACCGAAGCGCAGACGAGACATCGCCAAAACCATGGACGACGCCCAAGCCGTTCTAGAAAAAACATTCGGCTACAAGTCTTTTCGTCTTCATCAACGGGCGATTATAGCGTCATTGCTCGAAGGCAAGGATGTATTGGCGCTCATGCCCACAGGCGGCGGTAAGTCACTCTGTTATCAGATTCCAGCACTTGTCAGGCGAGGCGTTGGCGTCGTCGTCTCGCCTTTGATCGCGCTGATGCAGGATCAGGTTGATGCATTAAAACTGGTTGGGGTGAATGCCGCGTATCTGAACTCGACACTATCCTGGACAGAGGTTCAGGACGTCGAAGCTGCCGTGACGTCCGGCCAACTCGACATTCTCTATGTCGCGCCGGAACGCCTCGTCCAAGAGCGAACTTTGCAGCTTCTAGAGCGAACTGAAATATCGATATTCGCTATCGACGAAGCGCATTGCGTGGCTCAGTGGGGGCACGACTTCCGACCGGAGTACCGTCAGCTACGCATCTTGCCGGAACGCTTTCCGACGGTGCCTCGAATTGCTCTTACCGCGACTGCGGATGCACGCACGCGGGAAGAAATCATCGCCGAACTAAAGTTGCAAGACGCCGAACGGTATATTGCCTCCTTCGACCGACCGAACATTCGATATATCATTATCGAACAAGGTTCCGTCGGCAACCGTGAGAAGCTTTGGCAGTTTATCGAAACCGAACACAAGGACGACGCCGGAATTGTTTACTGCCTCTCTCGCAAGACCGTCGATGAGACAGCCGCTTGGTTATCGGCGAAGGGGCGTCGCGCTATGGCCTATCACGCGGGTTTGCCAGCCGAAGTACGTCGACGGACTCAAGAAAAATTTCTCAAGAACGATGGAATGATTATCTGCGCCACAATCGCCTTTGGCATGGGTATCGATAAACCAGATGTTCGTTTCGTTGCACATCTCAATTTGCCGAAGTCGATCGAAAGTTATTACCAAGAAACAGGTCGAGCCGGCCGCGACGGTGATGCAGCAAATGCATGGCTGTGCTTTGGCATTCAAGATATCATTACTCAACGACAATGGATTGCCCAGGGCGACGGATCAGAAGCTCATAAGCAGATGCAGCGTCAGAAGTTGGATGCCCTGATTGGCTTGACGGAAACCGCGTCGTGTCGGCGGCAGCGCCTGCTCGCTTATTTTGGCGAAGGATTAGATCAACCGTGCGGCAACTGTGATACCTGCCTCTCGCCGCCAAAAACCTTCGATGGCACACTCGCGGCACAGAAAGCACTTTCCGCCATTTATCGAACCGGCCAAAGATTTGGCGTCGGTTATTTGGTCGACATCCTGGCCGGCAAGTTGGACCCACGCATATCAAAAAACGCGCACGATAAGCTTAATGTATATGGCGCTGGAAAAGACTTGAAACCGGATATTTGGCGCGGTCTCTTTCGTCAATTGATGGCTTCTGGGCACATCGCTGCTGATACAGATGGCCACGGATCCCTTACATTAACTGAACGAGCCAGACCACTTCTGCGGGGGGAAGAACAATTCCTCATGCGCGAGGTCGCTGTTTCAGCCAAATCAACCCGCGAAAAAAAAACAAGCCAGGACGCATCGTCCAGTGCAGCATCCTTGTCATCCAGCGGGCATGACGTATACGCTTCCCTCAAAGCTTTGCGTCACAATCTGGCCACCGAAGCCAGCTTGCCACCTTACGTCATTTGCCACGACCGCACCTTAGTTGAGCTGGCTCAGATCCGACCACGAACAGCTACCGCGCTACACGATATAACCGGGTTGGGCGAACGAAAGATCGCTCGTTACGGTGCAGCATTCCTAGAAGTCATTCGATCATTTGCCCCCGCGGCTGAAGCCCCGCAGGAAAAGATTAATCTGAAACACCGCCTTTCTACATCGGCGAAGAAAACGCATGAGTTACAACAACTTGGCAAATCCGCCGAAGAAATCGCGAAAGAGCGCGGTCTCGAAATTAGCACTATTTATGGGCACTTCGCGGAAATCGTCGAGACAGGTATAGAGGAAGCCAATGCTCTCTTAGCCTTGGCTCCAGACGAGCTTGATGAGATCAGCGCCGCATTTGAAAGTTGCCAAACGATTGAAACGGGTAAACTTGCGCCGGCACATGCCGCGCTTGGCGGCAAATACGATTATGGAATACTTAAGTGTTTGCTCGCCGAACTTGTTTAATCAAACACCACGGTCGACTACATCTCACCAATCAAGGTCGGATATGATGGTCCGGGACGCATCGTATCGTCGATTGCACCTTTGCCGATAAGCAACTTTATATGGCCGATGCGCTGAAACTTCGGGCCCTCGAATTGTTCGTGCGTCAGACCTGAAGATTTGTAAGCGTCATAAAGTTGCTGTGCACCGCGACGAGCGTCCCATTTAGGCTGAAAGGTCGGTAGCGCTTGTGCGATCTTTTCAAATGATACGCGATACGACCGTTGATCCGGACTAGCATCAGATGCGATTTCTAGCCGACAGCCCGGAACGACCTCTGAAACGATTTCGGCGAGTTCCCGAATTCTGTAATTATGCGCGGTCCGCCCTACGTTAAATGCCTGATTGAAGACGACATCCACAGGGGCTTCCAGCGCAGCAATAAAAGCACGAGAAATATCCTCGATATGAACGATGGGCCGCCATGGGCTCCCATCCGACTTCAAATAGATCAACTGTTTTGTAACAGCCCACGCCACGAGATTGTTGAGCACTATGTCGAACCGTTGGCGCGGGGAGAGCCCATAGGCTGTGGCCGGACGCAAATAGATCGGGCAGAACGTGTCATCAGCGAGGCTCCGAATATCGCGCTCGGCCCAGACCTTCGATTCACCATAAGCTGTGACCGGTGCGAGTACACCAGCTTCATCGATCATGTTTTCGCCCGATTTTCCGTAATTGCTGCACGACGAAGCAAAAATGAAACGTCTTACGCCAGCTGCCTTGGCCAACGTAGCTATCCGTATACTAGCACGATGATTAATATCGTGGGTCAAGGCTGGATTGAGGTCGCTCAGCGGGTCGTTTGACAGAGCCGCTAGATGAATGACTGCGTCAAACCCACTCAAGTCACTTTCCGTAGCATCGCGAACATCCTTAATCAAAGTCGGGACAGCCACAATCTCTCCACCCGCCACATAGCTACACCGGCTATAAAGGTCGCTATCCAAACCGCACACGACGTGCCCTTCCCTCAACAACATTGGCACCATCACAGTGCCGATATAGCCAAGATGCCCAGTAACAAGAACTTTCATCACAAGGGCCCGTTCGGTGAACGATAATTGTCAATAAGCGCTCATCTCATTTTCGATATGCCAACGAGACCGCACAGCGTACACCGAAACTATTACTTCGCTAACGGCTGTGAGAGCAAGTTCTTTGACAGAAATTCGGTCCGCACGGCGCGGGGCCATGCACCTTGGGTGCAAATAAGTGATTTACCAATAAATTATAATATATAAGAATTAAATGGTTTTGGTAGATAAGCTAAAATATTCGATATGCTTTTGTGATTGCGCGCAGATTAACACCCGGCAATCCGATCACTTCGATGTCAATTGAGGCTTGCTACTATAACGTGCGTTATCCAGGGTTGACAACATGTCTCCATCCAATCCCGATCTTTCTTTGATCAGCGCATCGCAGCTGAGCCATGCCAAAACCGATCTTATCGCCGAAAGCGCAGAAGGTCGAAGTTACAATCAATTTGATCAAACCCTCGCGCTTGTGCATGATTGGTGCCCGTCGTGGCGCGGCGGAGAGCGCCTTTTGTCTAGTCTTGTTGGTATCACAGGATGTCGCGATATATTCACTCTTTTTGATTTTCTCGATGCCGAAATAAAAACTGCATACTTTCAAGGTGTGAATTTTCACACTTCCCCCATTAACCGCTGGCCTTTTATAAAAAAATATTATCGCAGCACATTCCCTATTTGCCCCTTCTTGATTGAGCAGTTTAACGTTACCGCCTTCGATGCAGTAATATCGTCGTCGTCAGCGTTTGCGCGCGGTATAGTGACGAGGCCCGATCAACCCCACTTATGTTATGTCCATACCCCCATCAGATACGCCTGGGACGAACAATTTTCATATCTCGAGCTGAGCCGCTTAGGTTACGGCCCGAAAGGGCTGACATACCGGTGGATGCTGCACAATCTGCGCATCTGGGACGCGCGAACCGCTCATGGCCCAGACTTGATGCTGGCGAACTCATCATATGTCCGTGCGCGCATCAAACAAATCTACGGCTTGGACGCTCGCCGCGTTTTTCCACCGGTAGCGGTACATGATTTTACATTATTGGAGCAAAAGGACGATTATTTCGTAACCGCTTCACACTTCGCACCCTACAAGCGAACTGACTTGGTAATCAAAGCATTCAATGAAATGCCATCGCGCCGCTTAATTGTCGTTGGAAGAGGCCAACAATCTCGGGAATTGCGAAAAATCGCTGGACCCAACATCTCATTCACTGGTTATTTGTCAGACGTCACCTATCAGGAAACTATCGGCCGGGCGCGCGCATTTATATTTGCTGGATGCGAGGACTTCGGCATTGCCCTTGCTGAGGCCCAGTCGGCGGGTACGCCAATTATTGCATTTGGACGGGGTGGCGCGACAGACATCGTGGTTCCGCTTGGATCTTCACCACAACCGACAGGCGTACTATTCAAACGTCAGACTAGCCAGTCAATAATCGAAAGCGTTGAATATTTCGAAGCCAACAAAACGGCAATCTCACCGTCAGCATGTCGCAATAATTCCATGCGCTTCGCCCCCGAACGCTTTAGGAGAGAGATTTTGCAGGCGCTTGACGATGCAAAATCGATTAATGCGCGCCGCTTGACTCAATATCCAGCTGTGACAGCGCATTAAGATAGATACTCGCAGTAGCGTCCCACCTAAAGTTACCAGCCTGAATTTTCCCTTTTTCGATCAGTGCTCTGCGAAAACTGCAGTCACTTTTCAATCGCCGGAATTGCTGCAGCCAGATTTCAGGCGTATCGGGCGACGCGTAGAGCGCTGCGCCGCCGCAAACTTCTGGAAGACTTGCACAATTAGCGACAACGACCGGACACCCAAGCGCCATAGCTTCGATCGGCGGCAGACCGAAGCCTTCTGCCAGCGACGGGAACGCTAAACAAAGGCAGTCTTGCAACAAAGCAGCAAGCGCATTATCCGTGATCGTTCCAAGCCAATGAACGTTTGTGGCTGCACGAGCCATTGTTGGCTTTATCGAAGCAAAAACTCTAGGGTTTGCTGCCCCTACAATCGCCAACT
Source organism: Hyphomicrobiaceae bacterium (assembly GCA_025351355.1). Taxonomy (GTDB): domain Bacteria; phylum Pseudomonadota; class Alphaproteobacteria; order Rhizobiales; family Hyphomicrobiaceae; genus JABFRJ01. Next base: position 15,608 of record JANXWC010000094.1, read on the forward strand.
GAAGGCCTTCTTGCGCCAAGCGCGGTGCAAGTGCCACCAGCATCGCGATATTCTTATGATCCACGGTCGAACCGACGGCGACAATCGTGCCCCTCCCGGCAACGCTACGTGTCGCAAACGTGTGGGCAGCCTTCCATCCAAGCGCGTGCTCGTGCCCACCCGGAGCAATGAGAATCTTTGTTTCATCGACTGCGACACGATAACGGAGCAGTTCACCAGCCGAGAAATTCGACACTGTTGCAATCCGACTGGCAGTTTTGCCCAATGCAGGATGCAGCACGCCATAAAAAGTCCGAAATGCCCGCGTGTAACTCCGCTTGCAACTTCGAGTATTTGCATCGTGCAAACATACAATGTGTGGGGATTTCAAAATTGGTCCGGAATTGGCGAGGCTAAGCAAGCCGCCACTGACATGAAACGGTAATTCCGTTTGCTCCCATAGCAAACCTTTTGTACGCCCAAATCGACGAACCGGAATATTTGCGAGATCTAAAGAAACTCGTGTTTCAGTCGGCACCGCGATATCTATGTTAGGTCTTCGCAAGACGTTTCTGCGTCCCATGTGCCGGTCAATTGACCGCACAATCTCTTCGGCATAGCGTTGCACGCCACCAATTGGTTGGCCGACGAAACGCCCATTTATTGTCCAACGTGACATTGTTTCATTCAGTCTGACGTTTCCTGCACCCATCACTTGGTATGGCACGTGCAGTAGACATGCCAATCTAAAGCGAAGTGCATTCAAATTGTGCATCGGTATCAACACAGAATAGTAAACACTATGGAGTCCGAGCGTCACGCCCCCGTCGCCTATCCATATCAGAAAGTCGAAGGGCCGTCGCGACGCTGGACCCTAAATGGCGATTTCCTCAGCCTTGGAACGTCCGGGATTGCTCGCTACGGGCGGCAAACTGCCCTCGCCCTCGATACACTGATCGGAATTCGGCACCCACTGACAAGTCATCTCGCCATCGACTTGGTCGCTAGGTCTGTGCCGAGCGATTTTTATCTGCGAAATATCGCAATTCGTATCGTCCCGGAGTGGCTTCCCATTCCCCAACTTTGGACCCAGTTGCAGTTGCCGCATCAAATATCTGGCGGACTAGTCAGCTTGAGTAATCTTGCACCTTTGTTGGTAAGCAAACACATCGTCTGCATCCATGACGTCCAGACCAGGTCCGTACCCGGAAGTTACGACATAGGCTTCAGACTTGCCCACCGCGCAATTTTGCCTCTGCTCGGCCGTCGCGCTCGCGCGGTCACCACTGTCTCTGAGGCGTCGCGGTCCCTGTTGGACTTCTACAGTGTAGCAAAAAGCGCAAAAACTGTCGTTACCTACAATGGTTCGGATCACACTACCCAGTGGGAAAGCTCTAAGGCGACATTGAAGTTCACGAGCGCACGACCTTTCATACTAGGATTTGCGCACCCGCGACCGTACAAAAATGCTGAACTCTTCTGGAAGATTGCCGCGCGTCTCAAGGCGCGCAATATCGATATCGTACTTGTCGGCAACCCACCCCCCGAATTTACACGCAATGGCGCAGCGCTGCCGGCGAACATGCGAATGCTCGGCAGCGTCTCAGATGCCGACCTTGCCCTCGCGATGGAAAATGCGCTTTGCTTGCTACTTCCCTCTCGCACCGAAGGATTTGGATTGCCGGCGGTGGAAGCGATGGCGCGGGGATGCCCGATCATCGTCTCAACAGCCCAAAGTTTACCCGAAGTTTGCGGTAACGCCGCTCTCTTTGCTGACCCGAATAGACCTGACGAATGGTTGACCGCTGTCGATCGTCTGATCGATCCACAGACACCTGTTCGAATACAAATGATTGCGCTCGGTCTTGAGCAAGCCAAATTGTACTCTTGGCAGAGTGTGGCGGAAACGTATCTTCGCTTGATGTCGGACATCGATAGCGAATCAAGAACGTAAGTTCATTGATACTCAACACGCCTACGCTGTAAGCAAGCCCCACAGCGCCGCCTGCTGCAGCAAATGCTGAACCGGCGACGGAATGTCGGCAACATAGCCAACCGTTTGCACGATATTATGATCGACCAGATACGGAATTTTGGCATCGACGCTGTCGACCTGTAACTGCAGGCCCGTAATACCACTAACATCAAGCCCGTCGATGGCAAACTCGCCTTTGTGATTAGTTGAGAGCGAGGCTGTAAAGGCTTTCACGATGTCTTGGAATTCTGCCCGCAGCACGTGTTCTGCCGCCGGGTTTTGGTTGTTGATAATGAAGCGCAATGTATTGTTTCCCTGACCACCAACGACGCTTGCATGACCAAACGAAGTGCCAGCGTTTTCCTTGAAGATGATCAAATTGTCGCCGCCGCCTTTGTCAATTGCTGTCTCTCCAGCCCGATTTGCGACAAGTACGTCAAAGCCTCGTCCGCCAACGAGCCAATTCCCACCTCCCGTATTGCCCGCATTGACAGCAAGCAGGTTATCTCCCTGATCCCCGAACAAGTGATTGTTTATGCCACCAGCAAAAACTAGTGTCCTGATTCCGAAGTTCGTTGAAGTAAGCGGTTATATGGGCTGGCGTCGAGCGTTCTGAGGCAGAATCGTTGAATGCTGGCGAGGATATCGTCGGCGGTCTTGGTCCAACGGAACGGCTTCGGTGCATCGTTGGT
>JANXWC010000181.1 GCA_025351355.1 Hyphomicrobiaceae bacterium
GTTGAACTCATGACCATTCGTTTGGCCTGGACTGATGCTCCTGAAAACGAGCGTCATGTCAAATGGGCTTGGACCGGACGCTCCGGTCCGGTTGCTCCTAAGTAAAGACGAACCACGACCGGCGGCCACTCCGCATTTCGCGTCGTCAGCCACGCCAAATTCGTCTGCTAGCGCTACACATCGAACTGCCAGGCCATCGACGAATTCATCGCCGTCCACTAGGCTCGACGGCCTGATGTGCTGGTCTTTGTCGCGAGCGCTGTCGAACTACGGCGGATCGCGTTGGTAACGAGGTGTGCAGTGAAGAAGGTTACAATCAATTGCGACATGGGCGAAGCGTTCGGCATCTACCGCTTCGGCGATGACGAGGCCTGCATGCCCTTTGTTACCCACGCCAATGTTGCCTGCGGCTTCCATGCCTCGGATCCGGTCGTGATGTGGGCGACCGTGCGGGCGGCCAACAAGCACGCGATCAAGGTCGGATCGCATCCCGGACTTCCAGACCGGGAAGGGTTCGGGCGCCGGGAAATGAAACTCAATCGGCACGAGGTCACCGCGCTGGTGACCTATCAGACCGGCGCGCTCAAGGCCTTCCTGGAGGCCGAGGGCATGGCGATGTCTCACATCAAGCCGCATGGGGCGCTGTTCGGCATGGCGCAGCGCGACGAGGCGATCGCCGAGGGCATCGCCGAGGCCGCGCTGCGCTTCAACCTGCCCGTCATCGCCTATGCCGATTGCGCCATGTCGGACGTATTCACCCGCCGCGGGGTGCCGTTCACGTGCGAGTTCTATGCCGATCTCGACTACGACGACAACGGACGACAGATCATCACCAAGGAGCACGAGCCGGTGAAGCCGGAAGCCGCCGCTGCCAAGGTGCGACGGGCGGTTGACGAGGGACTGACGCGTTCCCTGAGCGGCAAGGACGTCAAGGTCGTCGCCGACACCATCTGCGTGCACAGCGATACGCCGGGCGCGGTTGATGTCGCCAGGGCAGTGCACGCAGCGCTTGCGGATCGGCTCTAGGGCGAATGGATTCCAATCAGGCTCGCGTCGTGATCGGTGCCGAGGCGCGCCAGTGTCTGCTCGCTTCGACATTGCGAAGCATACGCGCTGTCTGCTTCTCGCTCGGCCCGCACGGGCGGACAGTTGTGCACGATACCGAGTCCGGTGGCTTCGGCATGGCAACCGACGGATCGGTTATTGCTCAGGAAGTTGCCGATCTCACCGGTCCGCACAGCCTCGGTCCGCGCATCCTGAAGGAGCTTCTTTTCGATGCCCGCCGAGACCTCGGCGATGGCTCGGCGCGGCTGGCCTGCAGTCTCGGGGCGATCTTGCGCGAAGGCCACAAGCAGATTGCGGCCGGCCACTCCGCCGGACGGCTTGCGGACGAGATCGTGCGGGCTGGCCGCCAGGCGCAGGATCTCCTTGCCCGACAAGTGTGCACGGCACCTGACCCTGCCGCCATTGCCGACACGGCGATCACTGATGCAGAAGTCGCCAAGGCGGTTTCCGATGCCTTGACGCGGGTTGGCGAGCACGGGGTCGTTGACATCAAGGAGCAACCGCAGCACGGCATCACGTCGCAATTAGGCATCGGCTACACGCTCGATGCTGCGCTCGTCTCGCAACAGCTCGAACCCGCCGCACCGGCGACCGCAATCGAGTTCGACGATGTCTTTGTGCTGGTCGTCGATGACATCATATCGGACTTCGGCCGCCTGACGCCGGTGCTCGAAGGATTTGCAACGCGCGGCAAGGCTCTCGCCGTGATCGCGCGCGACGTGACGGGCGCGGCTCTGGACGGGATCGTGCGCAATCGCAACGAACTGGGACTGCGCATCCTGGCGCTGAAGCCGAAGGACGTCAGCACTCGTGCCGGGCACGTGCTCGAGGATTTGGCGATCGCGACCGGAGCCACCCTCATCAGCATCGACGTCGGGCTCACCCTCAACAATACCAAGCCGTCGATGTTGGGCCGGGCGAAACGGGTGCGCTTTGAAGCGGGGCGCGCCCTGTTTTCAGAACCAGCGGGCGAGCGGATCAGCATCGATCGGCGCCGCGCCGGGCTTCTGGCCGA
>JANXWC010000208.1 GCA_025351355.1 Hyphomicrobiaceae bacterium
GTGCGCCGCCGCCGCGCAAGCCCCTCCAACTCGCGCCGAGTCTCTGCTGACAATTCGATCCGAAGTGCCGTTCTGCTCATGGAAAATCCCCGCGAATCAACGCAACGATAATCCCACGAATTTATCGATCGGGACACTAGCTGCGGCCGGTTAATTCCAGCGTTGGCTCTGGTGGTTGGTGTGCTTTGATCTACAACTGGTCCGCCGCGCACAGTTCAGCCTCAAGCGGAAGCCGCGCAAAATTTGCCGGGTGCGGAGTGCGGGCGAGCCGCGGGTATTTTGTATGGGTATCGGTGTGCGGCATCTCGCACTCCGCGTCGTGTTTTGCGCCCGCACCGCCACTCGAACGGATCACTCCCAACCAGACCAGTAGAGTTTTAGCTGGCCGGCGGCGCGGGGCCTGGGTCCGAAACGCAACGTCTTTGCGTCGCAGGTAATCGAGGCATTTCACGACACCCCACCGCGGCTCTCGACGGTTCTAGACCCGCCCCGGCCAGTGAGGTCATCGTAGCGTGCGGGAAATTCGCTCAAGTTGCAATCTATGCTCGCAATTCACGTTAATGCGCGGGGCTGTCACGATCACTGCATCCACCCCAACCAATGTCTTCCCGGAGACGGGGCCACGGCTGTCCGGTTTAATTTGGCGGAATTCGCTCCCCCGGCTCGTCATCCCGCACAGGCCGCGGCCAAACTCTACGAGGGCTTGAAATTGAACCGGACAGCCGTGGGACGGGGCCCATTTTGCGCCGCGGGCATCGGGGGTGGGGAAAGCAGGAGTCTTGTCATCTTCCCAACAGGGCAATTCAATTCTCGATTTCGCCGCTCCCCCATTGTCATCCCAGGCCTTGTGCCTGGGACCCAGGGTGCCACGAATTCGAGCCGACATGTGTGGCTATCCTGGGTCCTACCCACAAGGGGTAGGATGACAGGGAATCCTGTGGCACCGGCAATTCCTGAATTGAATTGCTCTGATCTTCCCAAGGCTCACGCCTTCTTCGCTGCCGCGCGCAGTTGGGTGAGGGTCTGGCGGACGGAGATGGCTTCGGGATCGGTTTTGACTTCGATCACGGCGGCTGTGCCGCTGGCCAACGCGCGGGCCAATGCGGGGGCGAAGTCTTCGGTCCGCGTGACGGTCTCGCCGTGGGCGCCGAAGCTGCGGGCCATGGCGGCGAAGTCCGGATTGCGTAGCTGCGTGCCGACGACGCGGGCGGGATATTCCCGCTCCTGATGCATGCGGATGGTGCCGTATTGGCCGTTGTTGACGAGCACGGTGACGATGGGCAAATCGTACTGCATGGCGGTGGCGAGTTCCTGGCAGGTCATCATGAAACAGCCGTCGCCGGCGAAGTTGACGACGGTTTGCTTGGGGCTCGCGAGCTTGGCCGCGATGGCTGCGGGCAAGCCATAGCCCATGCTGCCAGAGGTCGGCGCGAGGCCGCTGCGATAGTGCTTGTATTCGAAATAGCGATGCAGAAACGCTGCGTAGTTGCCGGCGCCGTTGGTGACGATGACGTCTTCGGGTAGCGCTTCAGAGCAATGCCGCATGACCTGCTCGAGTTGCACGTTGCCGGGTGTCGGGATCGGCTTCCAGGCAGCGACGGCGGCCGCGCGAAGCTCAGCAGTCTGCTTGGCCCAGGCGGGTTTCGGCACGACATTGAGGCCGCGCAGGGCATCGGCAAAGGCTGTGCCGTTCGAGACGATGGGAATGTCGGCGCGATAGACCGAACCGATTTCGTCCGGGCTTGGATGTACGTGCGCGAACGTCTGCCGGGGATTGGGAATGTCGATCAGCGTGTAGGCAGAAGTCGTCATTTCGCCGAGGCGTGCGCCGACGACGACGAGCAGGTCGGCTGATTTGATGGCTGCGGACAGTTTGGCGTCGATACCGATGCCGGCGCAGCCGACGTAGCAGCGATGCCGGTTGTCGATATAGTCCTGATAGCGAAACGCGGTGGCGACCGGCAGCGACAGCTTTTCGGCAAACGCCTCGACGTTGCGCGCGGCTTCGGTCGACCAGCCGGGACCGCCGACGATCATCAAGGGCCGTTCAGCTTTCGCGAGTGCAGTGCCGAGCGCGGCCATGGCTTGGCCGGACGGCGCGCTCCGCGCAACATGGGCAGCCTTGGCATCGGCGACATCCGCCTCTGACGACAACATGTCTTCGGGTAAGCCGAGCACGACAGGTCCGGGTCGGCCGGAAAGGGCTGCATGATAGGCGCGGCTGACGTATTCCGGAATGCGGTTGATATCGCGGATGACGGCGACCCACTTGACGAAGGTGCCGAGCACGCTCTTGGTCTCGATTTCCTGGAATGCCTCGCGGTCTTCGGTGTCGGAGGCAGGCAGGCCCAGAAACAAGATCATCGGGGTGCTGTCCTGCTGGGCGATGTGCAGGCCGGCCATGGCGTTGGCGAGGCCGGGGCCGCGGGTGACGAAGCACAGACCGGGTTCGCCGGTCATTTTGCCCCAGGCTTCGGCCATCATCGATGCGCCGCCTTCCTGACGGCAGACGATCGTCTTGATGTCGGCGCCGTAGAGGCCATCCAGCGCGGCGAGAAAGCTCTCGCCCGGAACCGTGAAGGCGCAGCGTGCGCCGTTGATTGCCAGTTGATCGACGAGAATTTTGCCACCGTGGCGCATGGGGTGCTTTCTATCGTTGAAATAACGTCCGAGTTTCGCAACAAACCAGATCGGTCGGGGTGAGGTAAAGCGAAGATTCCGCGACGGCGGTTGCAACGGCATCCGGCTTGGCCATTGCCGCGGCCACACCTGCCTGCTTTCGGCGACCGCGACTTGATCGCGGCTGGCTTTGACGGTGTGGATTGGGATAGTCTGAGCATTCGCAATCGGCTGAGGATGCTGGAGCTTTTAGTGCGGTCACTTTTTGTGCGATCGAGAATGCCAGAGGCTGACATTGCGGGGGCGGGTGGAACCGCGTCGGCGGTCAAGCCGTGGTGGGCAAGCCTGCGCAAAGTTTGGCTGTTGCTGGCGCTTGCGCTTGGACTTGAAGTTTCGGTTGGTCGGGCCGAAGAGATGGCTGTGCCAACGCAACCGAGCGATCCGGTGGCGGCCAAGGCCTATGGTGTCTTCGACCGGGCGTGCGCGAGCTGCCATCAGACCGGCCGGCTGAAAGCGCTGCGGCTGCCGGCGGGCAACGTCGGTAATATTCTCGACCTCGCCGCGCTGGCGCGCAATGCCGGGCTGGTGATGGCGGGCAATGCCGATGCGTCGCCGCTCTACACGTCGATGCAGAGCCGTTCGATGCCGATGGAACCGGCCACACCTGCGGATGCAAATGGCGGCGAGATCACGGCGACCGATCTGGCAGTCGTGCGCGACTGGATCGAGCAACTGCCGACGGGCGATCTGTGCGCGGATCGCCCGCACATTTCGGGTCAGGCGGTCGCGACCATGGTGTCGAAGGCGTTGCTCGCGACAGAGGCCGCCAAGGCCGCGACGACGCGGTATGTGTCGCTGGTTCCGCTCGCCAACAGCTGTGCCAGCGCCGATGAAATCGAAGGTGCACGGCAGGCCGTGGCGTTGCTGATGAATGCGCTGTCGTTGGGGCTGGAGCCGGTCAAGCTGCGTGCGCTCGAACCGGAGCGGCTGGTTCTGGAGGTCGAATTGACGTCGATCGGTTGGACGGCGGCGACGTGGGATCGCGTGGCGCATCGTGCTCCGGCGGCGCCGTTCGTCAGTTTCGAACCGGTGGTTACGGCGGCCAGCAAGACTGAATTGCCTGTGCTGAACGGCGACTGGCTGGCCAGCGCGGCGACGCGGGCACCGTTTTATTACGAACTGATGGGGTTGCCGGAATCAATGTCGGCGCTGCTGGCGAGCTTGCGTATCGACATGAGCGACCTGAAACGCGGTGCAGGCGACCGGATCGGCATTCGCAATTCGGCGGTGGCGCGCGGCAATCGCCTGCTGGAGCGCCGGTCGTTTGCCAATGGCGCGGCGTGGCTGTCATCGGAGTTTGCGCCGACCGCGGGGCGACCGGACATGTTCGACATGATGGTCGCGGCGGCTCAATCAGCACCGACCGGCGGTGCCATTCCGGACGGCTCAGGCGCGCGTGCGCAACCGCAGGTGCAGGCCGACGCGACGCTGATGCATTTTGATTTGCCGAACGGATTTCCGGCCTTTTTCACGGCCAATCCAACCGGCGCGCGGGTCAACGATCTGCCGCTGTCGATGCTCAGGGACGACAGCCATCCAGCGGGAAAAGTGGCGGTCGCGCAGTCGTGCTTCGGTTGTCACGGCGCGGTGCCGCTGGCCCTGCCGCGAGGCCGTGCCGACGATCTGCGCATCCGGATCGCGGCGGAGCCGTCGCTCACCAAAGAGGCACGCGACCGGGCACTGGCGTTGCATTCGGAAGCGGCGGATCTGCAGCGGCGGATCGATGAAGATCGTGCGCGCTATTTGCGCGTTGCCACGGCTGCCGGGATCGAGCCGCAGCGGCTC
>JANXWC010000242.1 GCA_025351355.1 Hyphomicrobiaceae bacterium
TTATTGCAATGCGCACGATGCGGCGGCGGCGCGCAAGACATTGCCGAAGCAATGATCGCTGGAGTGCTTCCGGATAAAGCATGCCCCGGACGAGATCCGGGGTGTGCAGCGGTTTTCCGAAAAGAAGCACGACAAAACAAACAGCTAGGGTCGTTCCCCGGTTCCACTAAAATCGGAACGACCCTAGCGAGAGGGCGATCTCATGCGGGCGATCTGGTACGACCGAACGGGGCCGGCATCCGAGGTGCTGACGCTTGGAGAGTTCCCGACGCCTGTCGCCGCGGTCGGCGAGGTGCGGGTGCAACTGCAGGCTTCCGGCGTCAACCCGGCGGACACCTATCGGCGCCAAGGCCTTACGTCGATGGAGTATCCGCGTGTCGTGCCCAACAGCGACGGCGCCGGGTTCGTTGATCAGGTTGGCGCTGGCGTCTCCGAAAAATTGCTGGGTAAGCGCGTCTGGCTCTACAACGGCCAGCGCAACGGCCGCTGGTGTGGGACCGCCGCCGAGTTCATCACGTTGCCGCCCGATCTCGTCACGTTGTTACCCGATCATGTCGACTTCGCTGCGGGCGCGACGCTCGGCATCCCCTGCATGACCGCGCACCGCTGCCTGTTCGTGGCCGGTCCCGTGCAGGGACGCACAGTCCTGGTGACGGGAGGCGCGGGCGCGGTCGGCCACTACGCAATCCAACTGGCAAAATGGGCGGGTGCCGCGGTGATTGCGACCGTCAGTTCCGACGCCAAGGCGCAGCGCGCCAGGGCAGCCGGCGCCGACGCTGTCATCGACTATAAACGCGAGGATGCCGCGACGCGCGTGGCCGAGATCACCAACGGCGCCGGTGTCGATCACGTCGTCGAGGTCGACCTCGGCGGCAATCTCGCGGCGACATTGGATGCCGTGCGGCTCAATGGCTCGATCGCCTTCTACGCGACCAGCGGCAACCGCACCCCAACACTGCCGGTGCGCATGCTGATGCAGAAGAACCTGGCTGTTCATGCCGTGATGTTGCCGACCACCCCGCATGAGGCGCGGCGGCGTGCACAGTCCGATATCGCTGCGTGGTTGGAAAGCGGCAAGCGCTTGCTGACTGTCGCCGGTCGATATTCACTTGCCGAAACTGCTGCAGCTCACAATGCAGTCGAGCGCGGCGACAAGATTGGCACGGTAGTGGTCGAGCCACACCGCTGAAGTCGTGACAGTTATTGCGTGTTGTAAATCGAGCCGGCACCAGCGGCATTGTCGACCGGTGGCAGCGACAGGCTTGGCACTTGCCTTCCGAGCCCATCGGTCTGACCGGGAATCAAGTTCGGGTTGATCTGGCGGGGTTCGCCGGGAATGTTGGGGCGAACGAACCTGTCTCGGCGCCGCTCCTGGGCCAGCAACCGACGCAGGCGGCGGGCTTCTGACACGTCGGACTGGATCTGCATCAACACAGCTGCCACCGGCTTTTTGCTATCAATTGCACCATCGTTACCAGGTGCAATGCCGCCAGCGAGAAATGTAACAACAGCGATAAAACCTGCCACGGCAGAACCTCAATTTGTCAGGCGGACGCAATCTCACGCACAGAACCCACAATTCAGATAATTCCGATCGAGAACGATCAGTTCCAGTGACACCGCGCACAAGGCTTTACCATCTCGCCAGCGTCAAGCTATCATGACCGCAGCGCCGGCAAGCGCTTGCAAACACTTTACGTCTCCAATGTCTCACTATAAGTTTTTATCGGATTGACAGAATGGCGGGGCAAAATGTTTTACTTTCGGCTGACGGTTTTTGCGAGCGCACTGTTTTGGGTGGGGCCGGCTTACGCCGCGTCCGACGTCGATAAGCTCAAGGAGTTCGGCATGTTCGGCCGCGTAGCTGTCGATTGCTCAGCCACCTACAGTAGCAATAATCCACACCTGATCTATGCGGTCTCGTCGAAGGGCAAAATTACGCGCACCTTGGAGATGAACCCCGAACTCAACGGATCCTTTCATATTCGCAACATGCGCATGATGGGACCGGACGTGCTGCAGCACGACGAGACCGGACGGCAATCCGAACTGACCATCACGGTGGCCAAGATCGATGGCAAATTCCGCTCCTGGCGTTCGGTCCGCGCTGACGGGACAATTCTGATCGCCGATGGAAAATTTCCCGCCAGCGGCAACCCGACTGTCAGCTTCGAGAAGTGCAAGGACTGAAGCAATCGTCCGTGACGGCCGCTCGCGCCGCGATTACTGTTTGGCCGGAACGGTGCGCAGCCAGGCGACGAGCGCATTGACGTCGGTATTGGTCATGCCGGCATAGTATCCATAACCCATGGGCGGTTTCAGCTTGTTGCCGTTGCGGCCGATGCCCTTGGTGATGGCGCGTTTGATCTCAGCATCGGTCCAGGCGCCGATCCCTTTCGTCTTGCTGGACGTAATGTTGCTCGAGGCGGATTTACCCCAGGGGCCAACAAACTCGAATCCACCCTTGCCGAGGTCGTTCACAAAGTCGCGCTGACCTTTGACCATGGGCGTGTGGCATTCCATGCAATGGCCGATCGTGGCGAGGTAGAAGCCGCGCTTGACCTTATCGCGCAAGGCCGATTTTGGCAGCGGCTTTTCGGCCCCGGGAAATATCTGTGGCGCCGCATCGATCTTATAGCTTGGGTCCGGCACTTTGTTGGCGACCGGCTTGACCGTGTGCAGATAGGCTGAAATGGCGTCGAGGTCGCGCGGTGTCAAAATATTGTAGAAGCCAGTTGGCATGATGGCGGCGACGGGAACGCCATTCGGTCGCTTGCCGGACACCAGCAGTTTCTTGATGTCGGTGTCCGACCATTTGCCGATCCCTGTGTCGTTGTCCGGCGTAATGTTGGCCGCTGTTACCTTGAACGCTGCTTCGTCCCAACTCAGTCCGCCGGAGAATGCCTTGTCGGCGATATCGCCGTTCGGGCCCTTGGGCGTGTGACAGTTGCCACAAGTCATGATGGTGTTGACGAGGTAGCTGCCGCGCTGCGCCAGCGTTTCCGCCCGCACCTGTCCGCCGAGCACAATGATAGTGCCAACGGCGCTCAATGAAATTTGCAACATCGACGACGCCCGTCCCAGCAGTGACGACATCTGGGACTCTCCAGTCAATAAGACGCACCGTACTTGCGATACTGCTGAAGCTAGTTGACAGACAGCTGAGCGTCTAGATCGACTTGCCCTCCGACATGGCTTCCACGGCGGCGTGCTTGCTTGCTCGCGTCTCGGCATGGCACAGTCGTCAGCGCATGTTGTCTGGGATGCCAGACAATGTCAGCCGGGTCGAACAAGCCCGACAGGGGAGGGTGTCGATGCCAACCGAACCACAAACAACGCAACCGGCGCAGCGCGCTGCAGGCGGCGGCGGCTGGGATGATCTGGTGCTGGCGGCGCTGAAGCGCAACGATGTCAGGCTCGTGACCTATGTGCCGGACCGCGTGCTGACGCCGCTGATCGCTAAAATCCATGCCGATCCGTTTTTCACCGCCTTCGCCACCACGCGCGAGGAGGAAGCGATCGGCATCATCGCTGGCGCCTGGATGGGCGGCATGCGCGGCACGTTGCTGATGCAGACCAGCGGTTTCGCCACGCTCGCCAATGTGCTGGCTTCACTGGTGGTGCCGAGCCAGATCCCGGCGATCATGTTCGTGTCCGAACGCGGCACGCTGGGTGAGTTCAATCTCGGGCAGGCGCTGGTGTGCCGCACGATGCGGCCGGTTTTGGATTCCCTGGCCATGGAACACCGCACTGTCACGCGTCTCGATGAACTCGATTTCATCGTCGATCGCTCGATCAAGCAGGCCGTCGCCACGCAGGCGCCGGTGGCGTTGATCCTGTCGCCGCTGCTGACCGGCGGCAAAGTATTCAAGAGCGAGGCGGCCAGCGCATGAGCAAGTCAGCCGCCAACCCGTCACGACAAGCAGCCGTCGGAGCGCAAGCGTCCGGCAACGCCAAGGTGATGAACCGTTACGAATTGACCTGCCGCCTTGTCGGCAAGCTGCAAAATGGCGAAGCCGTCATCGGCGGCATTGGCAATACTAACTTCGACTTATGGGCAGCCGGTCAGCGACCCGAGAACTACTACATGCTCGGCAGCATGGGCTTGGCGTGTCCGATTGCGTTGGGGGTGGCGATCGCGCAGCCCAAGCGCCGCGTGTTTGCGCTGGAAGGTGATGGCTCCCTGTTGATGCAACTGGGTTGCCTGTCGACCATTGCCGCGCGGGCGCCGAAAAATCTGGCCATCGTGGTGTTTGACAATGGCGTCTACCAGATCACCGGTGCGCAGCCGACGCCGGCCGCGGGCGTTGCCGATATCGTCGCCATCGCCCGCGCGTCCGGCATCGCGGTGAGTGCCTGGGCCGCCGACGAGGACGACTTTGACCGGTTGATCGCGGCCGCGTTGACGGCTGAAGCGCCGTCACTCATCGCCGTGCGTATCGATACCAAGCCCGCGGTCGGCGCCACCGATCGCGATCCCGTGCAGATCCGCGAGCGCTTCATGCGCGGCATAGGTGTGCGTTAGCTGCCCGCCTGTCGGGTATCAGGCATCACTGCGTTCGAGTATGGAAACGGTGACGGCCACACCGGCGCCGCCGACATTCTGCGCCATGCCGATGCTGGCACCCTTGACCTGATTGAAGTGCTGTCCGCGCAACTGTGTGACCACCTCGTAGAGTTGTCCAACGCCCGTTGCGCCGATGGGGTGTCCCTTGCTCAACAATCCACCCGACGCGTTGATCGGGATCTGGCCGCCGACGCAGGTGCGGCCTTCGACGGCCCATTTCGCGCCCATGCCGCGCGGCACCAGCCCGAGATCCTCGCTGTGCACGATTTCGGCCATCGAGAAGCAATCGTGGATTTCGGCGAGATGGATATTTTTCGCCGACATGCCGGCCATCTCATAGGCGAGTTTCGCCGCCTGCCGCGTCGCCGGGTACGATACCAGATCTGCGTTGCCGGCGAGGCGTGCGGGGCCGCGCGTCTGGATGGCCGCGCGCACCCGGATGGGCAAATCGGCGCTGCCTTTGGCGCGATCGGCGGCGACGATGACCAGGGCTGCGGCGCCATCGCTGACCGGACAGCAATCGTACAGCTGCAGCGGATCGGCGATGGGCGCGGACTGCCGGATGATGTCGTTGGTTAGCGTGGCGCCCATCTGCGCCAGCGGGTTTTTCAGGCCGTTGGCCTTGTTCTTGATGACCACCGCCGAAACGTCGTCGCGCGTGGTGCCGTATCTGGCCGCGTGCACCCGCCACGTCAGGCCGAACAGGCCGGGGAACGTCAAACCCGATGGTCCGTCGCTGCGGTTGTCCATGGCGCAGTTGAGGGCACTTGTGACAGCGGCGCCCGAGGCATGCGTCATCTTTTCGGCGCCGATCACCAGCGCCGCGTCGCATTGCCCGGTCTGCACCGCCAACACCGCGTGTCGAAACGCAATCCCGCCTGAGGCGCAGGCGCCTTCCACCTTCGTGCACGGCACCATTCCGATCCCCAGTTCGTCGGCCACGATGCCCGCCAGCACTTCCTGCCCCAGCAAGGGACCGGCGACGAAATTGCCGAAATAAACCGCGCCGATCTCGTGCCGTTCAAGCCCCGAGCGCTTGATCGCGGCATTGCCGGCCTCGACCGCGAGGCTCTCGATGCTGCGGCCTTCGTGCTTGGCGAAGGTGGTGGAGCCGATCCCGGTGATGACGACGTCGCGCATGGCAGGCCTCTTGGCGTTATCGGCGGCTTCCGGGCGCAACGATGAACCGATCCTGCAACGGAGGTTCAGACCGCGTTCAAAGCCGGCCCATTAGAACTGATCCCACGATAACAGACAGCGCCGCCCGATGCCAAATTGGCCGCAAACACGCCATCATAACCAGAGGAACACAGTGCCATGACTGCTCGCCAGATCGCACCTGCTCTCAAGATCACCCTCATCGCCGTCGCCGGCTTGATGCTGGCGTCCGGTGCAGCGCTTGCCGGCCGCGAGGACACCATCGAAGCCAACCGCGAGATCCTGCTCCAGCGCATCGAGCAGGGTCGCTACAACGGCCAGCTGACACGCGCCGAGTATCACCGGCTGCTCGCCGAGGAAGCCAAGATCGACGCCGATTTCAAGCGGGCCATGGACGACGGGCGCATTTCGCGGCGCGAATTCGAGCAACTGCACGACGAGCAGATCGCCGCCTACCGCCACGTGCATGCCGACAGCACCAATGGCCGGGTCTCCTGGTGGCGTCGTTGGCTTTATGCGACCCGCTGAGCGGCGTCGGCGGTTACTGCAAGGCTGCCCCCCACATTTCGTTTGTCTGTCTCGACAGCCTGGCCGGTAACGGTCGGGCTGATCGCGTTGCTGTCGCCGGCGTCTCGGCAGGGCGTGGATCGAACCCATTGCCGCCTGCCCCGGCAGATGGCATCGTTGCGTCAGAAGCAGCGATCGCCAACGCCCGAGGAGGCCCGAACATGTCCAGCGCCAAACCCAAATCCGGTTCCAAAACCGCTACCAAAGGAAGCCCCAAATCCAGTTTCGGTTTCAATCCGACCGACGAACTCAACGATCTCCGCATGAGCGAGAAGGCTTTGCCACTTTACGAGCAGGTAAAAGCATTCGTCCACGATACCGTCGAGCCGATGTCCGAAAAGTTCCATAAGCTCGGCGAGAACCGCACCGACCGTTGGAGCTACGTACCGGGTCAGCTCGAAATGCTCGAAAAAGCCAAAGACAAGGCGAAGAAAGAAGGGTTGTGGAATTTCTTCCTGCCTGACGCCGCCACCGGCGAAGGCCTCAAGAACCTCGACTATGCCTACATCGCTGCCGAACTCGGCAAGAACCGTCTGGCGTCCGAGTGCATGAACTGCTCCGCCCCCGACACCGGCAACATGGAAGTGATCGAGCGGGTTGGCACGCCCGCACAAAAGGAGAAATGGCTGAAGCCATTATTGGAAGGCAAGATCCGCTCGGCCTTCGCCATGACCGAGCCGGGCATGGCCTCATCGGATGCCAAGAACATTTCGATGACCGCCAAACTGGAAGGCAACGAGTGGGTGCTCAACGGCGAGAAGCACTACATCTCCGGCGCCGGCGATCCCCGCTGCAAGATCATGATCACCATGGTCAAGACCAGCCCCAACGCTGCCCCCAACAAGCAGCAGTCGCAGATCCTGGTGCCGATCGACGCCAAGGGCGTCAAGATCGTCGGTCCCATGTGCGTCTTTGGCGACGACGACGCGCCGCACGGCCACATGCACATCAAGTTCGACGACGTGCGGGTGCCCAAGGACAATATGCTGCTCGGCGAGGGCCGCGGTTTCGAAATCTCCCAGCTCCGCCTTGGGCCGGGCCGTATCCATCACTGCATGCGCTCGATCGGGCAGGCCGAAAAGGCGCTCGATCTTCTGGTTCGGCGTGGCATGTCGCGCGAGGCGTTCGGTCGACCACTGGTCAAACTGGGCGGCAATCTGGAAATCATCTCGCGTGCCCGCATCGACATCGAGGCCATGCGTCTGATGGTGCTCAAGGCTGCAAAGGCCATGGACGTCATGGGTAACCGTGAAGCGCGCATCTGGGTGCACATGGTCAAGGCGATGGTGCCCGAGCGGGTCTGCCAGATCATCGATCAGGCGATCCAGATGTACGGCGCTACCGGCGTGTCGCAGAAATCCCCGCTGGCCGAGATGTATGCCAAGCAGCGCACTTTGCGCCTCGCAGACGGTCCCGACGAGGTCCATCACATGGTTGTCGGGCGCCACGAAACCCGCATGTACGAAGGCGGCGAGGAAGATGCCAGCACCGCGGCGGTATTCCGCAACTGATGGCGTGCTGTTTAGACATCGGCGCCGTTGCACCCGCACGGCGCCGATGTCAAATATCGAAGTAACCGTCTTGTCTGAGTTTATCGAACGCGGCTTTTTCGGCGGAAGTTATCTGCAACCTGATGCGCCGGGCCACAAAATTCAATCCCGCGACACCACCGGCGAGCAGGGCTAGAGCCAGTGCAATGAGCGCGTTGTCCATTGTTCCAGTCCGCTTTGCCGCTGAACTCAGTCACAACTTAAAGATGTTTTTTCGGTTCCACGCACTCACAGTCATAGCACGTTTTAGTTGCAATAAAACATAACTCCCGTGCTTTGGTCGGGAGCAGAATATTGTGGAGCGATGATCCGTGCGGATTGCCAACGCGAGGAATTTCTGGTGACCGATCCTGTTGACGTCAGCAAACTCGACGCGCCGACTTTGGCTAGCCACCTCGCCAAGCCCGATGGCGCCACCGGGATCGCGGTATCAGCCGGGCTCAACAAAACCAACGAAGGTCCCTATCGCGTGGCGCGCGCCAAACTCGCGCTCGCAGCGGCTGACAATTTGCTGGAGATCGGTTTTGGCAATGGCCACGAGATTGCGGCGCTGCTCGCCGCCGCCGCCGATGTCACCTACACCGGCATCGACATTTCAGAGACGATGGTGGCGGAGGCTAAGCGGCGCAACGCCGTGGCTGTCGAAGCTGGCGTCGTCACGTTGCTGCACGCCGCGAGCGATAAATTGCCGTTGGCCGCAGCCGTCTTCGATAAAGCCCTGGCGCTGAATACGATCTATTTCTGGCGCGATCCGGCTGTCGATCTCGGCGAAATCCGCCGCGTCCTTCGCCCAGGCGGACGATTGGTACTCGGTGCCATTGCCCCCTGGAGCACCAGCCGGCCAGTCTTCCGCCATGGCTTCACGTTCTACAGCCCCGAGCAATTGACGGCGCTGCTGCAGGCTGCCGGTTTCGCCGACGTGGCGATCGAGACCCTCGTCGATATCTACATCACCAGCGAGGGCGAACACCTCCCCCGCGACTACTTCATCGTCAGCGCAACCTAGAGTCCTGCCGACGGCGCGCGGCCTACAGCTGAAATAGTCGGCCTCAACCGGCCTTGCGCACGTCCACGAAGTGCCCGGCCAGCGCCGCATGAGCCGCCATGATCGGCGACACCAGATGCGTGCGGCCGCGAAAGCCCTGGCGGCCTTCGAAGTTGCGGTTCGAAGTGGAGGCGCAACGCTGCCCCGGCTTCAACTGATCCGGGTTCATGCCCAGGCACATCGAGCAGCCCGGTTCGCGCCACTCAAAACCAGCAGCGAGGAAGATCTTGTCCAAGCCTTCAGCTTCCGCCTGATCCTTCACCAGCCCCGAGCCCGGCACGATCATCGCGTATGCCAGCCTCGAAGAAATCTTTTTGCCCTCGACGACCTTCGCCACTTCGCGCAGATCCTCGATGCGGCCGTTGGTGCACGAGCCGACCCACACCACATCGAGCGGGATATCGGTGATCTTGGTGTTGGCCTTCAGTCCCATGTAGTCGAGCGCGCGGATGACCGCGTTCTTCTTGCCTTCGTCGGTAATGTTGTCAGGGTCTGGCGTCATGCCTTCGATCGTCGTGACCTGCTCCGGGCTGGTGCCCCAGGTGACGATCGGCGGCAGCTTGGCCGCATCCAGTTTGACGATGCTGTCGAAGTGCGCACCCGGATCGGTACGCAGCGTTTCCCAGTACGCCATCGCCAGATCCCACGCCTTGCCCTTGGGCGACTTCGGCCGGTCCTTCAGATACGCGAATGTCTTGGCATCCGGTGCGATCATGCCGGCGCGCGCGCCACCCTCGATGCTCATGTTGCACACGGTCATGCGGCCTTCCATCGAGAATGCTTCGATGGTGTCGCCGGCGTATTCGATGACGTGGCCGGTGCCGCCCGCCGTGCCGATCTGGCCGATGATGGCAAGCACGACGTCCTTGGAGGTGACGCCCTTGGGGATTACGCCGGTCACTTCCACCCGCATATTCTTGGCCTTGCGCTGCGTCAGAGTCTGCGTGGCCAGCACGTGCTCCACTTCGGATGTGCCGATCCCGTGCGCCAGCGCGCCGAACGCGCCGTGCGTGGACGTGTGGCTGTCGCCGCAGACGATGGTCGTGCCCGGCAGCGTGAAGCCCTGCTCCGGCCCGATGACGTGCACGATGCCCTGGCGCTTATCCAACTCGCCGTAGTATTCGACGCCGAATTCCTTGGCATTGTTGGCCAGCGTCTCGACCTGGATACGGCTTTCCTCGTCCTTGATGCCGCCGGCGCGGTTGGTGGTGGCGATATTGTGATCGACCACGGCCAACGTCTTTTCCGGCGCGCGGACGCGGCGCTTGGCCATGCGCAAGCCCTCGAAGGCCTGCGGGCTGGTCACTTCATGCACCAGATGCCGGTCGATATACAGCGTGCACGTACCGTCGTCCGCGCGCTCGACGATGTGGTCGTCGAAAATCTTGTCGTACAAGGTCTTGGGGGCGGATTTCGGCATGATGGCTCCGGCGGGAATGCAGGCGAGTGCGTTTCGGCGTATTTGCCCGCGAGTGTAGGTCGGGTCAAGCGCCTTCGCGCGACGCAACTGCTTGGATGCGGTTCGTCAAAAATCTACACCCCCGTCTCCCCCCGGGCGCCCACAGCACATCCAGCGCAAATGCATGCGCCTCGAATGGCAACGCCTCGATGTCGGCGGCGGTCGCGGGCTTCCGGCGCGATGTGGCCAAGCTACTCCCCCTTCACCACCGAAATATCGGGGGCATCGACGTTCTTCATGCCTTGCACGTGATAGCCGGCGTCGACGTGGTGCACTTCGCCCGTCACCGCGCGTCCGAGATCGGACAACAGATAAAGCGCCGAGCAGCCCACCTCCTCGATCGTCACCGTGCGGCGCAGCGCGGAGTTGTATTCGTTCCACTTCAGGATATAGCGGAAATCGGAAATCCCGCCGCTCGCAGCCAGCGTTTTGATGGGTCCGGCGGAGATGGCGTTGACGCGAATGTTCTGCTTGCCGAGGTCGGCCGCAAGATAGCGCACGCTGGCTTCCAACGCCGCCTTGGCGACACCCATCACGTTGTAGTTCGGCATCACTTTTTCTGCGCCGTAGTAGGTCAGTGTCAGCAGCGAGCCGCCATTGGGCATCAGCTTTTCTGCCCGCTGTGCCAGCGAGGTGAACGAATAACACGAGATCGA
The DNA here is from genome assembly GCA_025351355.1 of Hyphomicrobiaceae bacterium. Taxonomy (GTDB): domain Bacteria; phylum Pseudomonadota; class Alphaproteobacteria; order Rhizobiales; family Hyphomicrobiaceae; genus JABFRJ01. Next base: position 11,003 of record JANXWC010000242.1, read on the forward strand.
CAACGACTTGGTGAAATTCTCTTCCGTCGTATCGACGTAGCGGCCGACCAGATCTTCCTTCGCGGCATAGGCGATGGCGTGAACGAAAAAGTCGATCGTGCCCCATTTCGCCTTCAAGTCCGCGAATACCGCATCCATCGAAGCCTTGTCGGTTACGTCGCAGGGCAGCACGATCTTGGAACCCACTTCCGCGGCCAGCGGCTCCACCCGCTTCTTCAGTGCGTCGCCTTGGTAGGTGAATGCCAGCTCCGCGCCTTGTGCAGCGCAGGCCTGCGCAATGCCCCAGGCGATGGAGCGGTTGTTGGCGACCCCCATGATCAGGCCGCGCTTGCCCTTCATCAGAGTACCAGTCGGGATGGCGAGCGCGGGAATAATCGACATGGCGTCTTTACCTTGCATTCTAGTTATTTGCGTCGGCGGCGGACAGTATTCAGAACCGCCAAATTTCGCCGCAATCCAACACATTTAGCCGCCCTGGTCCAGTGAAACGGAAGCCATCTCAACGGGTATTGCAGGGAAGGCCTGATCCAGCCTATCGATAGGGCCTCGAACCTCCCCCCGAACCGGAGAATTTGCCATGAAACTCTTTTACGCGCCCGGCGCCTGCTCGCTGTCCCCGCATATCATCCTGCACGAAAGCGGCCTCAAGCATACGATCGCCAAGACCAACCTCAAGGACAAGACGTTCGATGACGGCGGCGACTACAAGCAGAAGAACCCGCACGGCTACGTGCCGGCGCTCGAACTCGACGATGGCACCATCCTGACCGAGGGACCGGCGATCGTGCAATATATCGCCGACAAGGTGCCGGAGAAGCAGCTGGCGCCCGCCGCCGGTTCGCTCGATCGCGCCAAGATGCAGGGTTGGCTCAACTTCGTCTCCACTGAACTTCACAAGGGATTTTCTCCCCTGTTCAATGCGGCCATGCCGGAAGAGGCCAAAAAGCTGTTCCGCGAAAAGCTGCTGCAGCGTTTTGAGGTGCTGGACAGGCATTTCGGCAAGAACCAGTATCTGATGGGCGATCACTTCACGCTGCCGGACGCTTATCTGTTCACGGTGCTCAATTGGACCAAGCCGACCAATATCGACATCGCCCAGTTCAAGAACCTCACCGCCTACCACGTGCGCATGGGCGCGCGTCCCACGGTACAGGCGGCCATGAAGGCCGAAGGCCTGATCAAGTAACAGTGAAGGCCGAAGGCCTGATCAAGTAACAGTGAAGGCCGAAGGCCTGATCAAATAACCGGGCAGGCTGAAGGCCTGATCAAGTAACCGGGCAGGCCGAAGGTTCGATAAGATGACCCAAATGGCCAATGCGTTAAACTTGCCGCGCCAGCCGCCCACTCGATTTTCGAGGCGGCGACTGGCGGTTGGCTTTGGGCTCATCACAATCGCCACATATTTCAACCTGCACAACCGGGCAACGACCATGACCCCTGACGTCAAACGTGAACTCGCTCCCACCGGCACCCTGCGGGTCGGCATCAATCTGTCGAATTTTCTGCTCGTGACAGGCAAGGCTGCTAACGGCGATCCCGTCGGTGTGGCACCCGATATGGGCGCGGAGATTGCGCGCAGGCTTGGCGTGCCGGTGTCCTACGTCACCTACAAGACGCCGGGCGAACTGGCCGACATGGCAGCCACCAACACCTGGGACATCGGCCTGATCGGGGCTGAGCCGCAACGCGCGGCGAAGATCGCGTTCTCGCCTGCCTATTGCGAGATCGAGGCGACCTATATCGTGCCCGCCGGCTCGCCGCTCAAAACGCTCGCCGATGTAGACGCGGCCGGCGTGCGCATCGCCGTCACCGCGCGAGCCGCCTATGGCCTCTGGCTCGAGCGCAACATCAAGCGTGCGACACTCGTCGGCACCGATACGCTCGACAGCGCCACGGATAGATTCCTCGCCGACAAGCTCGAGGCGCTGGCCGGGCTGAAGCCCAAGCTGCTTTCTGACATCACTAAAATTCCCGGCGGAAAAATCCTCGACGGACATTTCATGACCGTGCAGCAGGCGATCGGCACGGCGCGCACCAATACTGCGAGTGCCGAGTGGCTGCGCGACTTCGCTGAGGAAGCGAAAGCGTCCGGGCTGGTGGCGCAGCTGATCGCCAAGCACAAGGTCGTCGGCTTGTCGGTCGCCGGCAAGAGCTGAGAACAAACCCCGTGCAGCCGACAAGACGCACGCTCCTCGGTGCCATGGCTGTTGCGACACCCCTGCTCGGCGCAGCTTTGCGTGCGAGCCCGGTCTCGGCACAATCGAACAATGTTGTCGTATTTGCCGCCGCCAGCCTGAAGAGCGCGCTCGATGCCGTCGCCGCCGAGTGGCAGAGGGAGACCGGCACGAAAGTGACGATCTCATATGCAGCCACTCCAGCCCTTGCCAGGCAGATCGAGCAGGACGCGCCGGGTCAGATTTTCATTTCCGCCGACGTCGACTGGATGGACTACGTCGCGCAGAAAAAACTCATTCGTGCCGACAGCCGCGTCAACCTGCTCGGCAACCGCATCGTGCTGATCGTGCCGAAGGAAAAAGCCCAGACCGTCGAGATCAAGCCGGGCTTCGATCTCGCCAGAATTCTCGGCGATGGCCGGTTGGCGATGGCCAACGTCGACGCTGTCCCGGCCGGCAAGTACGGCAAGGCCGCGCTTGAAAAACTCGGTGTCTGGGCCAGCGTTACAAGCAAGCTGGCACAGGCGGAAAACGTTCGCGCCGCACTTTTGCTCGTCTCGCGAGGTGAGGCCGCCGCTGGCATCGTCTATCAGACCGACGCCGCGTCCGATCCAAACGTCGCGATCGTCGGCACCTTCCCAGAGCACACACATCCGGCCATAGTCTATCCGGTGGCGCTGACGACCAAGGCTGCGGGTAATGAGGCAGCTGGCGCGCAGCCCGCGGCTTTCCTGGCCTATCTACGTGGTCCGAAGGCTAAGCCCCTATTTGAGGCGCAAGGGTTCACGTTCATCAATCAAACCGTTGCCAATTGAGTAGAAAGTGATGCCTGTTGATGCTTTCCTGGGGGCAACTGGCGCTAACGCCGGACGAGTGGGTCGCGGTTCGGTTGAGCCTGCTGGTGGCTGGCGTCGCCACGCTGGCGAGCTTGCCGTTCGGGATCGTGATCTCCCTGCTTCTGGCGCGTGGCCGCTTCTGGGGCAAATCTGCGCTCAATGTCATCGTGCACTTGCCGCTTATTTTGCCGCCCGTCGTGACCGGCTACATGCTGCTCATTTTATTCGGCCGGCGCGGGCCGGTTGGTGCGTTTTTGGCCGAGCACCTCGGTATCGTGCTGTCGTTTCGGTGGACCGGCGCGGCGCTCGCGTCGGCCGTGATGGGTTTTCCGTTGATGGTGCGCGCGATGCGCCTGTCGATCGAGCAGGTCGATCGCAAACTCGAGCAGGCGGCGGGCACACTCGGCGCGAGCCCCCTCTGGGTGTTCACCACCGTCACGTTGCCGTTGATGGTTCCGGGTATCATTGCGGGCATGATATTGGGTTTTGCCAAGGCCATCGGCGAGTTCGGTGCGACGATCACGTTCGTCTCAAACATCCCTGGTGAAACGCAGACGCTGCCGAGCGCGATCTATACGTTCACACAGGTTCCCGGCGGCGACACCGGCGCCTTCCGCCTGACACTTGTCGCCATCGCGATCGCGGTGCTGGCGCTGCTGGCGTCGGAGATCTTAGCGCGGCGCATCGGCCGCCGGTTGGACATCGAATGACGCTTGCAGTCGACATCCGCAAACGGCTCGGCACATTTGCGCTCGATGTGCGTTTCGAGGCGCGCCAAGGCCTCACCGCGTTGTTTGGCCGATCCGGCGCGGGCAAGACTTCGGTAATCAACATCATCGCCGGCCTGGTCGAGCCGGACGACGGGCATATCGCCGTCAACGGCAGCACAATCGTCGATACCGCACGACAGTTATCGCTGCCGATGCATCGCCGCCGCATCGGCTACGTGTTCCAGGAGGGGCGTCTGTTCCCGCATCTGAGCGTGCGGCAGAACCTGCTTTACGGTCGCTGGTTCACGGGTGATCGGGGAACCTCCGCCGATGTCGACCGTATTGTCGGCATGCTCGGTCTCGGGCTGCTGCTCGATCGGCGCCCTGCGGGTTTGTCGGGTGGCGAGAAGCAACGCGTCGCAATCGGACGGGCCCTGCTTTCAAACCCGCGCCTGCTGTTGATGGATGAGCCGCTGGCGTCCTTGGATGAGGCGCGCAAGCAGGAGATCCTGCCTTACATCGAACGGCTGCGCGACAGCAGCGACGTGCCGATCGTCTTCGTCAGTCACTCCGTCAGCGAGGTGGCGCGCCTGGCCACGACGATCATCTTGCTGGCCGACGGGCGGGTTGCGGCAGCGGGCCCCGTATCCGAGATTTTACAACGCCTGGATCTCTTTCCCTTGACCGGTCGCGCGGAGGCCGGCGCGATTATCGACGCAGCAATCGAGCAGCACGACGCAAAGTCAGGTCTGACGATCCTGCGTTCACTCGCCGGCGCCTGGTATCTGCCGACGCTCGATATGGCCCCAGGCAGCCGTATCCGTATCCGGGTGCGCGCCCGAGACGTCATGCTTGCCAAGGCGGCGCCGCAGCAGATCAGTGCGCTCAACGTGTTTCCCGGTGTGGTGGTCGACGTCAGCCAACGCGATGGCCCGATCGTTGACATCAAGCTTGATTGCTCGGGTGATGTGGTGCTTGCGCGAGTGACGCGGCTTTCGTTGGTCAAACTCGGCATTGCGCCAGGTGTGCGTATTCATGCGGTAATCAAGAGTGTGGCGCTGGACCGACGCAGCCTCAGCGGCCCCTGGCCCGACGATCAAGACGGCGACGCTGAAACTATAGAAGCCTAATGATTTTCGGCTTGTTTGCGCCTGCCGCGCCACTGAGGGTTGATTTACATACCCACTCCCACTGGCGGAACACTCCTCAGCCCATCCGCAATTTCTGCCATTCTTTCTTCCTCCCCCTCGATGGGGGAGGGCGGAACGCCTTGGCGATAGAGCGGCCATCGCTGCACTCACGCCGCACGCAAGGCCGAGCTAGCGCTTAGGCGTTCCGGGTGGGGGTGCCGTGGCTCAGCACTCCGTAGCCGACACCCCCACCCGACGCGCCAAACATGAGTTAGCCCGCGCGTGCATGCGTTGCCCGACCTGCGATGCGCGATCTAACTCATGGTGCGTCGCCCTCCCCCGTCTTGCCGGAGGCGAGTCGCCGACTCGACGAGGGAGGAAGAAAGGGCCATGCCGGCCGACTTGGTAAATTAGTTAACGCCACGCGCTGTCGAAAAACCAAACCAGCCGCAACGGCGTCTGAGAGCGGAGCGCGGATGGCGCCATCAGTGGGATTACACCACCCATACTCGTTCCGGGTTCGCACCGGCCTTGGTCGTCGGGGTTTGCACCCGCCTTGGTCGTCGGCACTTGCAGCCGCTTCAGCGTGTCATCGTCTCGTCGAGCGATGCGTTGTTCAGATGGTTTCCATCCGCGCCCCTGTCTCA
>JANXWC010000035.1 GCA_025351355.1 Hyphomicrobiaceae bacterium
CGCTTACCGCTGGCTGCCTATGCGCAGCAACAATCTTGTCTGCGCTGGCGATCGGTCCAGCTGATGCGACCCCGCTCGTCGCCTCAACCACGATAGCAGCACGCTCCACGGCCGCCGCATCGTCTACACCGACGCAGCCGCTGACTGAGATTGCCTGGCGGGGTGGTCGCCATCATTGGCACGGTGGAGGTTGGCGCGGCGGTTACGCGTTCGGCGGTTTCTACCCGGCGTACGGATTGTATTTCAACGACGGTCCACGCTGCTGGTGGAGCCATCGCTGGCACCGCCGCGTCTGCCGTTACAATTACTGAGGTAAGACAACGACGAGACGAAGTCGCCTTTGCCTGCGAGACGGTGAAGGTGTCTTTGGTCGGCGCGGCTTAATGACTGCGGCTGACGCAGAAGCCGACGACACCATCGAGGGCGCGTCTGGGCACACTGTCGGGGAAGATTTCCAGAGCGTCGTGGGCGATCGCGCCATAATGGCGGGCGCGCTCCAGCGTGGCTTCAATCGCCTTGTGACGCTTCATAAGGCCCATGGCGTGCTCGACGTCGCCGTCCTCGATTTTACCTTCGGTCAGCGTGCGTTTCCAGAAAGCACGCTCCTGTTCGCTGCCGCGGCGGAAGCTCAGGATGACAGGCAGCGTAATCTTGCCCTCGCGGAAATCGTCGCCCGTTGATTTGCCCATGCGCGCGCTATCGCCGGAATAGTCCAGCGCATCGTCGACAAGCTGGAAAGCGATGCCGAGATTTTTGCCGTAGGAGCGCAGCGCCGCCTGCTCCTCGCTGGGACGTGCGGCGATGGCGGCGCCGACTTCGGACGCCGCGGAAAACAATGCTGCGGTTTTAGCGTTGATGATGGCGAGGTATTCGTCTTCGGTGGTGGCGGTGTTTTTGGCGGCGGCGAGCTGCATCACCTCACCCTCGGCAATGACGGCGGCGGCATTGGAGAGGATCTTCAAAGCCGGCAACGATCCCACATCGACCATCATGCGGAAGGCCTGGCCGAGCAGGAAATCACCCACCAGCACACTGGCCTGATTGGACCACAAGAGGCGCGCCGTCGGTTTGCCCCGCCGGGTGTTGCTTTCGTCGACCACATCATCGTGCAGCAGTGTCGCTGTATGCATGAATTCGACGGCGCTCGCCAAGCGGATGTGGCCCTGGCCTTGATAGCCGACCAGCTTGGCCGCGGCGATCGTCAGCATCGGGCGCAAACGTTTGCCGCCGCTGTCGATCAAGTGATGGGCAAGCTCGGGGATCAGCGGGACATCCGAGACCGCCTTGTCGAGAATGATACGATTGACGGCTTCCATGTCGGCGGCCACCAAACCGAGCATCGGCTCCAGTGTCTCGGCCGGGTCACGCGCTCCGTCGATCTGGATGACAACGCCCATGAATGGCTTCCTGCGGCTCGTGTTAGCGTGTCGACTGCAAATTACCCGACGGGATCACCATGTGTAACCTTACGCCCGCCCGCACGCCACGCTACAGTGCTGGAAGTGGCAGGGAATAGTGCCGCATGTGCTGCCAGATACGGTGAAAATCGGCGATCGGCAACCCCCGCGTGCTCGGTTTAAAAGGAAGATCCTATGCGCGCCATTGTGATCACTACCGATCCAGTCCTGCTGAGTTTCGCCAAATCCGTGCTGGCAGATGCGGGGTTGGAGGCGGACCTGACGGACCAGTTTACCAGCTCGATCGAGGGGTCGGTCGGTATTTTGCCGAGCCGATTGATGGTGCGCGACGAGGTGTGGGACGCCGCCCGCGCGGCGCTGGTCGAGGCTGGCTTGGCCGCCGATGTTGTGCCGCCTGACGTTGCATCTGAGCGGTCCGGTGAGGGGACATGAGCGATTGCTCAACGATGGGTGCCGATGCGCTTTCGTCGACCGTCGAGGTGACCGACGATTTGTTTCTGGGCGGTGCGTTGCGGATCCGCCAACCCAAGACCGGATACCGAGCGGGTCTCGATGCAGTGCTGCTTGCCGCCGCGTGCCCAACCGGGATGGATCCGGCGCGATGCCTCGATTGCGGGGCGGGCGCCGGTGTCGCCGGGCTGGCTGCTGCGCGGCGCATTGCCAATTTGTCGGTGACACTGATTGAGCGCGATCCGGCATTGGCGGCCATGGCTGCGTCCAACATTGCCGCCAACCAGCTCGGCGATCGTTGCAAAATTGTGCAGGCTGATCTGACACGTCCGTTGGCTGAGATCGCCGCGCTCGCGCCGCAGGCCGGGCAATTCGATCACGTGCTGGCCAATCCGCCCTATCATGCCCACGGACGGGGCACGCGAGCGGCGGACCCGCTCAAGGATGGTTCGCATGCCATGGCGGCGGGCGCTTTTGCCGAGTGGGCACGTTTTGCTGCCGCCATGCTGCGCAATGGCGGCAGTTTCACGATCATTCAGCGGCCAGATGCCCTGGCAGAAATTTTAGCGGCACTGGCGCGGCGGTTCGGGCGCGTGCGCATTTTGCCGTTGCATGCGCGAGCTGGAAAGTCGGCATCACGGCTGCTCATTCAGAGCATCAAGGGCAGTCGTGCGGGGCTTGAGGTATTGCCGGGCCGCGTGTTGCACGTTACTGACCAGCACGCGTTTACCGAAGAATTCGATACGATCCTACGCCACGGCGCGCCTCTGACCATAACGTAGTGACCATGATGTAGTGCGTTTGTCGGCTAGGGTGCCGCCGTGGCCTGCAGGGTTGGCCGCAGCGTTACTGTGGCAACGGCGTCGAACCGGGAGACTTCGTTTCTGCCCGCTTCTTGGGGGGTTGATCGGTGCGCTGGACATCCTTGGTGCGCTTGGCCGGCAAAGCCTTCGCCAACGTCGGCAATCCGGATTTGAGTTTCTTCTGGATTTTGTCGGCGTCTTCCGGCTCGGGCTTCAATGATAGCGCCTGGTTCCATTGGAACGCCGCCTCGCGCTCGCGCCCGACGCGCCATAGGCTGTCGCCGAAATGGTCATTCAATACGGGATCGTCGGGGCGCAGTTCCACCGCCCTCTCGAGCCACCGGTTAGCTTCCTTGAAGTTGCCCATTCGGTAGTGAGCCCAGCCAAGGCTGTCGACGATGTAGCCATCCTCAGGCTTCAGTTTCACAGCCTTCTCAATCAGCTGCAGGCCCGCTTTCAGGTTCTTGTTCTGATCGACCCAGGAATAGCCGAGATAGTTGAGCACCGTCGGCTCGTCGGGGCTGAGTTTCAAAGCCGCCTGTAAATCGGCCTCCGCCAAGGGCCATTTGTGGACGCGCTCATAGCTTGTGCCACGCGCGTAAAAGTAACTCCAGTGTCGCGCCTCGGGCTTCTTGATGACGGCGATAGCGCGCGTGTAGTAGCTGATGGCTTCATCCCAGCGTTTCTGCCCGCGCATGATCGAGCCGAGTGCATCGAGTGGTTTAACGTCGGTGGGTTCGCGCTCGGCCACTTGCTCCAGCAAAGCCTTCGCCTCTTCGACGCGCTCCAGCGAATTCAGATCGAACGCCTTGCGAATATCGATGGCTGACTCGAGCGGGGTGCCCGGCGTGATCTGTTCATAGACCTCGATGGCGCGTGCATAATTCCTGGTGCCCTCATAGACGTTGGCGAGGGACGCCAGCGCGAACGGAAAGCGCGGCTCCAAGTAAAGTGCATACTGCAGGAACACGGCGCCCGGACCGACGCCACCTTCGCCCGCCAGCGCTTCACCAAGGCCAAATAAGGCTTCCGACAGTCCTTGCGATGCGGTTGTCACCAGCAGTGGCGGACGTTCGCCCGCTGCCAATTGCTTTTGCAGCGCGACCGCAGACGGATGGGCTTCGCCACGGAGCTTATCGAAATAAGCCTGCAGGACTTTTTGTGCGCCCTTGATGTCGCCGCCATTGGCGCTGCTCTGCGCACTCGCCAAAGTCGATCGCAGCGAGCGCTGGTCGCTTGAGGCGAGCTTCTCGTAGGTGGCGCGGGCTTCGACCTTGCGACTGCCAACGTCTGCCAGCAGCGCGCGATGGTAGCGGATCATGGCCTGCGCCCAATCTGGCTGCTTCGTGCTGTCGAGCAAATCGAGCGCTTCTTTGGTGCGTCCGTCCGCCTGGCGCAACCAACTCCGTGCCAACAGCCCCGTCAGTTCGCCGATCGGATTGACCGAAGCGGCGACGAAAAATTCCTCAGCCTCCTTGAAGTGGCCGCGCTTGAATTCGGCCAATCCCAGAAGCAGACGCGACATGCGGTGATCGGACTTGAGTTTAGACAGTTCGATGGCCAGCTGCTCTGCGCGCGGCCAATTGCCCTCGATCGACTCCATGTCGAAGGTCTGCGCCATCAAGGCTTCGTTGTCGGCGTCCTTGGCAAGCGCCATGCTGTAGTAGCCGGCGGCGGCGTGTGTATCGCTCAGGCCGCGGGCCAGTCGACCGGCCAAATAGCCACCCAGTTGATTGGTGGCCGACGGTGGGTCTTCGGTGGCGGCGGCCGCGGCGGCAAAAGCTGCGCCGCCACCTAGCATTGCCACGCTACCGGCCATCACGCCGAGCATCACCACAATTGGGCTGGTCGCCGATGGGGTAGCCCAACAGCCGTTCCTTGTAGCCGAAGGGCCGCTCTTTTTGCCGGTGTGTCGAAACATGCGACCTCGGGATTGTTCGGAACGCGGCAGGAGCCCGCTGATTCCAAGTTTAAGGGAGAGATTAACAAACAAGCACGGGGAACGCGATGGCAAACTCTGTACCTGCGCACTCTATTGTGGCGTTAACACTGAAAAAGATGCCAGCGCTCATGTCGAAATGGATCACGCGTTCGGGGTTTGGCCGGCCAGGATCGCCGCAAACATTGCGGTATCGATATTGCCACCGCAGAGAATGACGGCGACTTTCTGATATCGCTGCAGGTTATCGGCACCATGCGTTTCTCGAACGTCTTGCATCAAGGCGGCGAGAGGGGCGGCCCCGGCACCCTCGGCCAGATTATGGGTATCGGTATAGTAGGCCCGAATTGCGGCTGCAATTTCACCATCGGAAACCCGAACGATGCGCGCCGCGCCAGCCGCAATCAACGCAAATGCCTCCGGGTCGGGCTGGCGGACAGCGACACCGTCGGCAAACGTATGGGCCGTATCGGTACATACGACGCGGCCGGCAGCCAGCGACAAGGCATAGGCTGCGGCATTTTCGCTGACCACGCCGACCACCTCGGTGTCGAGGCCAAGCAGGTCGCGCACGGTGATGACGCCGGCAAGGCCCGAGCCTAGACCGATCGGCACGTAGACGCGCTGCAGATCGGGAACCGCTCGGAATAGTTCCAGTGCATAGGTGGCGACGCCCATGACCAGGTCGCGATGAAACGACGGCACGAAATGCAGGCCCTGTTCCGCGGCGGCGCGCATGGCCTCGGCTTTTGCCGTATCGAAGTCGTTACCGTGCTCGACCAGTTCGGCGCCGAACGCGCGCATGGCGGCATTCTTCTCGATCGAGTTGCCGTGCGGAACGTAGATGACTGAGCGCAAACCCGCCTTTTTAGCGGCGAAGGCGATGGATTGGCCGTGGTTGCCGCGGGTGGCCGAGACGACGCCGGAGATGTTCAGTCCGGACCGCACGAGGCCATCCATGTAGACCAGTCCGCCGCGTACTTTGAAGGCGCCGGTCGGCGTGTGATTTTCGTGCTTGACCCAGACTTCGGCGCCAAGACGCTGGGCGAGCAGGGGCCAGGCGTATTGGGGCGTCGGCGGCACGGTGCGGTGGACCAGTTCTGCTGCAGCTTCCAGTTCGGCGAGTGAGAATAGCGACATGCAGGCGGCTCCGGGGCATTTGCATCGGCCCGGTCGGACGCGGCCGGGTATTATTTTGGTGCACGAATTACACGAGTGTTAAGGAAATTGGTTCATGCTTTAGGCTGATTATCGATGCTTCAAGTTTGGCCGCAATCATTTCAGCGAGCGAGTTCCTGATGTCTACCTTCTCGCGTACCCGGATAACCGCCCTCGCACCAGCTGCAGTTTTTATTGTCGTTGCCGGTGCACTAATCGGTGGCTGCGCCAGCCGCGAACAGCACCCCCACTACGTCATGCACGATCCCGTGATGGGCAAACCGCAGTCTATCTTCGTCGATCCTGTCGGCGACCAGTATCCGGACATTGTCCAACGCACGCGGCCATCGGATTACAAGCCATTGCCGCCCGTGCGCCGCCCCTTTGAGACGAACCCGCCAGCGACTGAGCCGGCTGCGCGGCCGCTGAACCCGACACTGGTTCCGGAAGGCCCAGCGAGCGATCCACTGCAAAAATTGCAGAAATCAGTACGCTTACCGCAGCGGCCAGCGGGCCTCCAAACGACGCGCGAACCCGCAGTCGCGATCCCGCTGCCGGCTGATATCGCAGGTACGCCTGCGAACCCCACCACGCTCAGCCCGATGTTGCCGACGGTGGAAATTGTTCCAGCGTCCGACGTCGAGGGGCGAGCCAGTCGCCAATTCCGCCGCTGATCTGAAGCGGCGGCAGTGGCACCGTCACATGCCCGGATAGTTGGGGCCGCCGCCGCCTTCCGGCACTGTCCAGTTGATGTTCTGATTGGGATCTTTGATATCGCACGTCTTGCAGTGCACGCAGTTCTGCGCGTTGATCTGGAGGCGCTTCTTGCCGGCGCTGTCATCCACCCATTCGTAGACGCCTGCCGGACAATAGCGGTTCGACGGTCCGGCAAACACGCCCAATTCGCTGCGCACTTCCAGCGGCATATCGATGACCTTCAAATGCGCGGGCTGGTCTTCTTCGTGGTTGGTGGCGGAGAAGGCGACGTTGGTCAGCCGATCAAATGTCAAGACGCCGTCCGGCTTCGGATAGGCAATAGGTTTGCAATCGGCGGCGGGCTTGGTCGCAGCATAGTCGGCCTTGCGATGTTTCAGCGTGAAGCCGAGGCCGATGCCGGGAATGATGGTGTTCAACCACATGTCGAGGCCACCCAGCGGAATGCCGAGCCAAGTGCCAAAACGTGACCAGAACGGCTTGGCGTTGCGCACACGTTTCAAATCCTTGGCGATTGGACCTGATCTGACCGCCACCTCGTACGCGTCGAGAAGATCGTGCGCACGGCCGGCGGCCAGCGCCGCGACCAGTGCATCGGCGGCGTGGATACCGGAGAGGATCGCGTTGTGGCTGCCCTTGATGCGGGGCACGTTGACGAAGCCTGCTGAGCAACCGACCAGCGCACCACCCGGAAACACCAGCTTGGGTATTGATTGCCAGCCGCCTTCGGTGATGGCGCGGGCGCCGTAGGCAATGCGTTTGCCGCCTTCCAGCGTGGGACGGACGAGAGCGTTGGTCTTGAAGCGCTGGAATTCTTCGTAGGGCGACAAATAGGGGTTCTCGTAGTTGAGGTGCACGACAAAACCCACTGAAACGAGATTGTTGCCGTAGTGATAGAGAAACGAGCCACCGCCGGTGCGGTTGTCGAGCGGCCAGCCGAACGTGTGCTGGGTGAGGCCCGGCTTATGATTTTCCGGTTTGACCTCCCACAGCTCTTTGAGGCCGATGCCGTATTTTTGTGGCTCCGAAGCGCTAGCGAGGGCGAACTTGGCGATCAATTGCTTGGCCAGCGACCCCCGCACGCCTTCGCCGATGATGGTGTATTTGCCGCGCAACTCCATGCCACGCGTGTAGCGGTCGCTGGGTTTGCCATCCTTGCCTATGCCCATGTCGCCGGTCGCCACGCCGACAACTGCGCCCCGCTCGTCGTAAAGGACCTCGGCGGCGGCAAAGCCCGGATAGATCTCGACGCCGAGTTCGGTTGCCTGCTCGCCCAGCCATTTGCACAGCGCGCCGAGACTGCCAATGTAGTTGCCGTGATTGTTCATCAGCGGCGGCAGTGCAAAGTTGGGTAGTCGCAACTTGCCGGCCGGGCCGAGGTAGTAGAAGCGATCGTCAGTGACGGGTGTGTCGAGCGGCGCGCCTTTCGCCTGCCAATCCGGGATGAGCATGTTCAGCCCGATCGGATCGATGACCGCGCCTGAGAGAATGTGGGCGCCGACCTCGGAGCCCTTCTCGAGCACGACGACGGAAATCTCCTGGCCAGCGGCTGCAGCTTGCTGCTTAAGCCGGATGGCGGTGGCGAGCCCGGCCGGTCCGGCGCCAACGATGACCACGTCGAATTCCATCGCCTCACGGGGCGGCAATGCTTCGCCGGTATCTGCCATGCTGTTTTGCCCCGCGCCGGTATAATTGCTCACTCTCCCGTTCGATAGGGCTGAGTTGGCGTAAACGTCAAGGGGCGAGCGCGCATCCACCGACGCCGGAGCAAACAGGGGTGAGACGACTGCGAGCGCGCTCAGTTGATCCGGCTGACGCCGCCGCGCTGGGATGGGAATGCAGCTGGTTCCAGTTGCGCGGTCGGTGCGGCCATCTGTACCGTCGAACCGGTGAACGTTGCGGGCGCCTGATCGATCACCGCGGCGCCGAATTTCTGGACTTCCATAATCGACAGGGCGCGTTCGGTAATGCCGTCGTTGGTCAGGCGGAACAGGCCGTCGACGCCATTGAAGCCGCTCAATCGTGTCAGCGCAGTGGGGATGAAGCGCGCGCCATCGGGGCCCGTCGCAAGGACTGCCGCCAATGTTGCCGCATCGTAGGACAATGAACTGATGCGCGGCGGCGCATGACCAAAAGCGCGCGAGAATTTATCAGAATAATCTTTGAAACCGCGCGGATCGGGGGCCGCGAACCAGGCGCCGAGGAAAGCATCGTCGCGGCCAATATTGGGCGTATCCAGCGCGCCGGTCCCGATCACCTGGATGCGCTTGGTATCGATGCTGGCCTGCTTGAGCAGCGGCCCCAACAGCTGAACGGTGTCCTCGCCGCCGGGGATGAAGATAGCGTCGATGGGATTGCCTTGACCCTCGATGCTGACGATCTCATCGTGCAGGTTCTTGACGATGGTGAGAACGGCGGACGAACGCCCGCCGGTGTCGACCGGATAGGTCATGGCGGCAACGACGATGCCGCCGGCGCGGGCCACCGCTTCCTTGAAGCTCGGTTCGACCAGCTTGCCGTAGGCATCATCGGGGATAAGCGCGATGTAGCGCCGCTTGTTTTTCAGGGCAGCATAGGTAACGACACGCGCAACTTCCTGGGCGGCCAGAAAACTCAGGAGATGCGTAGCGGGTCCAGCCACCTGGCGGTCGTTGGAAAAGGCAATGACGGGAATATTTTTCGATCTAGCGATGCCGGCTACAACCGTGACCGAGCGCGCGTATAAGGGGCCGAGGATCAGTTCAGCCCCTTCACCTACGACCTCGGTGGCCGCCGCCATGGCGCCTTCCGGCGTACCTTTGTCGTCGCGGACGAGCAACTGAACGTGCGCGGCATTGACGTCTTTTAACGCCATTTCCGCCGCCTGCTTCATGCTTTCGGCGACGATCGCGGCTTGGCCGGCTCCCGTCAACGGCAACAGCAGGGCGATTTTAACGGGTGGACGCGCCGGCGCGCCGGGTTCCGTTAGCGGTGCAGCCGGCACGCCCAGGGCAACGCTGGCGGTGGTGGGATCGTCGTCGGCACGCGCGGCCGGCACCGGCGCTTTCGCAGCTTTTGACGCAGGCGCCGGGGATTGGGCCAAGCTGTCGAAACTGGTGACGGCGCAACCGCTGGAACCGATGGCGAGCACCATCAGCAAAGCAAGCGTGGCAAGGCCGCTCGTCGACGTTCTCGTTGCACAACGCAGGCCGCGTACGGTTTGCAAACGCCAGCTGGCAAGCGGGGCATTTATGGCAAGTCGATTTGTCATGCGACTGGCAGACCTCGAACTGGAAGCTTTTTTAATACCCGTGTCGGCAACTAAACCAGCGGCGGCCACCGGGTCAATCGCATCGCCGTCGACGACCACAGATACTTGTGGCGCCGAGGTAGGGCGGCACCACTGCATGGTGCGACGGGCAAAACAAAGGCAGCGTTAACAGTTGCGATGACAACGTTCGCCCTTCGTTCGCCATGCTTTGCGCGCACGGTCGCTCTCGTCACTTTCCGGACGTCACTAACCCGCCGTTAACCGTCGTCTCGCACAGTCGTGTCGGGAAACGGTCAGAGGTCGCAGTGTCGGGCGCAGCAATGCTCGGGCTGTAGCCGCAGTGCGGTTTGTTCCCTACCCTCGGCGTCGGCTGAGGGCACCTTTGCCGCTTGGAGTTGGCGTCGATGTCATTGTTGAAGCAAGTCGAGTTCAAGAAAGTCTCCAAGCTCAAGGCAGTCGTCAAAGCGGTCGATAAAGGCACGACGCCACCGTTGCGAACCAATTGCATCCTGGCAGGTGATTGCATCATCGAATTGCAGAAACTGCCGGCTGCGAGTGTGGACCTGGTGTTCGCCGATCCGCCTTACAATTTGCAGTTGGCCGGCGATCTGCTGAGGCCGAACAATACGCGTGTCGATGGTGTCGATCAGGGCTGGGACAAATTCGCCTCGTTCAGTGATTATGATCGCTTTAGCCGGGCTTGGCTCGGCGAAGTGCAGCGCGTGCTGAAGCCGAACGGCGCGTTGTGGGTGATTGGCAGCTATCACAACATCTTTCGCGTCGGCGCCTGCCTGCAAGATCTCGGGTTTTGGATCCAGAACGATGTGATCTGGCGCAAAACCAATCCGATGCCGAATTTCCGCGGCAAACGCTTCACGAACGCGCACGAAACGATGATCTGGGCGGCTCGTGATCAGAAAGCCAAGGCCACATTCAACTACGAAGCCATGAAGGCGTTCAACGACGATCTGCAGATGCGGTCGGACTGGCTGATCCCGATCTGCTCGGGCCCGGAACGGCTTAAAGATGATGGTGGGCGCAAGGCGCATCCGACACAGAAACCGGAAGCGCTGCTGCATCGGGTGCTGCTGGCGTCGACCAAGCCGGGTGACATTGTACTCGATCCTTTTTTCGGCACCGGCACCACTGGCGCTGTCGCGAAGAGACTGGGCCGCCAATGGATCGGAATCGAGCGTGATCCGGACTACGTGGCCGCGGCCACGGAGCGCATCGAGTGGGTGCTGCCGCTCGGGCCGGATGCGCTGGAAACAGCGCGTTCCAAGCGCACAGAACCGCGCGTGGCATTTGGCCAGATCATCGAATTGGGCATTCTGGAACCCGGTACGAAATTGTGGGACGAACGCGGGCGGGTGTGGGCGGAGGTGCGCGCGGATGGAACGCTACTGCTGGAAACGGCGGCGGCGGCCAAGCGTGCGCGGGAGGGCGCGGCCCAATCGGGTTCCATCCATCGATTGGGAGCCGAGGTGCAGGGGAAAACGGCGTGCAACGGCTGGACCTTCTGGCACTTCCAGGTCGACGGTAAGTTGAAGCCCATCGACGTGCTGCGCGATCAGGCGAAGCGGCAATTGGGGATCCGCAATACTTGAAGTAACGGCGGCGTGGCAGTGTCTCCTTGATTGCCCGCCCTGGAAATTAAACTGCTGCCCGAACAGCCCGGCCAAAGCATCGATCTTTCGATCGTTGATTTGATCCAGTATGTTCGCGGCAGCAGCCTGTGATGGCGTTCATGACGCAGTCCCTCGATACGCGACTTGCCGGGACCAATAGAACGCTCGTACGCACACAACTTAAATTCATCATACGCATGGGCCGTTTGCGTTCCAGCTGTTTCGTCGAAATTGCAATAGCCTGTGCACAAGTGCTCAACGAGGCGATGGGACCTCGCAGGCGAAAACGAACCAACTCGCGCCACGTTGCCAACCCAATAAGGCCCCAAAGACCGCGTACGTAGCAGTGTGTTCAGCTGGCGTCGCCGAGCAGCGATTCATGCTTTTTTAACCCTGTCCCGGCACTGTGCATTGATGCGTGTGTATCGTTTGGCGTTCAGTGTTTGCGTGCTGGTACCGTTGTTTGTGGCAGCGTGCTCGCATGCGCCCGAATTCGTGGCCCAGGAAGAGCCATGGCGGGCGGACGCAGAACGTGCCTGTCTGACGCGGGTCAATATCGCCAGCTCGCCTTTCGTGACGCCGCGCTCGGCGCTGGGAGGCCCGAGTGTTTGCGGCGCGCTCAAACCTTTTGACATGAACGGCACGGTTTCAGGCCGTGTGCGGCTGGTGCCGGCGGCGACACTGCAATGCCAGATGATCCCAACAGTCGATCGTTGGGTCGCCGAGGTCGTCGAACCAGCAGCGCAACGTTATCTGTTTTCGCAGTTGGTCGAATTAAAAGTGGCAGCTTCGTATTCGTGTCGACCCATGAACGGCATATCCGGCGGCAAGTTGAGCGAACACGGTCATGCCAACGCCGTCGACATTTCCGCTTTCAAGCTGGCTGACGGTCGCACGGTGACGGTCAAGAGCGGCTGGAACGGCAGCTCCGCCGAGCGCGATTTTCTGCATGCCGTGCACCGCGGCGCCTGTGATGTGTTCACAACCGTGCTCGGACCCAACGCGAACAGTTTTCATGCCGATCATTTTCACGTCGATCTCGCCCGCCATGGTCGCGACGGTAACGGGCGCGTATGCCAATAATCGAAACACGGCAGATTGGAGCCAGGCGGATCGGCCGTTTAGAAACACTTGACCGTTGCGGGCAAAAGTGTGCGGAGCCGCCTTTTGGCCACAAGTCCTCCGTGAACCGATCACAATCGGCGCGTACGCCGTTCAGAAATGTCTGATCGATTTTCGAGTCAGGTGGCCGGGTTCCGTGGCGGACCGGCAGAATTGGTGCAGCGGGGGCTGCGATTGTTAACGGTGCATTAACCCAATGGGCGTTACGAATCGTGGCAGTAGAGGTGGCGAACATGTTGCGTAATCATCTGGGTCGTATCGTATGTGCGCGGCTGCTGCGGCGCGCGCTCCCGTTGGGTATCATCGTCGGCGCGGCCATGCTGGCTGGCTGCAGCACGGATATCAGCCGGTTGGAGCGTCCCAGCTACGGTTTGAGTGAGCGCCCGCCCATCCCGCAGGAATCGATCGGCCGTCGCAACGCCGGTGCGCCTCCGGCTTACGAAAATTCCGGTTGGACCGATTCGGGTCCGCGCAACGGCGCGTCGCCGCCGCCCCGTCTGGAACGCAGCGCCGCTCTGCCGGAGGCCTCGGCGCCGACCAATCCATCGGTGCCGTTTGATGCCCCGCGCAAGTCAAAGCAGGCGGCCGCGCTGCCGGCACCCCTACAAGCAACGAAGGCGCCGGTTGTCGCTGGTAATACCGTCGAAGTGCAGCAGGGCGATAGCCTCTATGCCATCTCGAAGCGTCATCACGTCTCGATCGCGGCACTCATGGATCTGAATGGGCTCAAAAACGCCACGCTGAAGCCCGGCCAGAAAATCATCCTGCCGGCCAACGCCCGCCGACCGATCGCCAAGTCGGCGACGCCGCCGCCGGCAACCTCGATCGTTGGCCAGGCGGCGCCGCTGTCGCCGGTGCCGGTCACTTCGGTCCCGGCTGCCGCAGCTTCGGCTCCAACACATGCTGCTGTTGCGCCTGCCGGCGACTGGGACGGCAGTTATGTCGTCAAGTCAGGCGACTCTCTCTACGGCATCGCACGTGCACACAAGATTCCGGTCGCTGAACTGCAGCGCCAGAACGGTATCACCGATGCCTTGAAGATGAAGCCGGGCATGTCGCTGAAAGTGCCGGCTGGTGCCACACCCTCTGCAGAGCAGGCGGTCACCGCGCCTGCGGCAGCGCCCTCGAATGCGGCGACGTCGGGTGGGGTCCGTCTGCTCAATCCGCCCGCCGATGCATTGCCCACAAAAGAGGCAGTCGCCGCACCGGCGGTGAAAGTTGCCGGCCCGGCTATCGCGACTAGCGCCGGTGCCGCGCACGGCAAATTCCGTTGGCCCGCTCGTGGTAACGTGTTGGCCGGCTTCGGCAAACGTCCCGATGGAGCGCACAACGACGGTATCAATATCGCGTTGTCGAAAGGGGCCGATATTGCCGCGGCGGACGCCGGCACCGTCGCCTATGCCGGTAGCGAGATCAAAGCCTACGGAAACCTGATCCTGATCAGGCATGAAGGCGGCTGGGTGACGGCTTATGCACATGCCGACCAGCTGCTGGTGAAGCGCGGCGATGCCGTTACGCGCGGGCAGGTAATCGCCAAGGCGGGCTCGAGCGGATCGGTCGATCAGCCGCAAGTCCATTTCGAATTACGTCAAGGTTCCAAGCCTGTAGACCCCGCACCTCACATGGAAAAGTAAGTTTTTACGATAGCTTCGGTCGCCGTGCCCGTCCGCTTAAACAGCGGGCGGGCTTTTCTGCGTTGAAGTGACGACGATCGTACGCCTCACGAATAGTTCGACGTCGACGCCAAAAGGCACTAAGGAATTTGTCAAGAACAGTGCTGCCAAAGAAAACGCCAACACCGACTGGGGCAGCAGCACGGTTTGATGGGTGGAACTCACTAGGAGACACGGAATGGCAACGGCCTACGACACAGGGGTGCGGACGACGCGCGGCATGACCGGCGAAGAGGTGAAGGTTATTATCGCCTCATCGCTCGGCACGATCTTCGAATGGTATGATTTTTATCTCTACGGCGCTTTAGCTGGCATCATCGGCGCGCAGTTTTTCTCCGCGTTCGACGTCAATACGCGCAGCATCTTCGCGCTGCTCGCGTTCGCCGCCGGCTTCCTGGTGCGCCCGTTCGGCGCGCTGTTCTTTGGGCGTCTCGGCGATTTGATCGGCCGCAAGGCGACCTTCCTCATCACAATTCTGATCATGGGTACGTCGACGTTCCTCGTCGGTCTGCTGCCGAGCTACGCGGCTATCGGTTGGGTCGCTCCCGTGCTGCTGATTGCGCTGCGCATGTTGCAGGGCCTGGCACTTGGCGGTGAGTACGGCGGCGCGGCGGTTTACGTTGCTGAACATGCGCCTCCCGGTCGGCGCGGCTACTACACCAGCTGGATCCAGACGACGGCAACCCTGGGTCTGCTGCTTTCGCTGGTAATCATCGTCTACCTCCGCACGTGGATGGGCGAAAAGGCCTTCACGCAAGACTACGACCTCGGCTTCCTCGGTCTGCAGGGCGGCTGGCGCATTCCGTTCCTGGTTTCGATTTTGCTGTTGATCATCTCGGTGTTCATCCGCTTGTCGATGAATGAAAGCCCCGCGTTCCAGAAAATGAAGGAAGAGGGCACCCGCTCCAAGGCGCCTCTTGCAGAAGCGTTCGGCGGTTTTCCGATGGCTTTGACTATTGCGCTCGTGGCAATTCTGGTTGCGTCGATCGGCGCGCTGATTGTCGGCTATACCTACACGGCTTTGCTCGCCATACCTGCGATTATCCTGTTGATCGTCGCCAACATGGCGCGCTTTGCCAACGGACGCGTCGTGCTGCTGGCATTGTTCGGGCTCGTCGTCGGTCAGGCCGTGGTCTGGTACACCGGCCAGTTCTACGCACTGTTCTTCATCAACAGCGTGCTCAAGGCGGATCTGTTGACGTCGAACGTGTTGATCGCCTGGGCGCTCATCCTCGGCACCGGCGGCTTCCTGTTCTTCGGTTGGCTGTCGGACAAGATCGGTCGTCGGGTGGTTATCCTTTCGGGTTGTTTGGTTGCCGCTTTGACCTACTTCCCGATCTTCTGGACGCTGACGAGCATCGTCAATCCGCAGCTCGAGAGCGCACTGCAAAAGGTCAAGGTCGAGCTCAAGGCCGATCCGGCCGAGTGCGGTTCTGTGTTTGATCCTGTCAGCATCCGTGTCTTCACGGCTGGTTGTGACGTCGCTCGTCGTACACTGGCCCTCGCGGCGATCAAGTACACGCTCGTCCCGGCTGCTGCCGGAGCGAAAACCACGGCTACGGTCAATGGCACCGACGTTCCGTTCGACAAGGATTTCGGACCGAACGTGCTCAAGGCTGCGCAAGCGGCCGGATATCCGACAGCTGCGGACAAGAACATTCTCAAGGTTACGGGCATGTTCGACGCGATCACCAACTTCCGTGCGGTGATGGCGATTGCCTTGCTGACGCTGATGGTTCTGTACGTGACGGCTGTGTATGGCCCGATCGCTGCAGCGCTGGTCGAGTTCTTCCCGACCCGCATCCGCTACACCGCCATGTCGCTGCCCTACCATATCGGTAACGGCTGGTTCGGTGGATTGCTGCCCGCGACGTCGTTCGCGATGTCGGCATCCACGGGCGATATCTACTTCGGTCTGTGGTATGCGGTCGGCTTCGCGTTGCTGACGGTGTTGATCGGTGCGATCTTCGTCCGCGATCCAGGCGAAGCAAACATCGACCACGTTCGCTGAACCGACAGGTTTTAATCAATGCGCCCCGCGGCAACATTTGCCGCGGGGTTTTTATTTGTTCGTCGCTTTGGGTTTTGACATGCATTTAAACAGCCCTGGGTTGTGCGTGGCTGGCATTTACCAATCGCTTGGCGGTTACCCTCCACCGTCGATCGAATTTATGAAATTTGCGGCTGTTTGGCCGCGTCGTTATTAACCCTGCTGGGGAGCCGCCAGCGAATTTGCCCGACCGGCCTCCAAGTGGTACGCGATGCCGCATCCGGAAATCCAAACGATGAGAGACCGACTTGATGACGGCCAGTGCAACGACGGCGCAGATCGCGGCCAAGGACCAAGTGGCACGCCGGCGCACGTTCGCCATCATCTCGCATCCCGACGCCGGCAAAACCACGCTCACTGAAAAGCTGCTGTTGTTCGGCGGCGCCATCCAGCAAGCCGGCCAGGTCAAAGCCAAGGCCGACAAACGCTCGACGCGGTCGGACTGGATGGCCATCGAGCAGCGGCGCGGCATCTCGGTTGCCACCTCGGTGATGACGTTCGAATACGGCGGGGCCATCTTCAATCTGCTGGATACGCCGGGCCACGAAGACTTCTCCGATCACACCTATCGCACGCTGACCGCCGTGGACGCCGCGATCATGGTAATCGACGG
>JANXWC010000093.1 GCA_025351355.1 Hyphomicrobiaceae bacterium
CGTGCGCGCAAATAGCTCTTGTTGCGCGGCAAGCCCCATGCCTTGAATGAACTGCTTGTAAAGGTCACTCCGGCCGAGCGCCCAAGTACCCAGTCGGGAGGCATTCAAGGAGTTGTTCGACAAGGTGGCACTGAACGATGCTGACTTCTCTTCGGAAAGGTTCGCACCGGGTAGTAGCGGCGAGGGTGACCTTTACAAGCAGTTCATTCAAGGCATGGGGCTTGCCGCGCAACAAGAGCTATTTGCGCGCACGTGACGTTGCTCGCGATTCGCTCGTCGTGCGTGTCGTTACCAAGCCATCAGCGGCTCCCGAATCCAGATTGGCCTGCACGACAAGTTCTTCGAACTGCCGGCGGCTACTTGATGAGGCGGAGATCGATGAGAAGCGCGCAAGTGGCCGCATCTCGAATCCAAGTCCTTCGTACAGCGCTCGAACCGATGCATGGTTCGCATTGGTCGACACGATCTTCACGCCCCGGTCTCGGGCGCGTCCGAGGGCAATTGCCAGACGCTCTTGGTCCGCCCACGAGAACAACACTTCGTTGTACTTGACGAAGCCATTGAGGTTGTGTCGAACGGTATAGGGCGGATCGGCGAAGACAAGATCGCCGGGCTGGGCTTCGTCAACCAGTGCCTCGAAATCCGCTAGTCTCAATTCGGCCCCCTGAAGCAATTCGGCAATTGCCTCGAAGTCATCAGAATCCATCACTACTTCATTCTTTGTACCTCGGGGCACGTTGAATTGGCCTTGAAGGTTCACGCGATAGATGCCATTGAAGCAAGTGCGGTTCAGGTAAATCATGCGCGCCGCTCGATCCATCGGATCTTCGGTCACTTTGCCACGCTGCTTGTAGTAGTAATCATCATCAAGCAGATGGGCGCGTTGCCGGTAAACAAGACTTCGCTCAATGCGCTTCCAATCTCGTTTGACAGCCATGTAAGCCGTGATCACGTCGGGGTTGGCATCGCCGAGAAGAGCATCCTTCGGACGCAGGTGAAAAAAGACTGATCCACCGCCAAGGAAGGGCTCAATATAGCGATTGAAGGTAGTAGGGAGGAGCGAAGCGTAGTTATGAACGAACCAGCGCTTTCCCCCGGGCCACTTTAGAAACGGCGTGATCTTGTTCGTCGGCACGGATGTCGCTCCCCTGCGGTTGTCGCCGTATTCTCGCCGAGGCACGACAACATCAGCGGCCGGGATCTCTGCCGCACCGACTGTCCACGGATGCAGACGCGTCTGCCCAAGGGAATCGCGTCTCAGCACCGCAGTAGCTTTCCACCCAATCCACGTTCGAACGCAGGCGGGCAGCAACATCGGGCGCGAGCGCCGTGATTGCGGCGAGAACGCCTTCGTAGAAGCCGCGGGCGTCATCAATGACGACGCGGTCAGCACGCAACAATGCCGCGGCGGTGCGCAGGCGCTCCCGCGCCCGCGGGGAAAGGTCACGACGGGCCGCATCGTGAGCTACTCGACCATCAGGTGACTCGCCTTTGGGCGAGCCAAGCGGCCTCCCGGCCGTCATGCGGCAGCCGTTGCAGACGAGGGCAGCTGCAGTGTCGGCTCGGGCAACTCGCCCGACTCGACGCGCGCCCAGATCGCGAGCACGTCTTTGCCTGCGACGACACTGCCGACGTATTTGCCGCCGCAGTGGCGCATCGAGCGCCCATCTGGCTCGACAATCAGAACTCCACGCGGATGGTCAACATATCGTCCGGCCAGCGTTGCGCGCGCGGCCCAGAGATCGACCTCGGTTGACGCCCGCGGTGCGCTCTGCATTGCCGCCGCCGCCGGAGCACCAACCTCGCCACGCACAGCCCGCTTGCCCATCGCCACAGCGAACGCCACCACGGAATCGGCTTTGCCGCTCGCGACGGCCGTGCGGATCACTACCTCGGCCAACGCAAGTTGATCGCGACATGCGCCGGTGGCGGCCGCGTTGACACGTCGCTGCTCGTCCGCTGTCAGCAAATTGGCGAGTCGCGCACCAAGGCCCGCGTCGCCACCGGCGCCGGAAGGCGCAAGCGCGGAGCGCCCCTGTTGGCCATCACCACCACCGCGCTCCGCTCTGTGGTGGTTATCTTGTCGTGTTTCCCTGCTGGTGGTTAGACCCTCCATTTCTGGCGGCTCGCGCGATTCCCCCTGTTTTGATGGCTCGCGCGACCCAGCACTTTTGGAGGGTCGCGCGCGCGACCCTCTGTCTTTGGGGGGTGGTGTTTCATCTTCAGTAGTCGGCCCTGCAAAATCCGCCTCGGGGACGAGGGGCCGGCCTGACGCTTCCCGGTGCCACTCGGCGCGATGCGGTGGTGGTGTTCAAACGCAGGT
>JANXWC010000111.1 GCA_025351355.1 Hyphomicrobiaceae bacterium
TCTGTCAGGGTCGCTTGACCCCACCGCCGCGGTCCTTCACAGCGGGTTTTCAAAGGGCGAGCCCTTTGACGAGGTCGAGGGGCAGCGCCCCTTGGCTGCCTCCATGCCACAACGCCAACGATCAGGTCCCCCATGACCACATCCCGCACACCCGCAAAATTCTACGCCCCGCTGGCCATCGGCGCGCCCGCACCGCTGCGCGCATTGCCGGTGCGTCTGGAGCGGATGATCCATTTCGTTCCTCCGCAAAACGACAAGTTGCGCGGCCGCGTCGGCGAGATGATCAAGCAGGTCGACGTGGTCCTGGGCAATCTCGAAGACGCCATTCCGATGGAGCAGAAGGAAGCGGCGCGCGCCGGTTTCATCAAGATGGCTGCCGAGAACGATTTCGGCCACACCGGCCTGTGGACGCGCATCAACTGCCTCAATTCGCCATGGGGCCTCGATGATATTCTCGAAATCGTCCCCGCCGCCGGCAACAAGCTCGACGTTATCATGCTGCCGAAGGTCGAGGGCGCGTGGGATATCCACTATCTCGATCAATTGCTGGCGCAGCTCGAAGCCAAGCACAAGATCACCAAGCCAATTCTCATTCACGCCATTCTCGAAACCGCCGAGGGCGTCAAGAACGTGGCCGAAATTGCCGGCGCCAGTCCGCGTATGCACGGCATGAGTCTGGGACCCGCCGATCTCGCAGCTTCCCGCGGCATGAAGACGACCCGCGTCGGTGGCGGTCATCCGAGCTACGGCGTGCTGGCCGACGCGACCGATGGCGCACCACGCTCCTTCTACCAGCAGGATCTCTGGCACTACACTGTCGCCAAGATGGTGGACGCCTGCCAGAGCTACGGCATCAAGGCCTTCTACGGCCCGTTCGGCGATTTCTCCGATGCCGCCGCTTGCGAAGCGCAGTTCCGCAACGCCTTCCTGATGGGCTGCGTCGGCGCGTGGTCGTTGCATCCCTCGCAAGTCGAGATCGCCAAGAATGTGTTCAGCCCTGAGCCAAGCGAGGTGGCCTTCGCCAAGCGCATTCTCTCAGCCATGCCGGACGGGACCGGCGCCGTCATGATCGACGGCAAGATGCAGGACGACGCCACCTGGAAACTAGCCAAGGTGATCGTCGACCTCGCCAAGTTGGTGTCCACCAAAGACGCCGCCCGCGCGGCAATTTACGGCGTGTGATGCGGGCCGGGTGCAACATGCCTCCAAATTTAGGCTGTCGACTCTATCGCCTGGGCAACGGCCGTAGGTTGGGTCAAGGCGAATTTGGCCGAGACCCAACGCGGCAACCTGATCAGTTACTGTGGGGTCGCGCGGAAGGCTTGACCCAACTTACCAGCGCGTGAATAACAATCACACCGCGGCACCCTCCGCGACATGGATATGCGCCAGCAGCGTGCCCTGGTTGACCTGGGTCCCCTCGGCGACGGGCAGTTTGTCGATGGTGCCGGAGACGGCGGCTAGGATGACATGCTCCATCTTCATGGCTTCGACGACGGCGATCTTGTCGCCCTTTTCAACTTTTGCACCCATGCCCACGAACAGTTTCGCCACGCGCCCG
Organism: Hyphomicrobiaceae bacterium; assembly: GCA_025351355.1. Taxonomy (GTDB): domain Bacteria; phylum Pseudomonadota; class Alphaproteobacteria; order Rhizobiales; family Hyphomicrobiaceae; genus JABFRJ01. Next base: position 1,562 of record JANXWC010000111.1, read on the forward strand.
TTGATCGGCGCCCGGATTGCCCCTGTCGCCGCGCCATCTTCGATTTCGGATGAGTCGTAGGTGGGTTTGCGGAGCGTGGTTTGTGATCCATCGATGATGACGTGCATCATGCCGGGTTCTGACACGGTTTCGACATATCTCGAAAACGCGAAGCCGGACTCCTCGCCATCATCCAAAGCGATGTCGACCGATCCATCGCGCCGCATGACGACTTGCAGCACCTGTATCTTGTCATCGACGAGAACTGCGACTGATTGCGTTCTATCCGGTCCCAACTGGAATGCGTCTCGACCCTCCCAACGGGGTGAGTCAACGCTTGCGGCGGACGTATTGCCCGCTTCGAATGCCAGATGCGTGAGCCAGGAGTCGATGCTCAATGTAAGTGCCGCCTTGGAGTCCGTGCGAACCGTCAGCCGTTCGAGTTCGCGCCCGATCAACCCGGTGTCCATATGGCCACGCTTGACCGATGCATCACCAAGTAACCGCGAGAGGAACGGTTGGTTCGTGCGCGGTCCGGCGATCGTTGTTTCAATTGTCGCGGCACGAATTTCCACAAGGGCATCGGCGCGGTTTGAGCGATGCACGATCAGTTTTGCAATCATCGAGTCGTAGAAGGGCGACACCTCGCTGCCACTCTCAACGCCGGTTTCAATGCGCACATTCACTAAATCTGTTGCGTCGAACAAATGGATCCGCCCCACACTCGGCATGAACCCCTTCGCCGGATCCTCCGCGCACAACCGCACCTCGATCGCATGGCCGCTCATCGTGATCGCACTCTGCGCCAGCGGCAATTTCTCGCCCGCTGCGACACGGAATTGCCACTCCACCAGATCGAGCCCGGTGATTTCCTCGGTCACGGGATGCTCGACCTGCAGGCGAGTATTCATCTCGATGAAATACCATTTCGCCGATGCATCCAGCGTGCCGCCTTCGACCAGAAATTCAACAGTGCCAGCGCCGGTGTAGTTGACGGACTTGGCAAGTTTCACTGCCGCCGCGCACATTTTCTCACGCAGCGCCGCACTCATGCCCGCCGCCGGCGCCTCCTCGATCACCTTCTGATGGCGCCGTTGCAGCGTGCAGTCGCGCTCGAACATGTGCACGACGTTGCCATGGCTGTCGCCGAACACCTGCACTTCGATATGGCGAGGACGCACGACGACCTTCTCGATCAGCACGTGCGCATTGCTGAACGCCGACTGCGCCTCCCTCTGCGCGCTGTCCAGCATTTCCGGCAATTGCGCTTCGCTCTCGACCAGCCGCATGCCACGACCGCCGCCGCCGGCCACCGCCTTGATCATCACGGGATAGCCGACCTTGCCTGCTTCCTTGGCCAGCGTCTTGGCGTCCTGCTTGTCGCCCTGATAGCCGGGCACGACGGGCACGCCGGCCTTGATAGCGATCTCCTTGGCTGCAGCCTTGCCGCCGAGCGCGCGCATGGCGTCGCCCGTGGGTCCGATGAAAATGATTCCAGCTGCCTTGCATGCGTCGGGCAAGTCCGCATTTTCGGACAGGAAACCGTAGCCGGGATGGATCGCATCCGCGCCAGTGGCTTTCGCCGCCGCGATGACTTTGTCGATACGCAAATAGCTCTCGGTGGCCGGTGATGAGCCGATATGGACCGCTTCATCGCAGGCGCGCACATGCAGCGCCTTGGCATCCGCGTCGGAATAGACAGCGACCGTGGCGATGCCCATTTTGGCAGCAGTGCGCGCAATCCGGCAAGCGATCTCCCCACGATTGGCAATCAGGATTTTTTTCAGCATCGGGACATGACTAACGTTGACTTGGCGTGGGTCCCGACCTGCGTCGGGATGACGAGAATCTGCAGTGACGGCTCACTTCCCCTGACAGAACCCTTGATACTGGCCGATGACGGGTTGGCCGAGCACGCCGAAGTGGCGCGAGTGTACGGCAGGGAAAGCGCCCTTCACATCGTCGCGATCATACACCGTAGTCATGTTGAGGAAGCCTTCGCCGACCACCTCGAGAAAGTGCAGTGCGTTGACGGCACGTACCACACGCAGCGGCCGCGTGCCGACCGGCGTCACCAGGTCGGCGCTTTGGATTTCGGCATTGATGTTACCGATCTCGAATGTGATGGGGCCGACTTTTTCAGCCTTGAAAGCGCTGTTGGCGTAGCTGTAGGCGGCGCCGGTGTCGAAGGTGCAGGAAAACGCCTTCGGATCATCGGCCCAGGCCGCTTGCGGCATGGCCATCATGATCACCCCGACAGCCAGACACGCGCTGAAATTCATCCGTCGACATCTCCTCAAGCGCACCGAAGTGCCAGGGTTTGCACATAGGAAGGCCTAATTGAACAAAGCACAACATTATCTTGCCGATAGCCCGCGTCGCGCCGCCTGTGACATCGTCGTCAATCTCGCCCCGAGTGTCACAAAACCGCAAATCTTGCCTTGCTTCTGAGCGCATGGCGGTTATAAGCACCAAAAAGGGCGCTGCCTCAACTGGGGCTTGCGCCCTTTTTTCGTGTCCGGAGATGCATGCCGGGCACCCAACGTTCGAGGACGAACATGGCAAACGTTGTAGTCATCGGCGCCCAATGGGGCGATGAGGGCAAAGGCAAGATCGTCGATTGGCTCTCCGAGCGCGCCGATATCGTCGTCCGCTTCCAAGGTGGCCACAATGCCGGGCACACCCTCGTCATTAGCGGCGTCACCTACAAGCTGGCGCTGCTGCCGTCGGGCGTTGTGCGCAAGGGGAAATTGTCGGTGATCGGCAACGGCGTGGTCGTCGATCCCTGGCATCTGGCCAAGGAAATCGAGGGCATCAAGGCACAGGGCGTGCATGTCGGGCCGGACAACCTGAAGGTGGCCGAGAACGCCACCTTGATCCTGCCGCTGCACCGCGAATTGGACCAGTTGCGCGAGGAATCGGCCGGCGCGCAGAAAATTGGCACCACCGGCCGCGGCATCGGGCCGGCCTATGAAGATAAGGTCGGCCGCCGCGCGATCCGCGTGCAGGACCTGCGCAACCTGCAAAACCTCGGCCCGAAGATCGACCGTTTGCTTGTGCATCACAATGCGCTGCGTCGCGGCCTTGGACAGCCGGAAATCTCCAAGGATGTGTTGACCGCCGAGTTGACGGCCATCGCGCCATCCATCCTGCCCTATGTCGATACCGTGTGGGCGCTGCTCGACGAGGCCCGCCAGCAAGGCAAGCGCATTCTGTTCGAAGGCGCGCAGGGTGCGCTGCTCGATATCGACCACGGCACCTATCCTTATGTAACGTCGTCGAACACGATCGCGTCGCAGGCGGCGGCCGGGTCGGGTATGGGGCCGCGCGCCATCGGTTACGTGCTTGGTCTGGCCAAAGCCTATACCACGCGCGTAGGGTCGGGGCCGTTCCCCACCGAGCTGATGGATGCGACCGGCGAACTGATCGGGCAGCGCGGCAAGGAATTCGGCGTCAACACCGGGCGCAAGCGGCGCTGCGGCTGGTTCGACGCGGTGCTGGTGCGTCAGATCGTCAAAGTAGCGGGTATCGACGGCATCGCGCTGACCAAAATGGATATTCTCGATCCGTTGCCGGAGTTGAAAATCTGCGTTGGCTACGAATTGGATGGTCGCAAATACGATCGCCTGCCTGCCGGCATGAATGAACAGGCACGCGTCAAGCCGGTCTATGAAACGCTGCCGGGCTGGCAATCGTCGACGGCGGGCAAGCGCAGCTTCGGCGACCTGCCCGCGCCGGCGATCAAGTACGTCAAACGCATTGAAGAATTGATCGGCTGCCCGGTCACTCTGTTGTCCACGTCGCCGGAACGCGACGACACCATTCTGATGCGCGACCCGTTCGCCGATTGAGACAGCCCCAAGTCGCAAACGAATCGCCCCGTGACCAGGTTTTTTGGCGACGGGGCGCTCAGGATCTCAATTGATTCTGAAGGCTCTAGCTGCAGCGGCGGGCGTACTTGGCGCGCGCCTCATAAAGCGCTGGGCGCGTACCACCGCCTGCATTGCCGGATCTCAGCATCCGTTCCAGGTCGTAAATGCTTCGGCGGATCGCGGCGCACTGGCCACCGCTGTACCGGTACTCACGTTCACGTTCACGGTATTCGCGACGCTCGCCATAGTAGCCCTGCGCAGAGGCCATGGACGCCGACAACGTTAAGATTCCTAATGCGGCGAAGAGATATTTCATATCTGCACTCCCATTCAGATGTCGTTTTGGACGTTAAAGGCTGTTACACGTTTATAACGGCGACTACGGTCTTTCCGTTGCAACCCAACCCTGACTTATTGCGTATCGTTTCTCAAGCGTGACGGCGCGCTTTTAAACGAGTTCGCGTCTGCGCTTATGGCGGTTTTGGACATTTTTCAGACGGCAGAGAAAATGTGTTGTGTTCAGGCGGCTACTGGTCAGGGCAACTGGGGCAACCGTCAACTGGCCGCACCGATGGATTTCGTGAGCGTCGCGGCGTTCTGTAAGCTGTTCTCATGCCGCGTTAACCTGCTGATGCCGTCAAGCCGAAATAGCCTTCGATGAACACCTCATACACGCGCGTCAGCGCTTCGAGATCGGCGATCGCGACCCGTTCGTCGATGTGATGTGCCAGCGCATTGGTGAGGCCGAATTCAATGACCGGGCAATGGGCTTGGATAAATCGGGCATCCGACGTGCCGCCGTTGGTGGTCAGTGCCGGGGTGCGACCGACCACCGCTTCAACCGCCTGCCGCATAGTTCCGACGAGCGGGCCGGGCCTGGTCAGGAACACGTCGCCGGTACCTGAGAAAGTCACCTCGAAGCGGGCGTCCATGTCAGCAGCCACCGCCTCGCAACGCGCGCGCACCCAGGCTTCGAGCTTCGGCCGCGTCCACAGCGTATTGTAGCGGATGTTGAATTTTGCGCGCGCTTCGGCCGGAATGACGTTGCTCGCGGTGTTGCGACCCGACAACACGGTGATTTCCAAATTCGACGGTTGGAAATCCGGCGTACCCTGGTCGAGCGGCGCGGACCCGAGCCGGTCGAGCATGCGCACCAGCTTCGGCACGGGATTTTCCGCGAGATCGGGATAGGCGACATGGCCTTGCTTGCCATGCACGACGATCTCGGCGGATAGCGATCCGCGCCGGCCGATCTTGATTTCCTGGCCGAGCCGACTGGGGTTCGAAGGCTCGCCGACAATAGCCGCATCCAGCTTTTCGCCACGCGCGGTCATCCAGTCGAGCACCTTCATGGTGCCATTGATCGAGGGCCCTTCCTCATCGCCGGTGATCAGCAACGAAATCGAGCCGTTGATTTGTCTGTGTCGTTTTTGCACGCGCCCAATTGCGGCGACAAAACAGGCGACGGCGCCTTTCATATCGACGGCGCCGCGACCATAAACCATGTCATCGACGATCGCGCCGCTGAATGGTGGCTGCGTCCATAGGGCTTCGTCGCCGGGCGGAACGACGTCCGTATGACCCGCGAAACACAGGTGCGGACCTTGCGTGCCGAGCCGCGCATAGAGATTATCGACGTCGGGCGTGCCAGGCTCCGTCATCATCAGGCGATGACAGTCAAATCCTGCTGGCCGCAGCACGTTTTCCAGCAACTGCAGCGCCCCGCCCTCCACCGGCGTGACGCTCGGGCATTGGATCAGCGCCTGCGTCAGTGCGATTGGATTGGTAATGTCTGGCCGCATATCAGGTTTCTTCATTGGCGGTGAACTGAGGCCCGCCCGTTTCGTCCTGCACGTCGTAGCTGGTATCATCCGGATCGAGCCCACCGGAGACGGAGTGCACCAGCGTGATCTTGAGCCAGATCTTCTGCTGCAGGTTGCTTGTCAAGCGTTCGATGTCGCTGACCGCATCGACCACCACCGGATCCGGCATCGCCTGGGCATACAACACAGCCACCTTGGCGATCAGCGCCAGCATTTCCGAACAGTAGTCGAGATACCGGCCGAGTTGAAACGGCGTCAACCCGCGCGCCGGTGAGTTCGGCGTCGGCGCGCCGCCCGCCAACAGCGAGGCCGGTTCTTTGGTCAACTGGTGCATGTCGACGACGTGGATCAACGATCGGAGCTCGTTGATGGCGCGGATCGCCCGTCGCCGCTTCAGCCGATCTTCCATCGTCATCAGGAAAAAAAGCGCGCCGCCCATCAGTACGACGATGTTCATCATCGCGTCGATGCCCTGGATGACCGTGAAGACGTTGTCGGCATTGGTCTTGCGGAAGTCGATCAGCCGGAACAACAGCGTAAACCCGCCCGCGCCCGCGGTCAGCAGAACCAACACGCCCGTCCACAACCACCAGTCCCGGCGTCCGATCGTCGTGACGCGGGTGGAGTTTTCCTCGGTGATCGTGATGAGTTCCTCGCAAACGCGCGCGAGGCCTGCCAGCGGGAACCGGTCGCGAATACGCGCCGCCAGCAGCTTCAGCGACGAGATCAGCCGCTCCACATCGAGGTGCCGATAGGTATGATCGAGAAATTTGCTGGCCATACCCGATGTCGTCCAATCCGCGGCGCGAGGTCAAGTGGTGTCGGCCATTACGGGGATGGCAAGAAGGACACACGACGGAAACTCTAGATTTCGTCATGGCCGCGCAGGCGGCCATCCACGACGGGTTGCGACAATCTGGAGTTCAGAAATAATTTTGAGCAGTGCAGCGGGCGGCGATGTCGTCGAGCGCAGAGCTTGCGGAGGCTTGTCGTAGATGGCCGCGTGCGCGGCCATGACGATGGCGGGTGGATTTGCCAGTAGATTCAACAAATGCCGATCGTTCATGTGTTTCGCTTGGACGGCGCGAAGATGGCGCGGCGGGTTCACTCATGCTTATAGTCTGTGCAACCGCGCAACTATTCTCCCGGAGATGACAATGTCCGCTCTCGTATCCGTGCCATCTGCCGCCGTCGGCGAAGCACCCTTGCTGCCGCCGGCACTGACCGCATTGAAGCTGACGCTCGTCGACGGCGTCGCCGAAGTCGAACTTCATCGGCCCGAAAAATCCAACGCCATGAACCGCGCCATGTGGGGTGAGTTGCGCGCCACCTTCCGCTATCTCGATGCCTTGCCCGCGGCTCGCGTCGTCGTGCTGTCGGGCGCCGGCAAGAATTTCACTGCCGGCATCGATCTCGAAATGCTGATGGGCATCGGCGGCCGCCAGACGGAAAGCTGTCCCGGTCGCATGCGAGAGGCATTACGCTTAACCGTATTTGATCTGCAGGACGTCATTTCCTCACTCGATGCCTGCCGCAAGCCGGTGCTGGCAGCCATTCACGGCGCCTGCGTCGGCGGCGGCGTCGATCTGGTGACGGCAGCCGACATGCGCTATTGCTCGGCGGACGCCAGTTTCGTGGTCAAGGAAATCGATCTCGGCCTGGTCGCCGACGTCGGCACGCTGCAACGGCTGCCCAAGGTGATCGGCGACGGCATGGCGCGCGAACTGGCCTATACCGCACGACCGGTCGGCGGCGCGGAAGCCAAGGAAATAGGCCTCGTCAATCGCTGTTATCCATCGCGCGAAGCGCTGCTCGATGGCGTGCGCGGATTGGCCCGGCAGATTGCTTCGAAGTCGCCGCTGGCCACTCGCGGCACCAAGGAGATGATCCGCTATACCCGCGACCACAGCGTTGCAGACAGCCTCAACATGATGGCCATCTGGAACGCCGCGTTGCTGATGTCGGAAGACCTCACCGAAGCCTTCCAGGCCGTCAAGGAACGTCGCCCGGCGAACTTCCGCGACTGACCGGTTCGGTTCAGGCCGGGTTGAGGCCGCGCCGTCCAAAACCTGCAGGCTTACCGTTGGTTTGCATGCCGCGTGCGGGGGCGTGCAGCGGGCGCAACGGGCCATCTAAATCCCGGATTTGCGCAGCCCTTAAGAATGCGTTTTGGTTTGCCTGAGATCAGCACGTTCCGGATAAAATCATGATCCTCGGCCTCGGCAACGACATCATCGACATCCGGCGGATCGAGGCCTCGCTCGAACGCTATGGCGATCGCTTCATCAGGCGCATCTACACCCCGATCGAGCAGGCCCGGTCCGAACGCCGGACTACAGGCCGCCACAATCCGCGCTCCGCCTCCTACGCCAAGCGCTTCGCCGCCAAGGAAGCCTGTGCCAAGGCGCTGGGAACGGGCTTGCGGCGCGGCGTTTTCTGGCGCGACATGGGCGTCGTCAATCTGCCGTCGGGCCAGCCGACGTTGCGCCTGACCGGCGGAGCACTGGCGCGGTTGCAGGCCATCACACCTCCAGGAACCACCCCGTCTATCGCGCTAACTATGACCGACGACTATCCCTGGGCCGAAGCGGTGGTGATTATTTCCGCCGAGCCGCAGCACTAGAATAAATGCAGCGGTGCAACCACATTCATGTCGAAGCGTTGCGGGGAAAGAGGTGACGCTGTATAGGCTTGCTGATAACGTATCCGACTTCGCGTACCCCAGATTTACTGCCAGACAGATCCGTCCCCGCCGGCCGTTCTCCCTCGGACCGCGCTCGATTGCGGTGCCATGGAGTTGAGAATGAGCCTGAACCTCGGATCAAACAGAGCCAAGGCTGCAGCAGTCAACGAAAGGCGGCCCGCAGGCACGCCGCCAGCCGAGGGAAGCGGGTGGGGCGAAACAGCGCGCATTATCGTGCATGCCTTGCTGATCGCATTCGTGGTCCGGGTGTTCCTCTATCAGCCGTTCAATATTCCATCTGGATCGATGAAGTCGACCTTGCTGGTCGGTGATTTTCTGTTCGTGTCCAAGCTGTCGTATGGGTACAGCACCTACACCTTCCCGCAGACGCTCGACATTCCGTTCGTCAAGATATCCATCCCGCTACGTCCCCAACACCTGTTCAGTGGCCGTATTCTCGCCCGCCTGCCGAAGCGCGGCGACGTTGCCGTCTTCAAGCTACCGCGCGACAATTCAACCGATTTCATCAAGCGCGTCATCGGCCTGCCCGGCGACGAGATAGAAACTCGCCACGGCGTGCTGTTCATCAATGGCGTGGCGGTCCCCAAGCGTCCGATCGTGCCGTTCGTGGCGGTAGAAGAAGATGGCGTGACGCGGTCGTCGCCTCGTTATGAAGAAACGCTGCCGAACGGCGTCAAGTACACGGTGCTCGACACCATTGACGAGGGCCCGGCCGACAATCGCGGACCGTTCAAGGTACCGGCCGATCATTATTTCATGATGGGCGACAATCGCGACAACTCGACCGACAGCCGCTTCAGCGCGGTTGGCTTCGTGCCTTACGAAAATTTCGTCGGCCGCGCCGATCTTATTTTCTTCTCCGCCGCCATCGACGAGCCGAACAATTGCCGGCCGTTGGCGCCGTGGACGTGGCCCGGTTGCGTGCGGTGGCGCCGTATCATCTCGTTGGTTCGGTAGGCTCCGTGCAGTCACAACGCCGCCCTCGTGGATTTGAAGCTAGACTCGGGTATCAATTCACCGACCGAGCGCTGCTGAAGCGTTCGCTTACCCATTCCAGCGTGCGCACGTCGTCCAAGAAGGGTGGCGACCACGACAATGAGCGGCTTGAGTTTCTCGGCGATCGCGTGTTGGGATTGTCAATCGCCGAACTGCTGACGGAATCGTTTCCCGGCGCCAGCGAGGGCGATCTGGCGCGCATATTCAATCATCTCGTGCGTGGTGAAACCTGTGCCGACGTCGCGCGCTCGATGGCTCTGGGCGAGCAACTCATCCTGTCCGAAAGCGAGGCGCTGAGCGGCGGTCGCGGGAAGATAACCATCCTCGCTGACGCCTGCGAAGCCGTGCTTGCGGCCGTCTTTATCGAAGGCGGCTTTGAAGCCGCGCGCCGCGTCGTGCGCCTGCATTGGTCCAAGCGCCTCGAGACGTTGCCGGTCGAGCCTGTCGATGCCAAGAGCGCGCTGCAGGAGTGGGCGCAAGGTCAGGGCTTCGATCTGCCGAAATACAAGGAAATGAGCCGCGAAGGCCCCGATCACGCGCCGTATTTCACGACCGAAGTTCGCGTGGGCGGTCGCAAGGCACCGCTCGCCCGCTATGCGCAGGGGACCGGCGCCAGCAAGCGCGCAGCCGAACAATCCGCCGCGACCGCATTGCTGATCAAGGAAGGCGTCTGGAAGCCTGGATCTTAACTTTTGACTATATCGAGGATGTGCCGCGGCGGCTGTGCAGCCGAAACGACCGCGTTGTGCTATCGTGGCAGCGCAGGTGTCCACCGTGCCAGCGTTTTGGAACTATAAGCCGATGCCCGAGAGCAAGAAACCGTCTAAGACTGCCAAGGGCGCGACGCGTCCGTCGGCGACTATGGCCGGCCGCAAATCGAGCGCTCCGGCAAAGTCCGCGGCGCCCGCCAGCACCAGGCCGGTCGCCAAATCCACGTCGCCGCACTTGCGACCCGCCAAGCTGGTCGACGAGCAGACCGCCGTCACCCGGCAGGTCGATCCGGAGCATCAGCGGTTCGGTTTTGTTGCCGTCATCGGGGCGACCAATGCCGGCAAATCGACCCTGGTCAATCGCCTGGTCGGCACCAAGGTGACGATTGTCAGTCACAAAGTTCAGACCACCCGCATGCCCATTCGCGGCATCGCCGTGGAAGGCGCGAGCCAGCTCGTGTTCGTCGACACACCCGGCATCTTCAAGCCCCGCCGCCGCCTCGATCGGGCGATGGTGAAGGCCGCCTGGGGTGGCGCTGGCGAAGCCGATATCGTCGTACTCCTGTTCGATGCGCAACGCGGCGTCGACGATGAGACGCGGGCACTGGTCGCGCGCCTCGCAGATGTGGGTGCACCCGCTTGCCTCGCGCTCAACAAAATCGATGCCATCGACAAGAAGCGCTTGCTCAACCTTGCTCAGGAGATCAATGCGCACGGCAGGTTCCAGCAGACGTTCATGATCTCCGCCCTGAAAGGCGCCGGCGTCGACGACCTCAAGCGCTACCTCGCCTTGGCCGTGCCGCAGGGTCTGTGGCACTATCCCGCTGATGATGTCACCGATGCCCCCATGCGCATTCTCGCTTCCGAAATTACCCGCGAGAAAATTTACGCTCGCTTGCACGAGGAACTGCCCTACGCCACCACCGTTGAGACGACGTCGTGGAAAGAGATGGGCAAGAAGGGCGTGCGTATTGAGCAGACTATCTTCGTCGAACGCGACAGTCAGAAAAGCATTGTGCTCGGCGAGGGTGGTCGCGCCATCAAGCAGATATCCACCGAGTCGCGCGCCGAACTCACCGAGATCGTCGGTCGGCCCGTGCATCTTTTTCTGTTCGTAAAAGTACGCGAAGGCTGGGAGCACGACCCCGAACGTTATCGTGAGATGGGCCTCGAATTTCCCACGGAGTAAATGGTGCGGCTCAATTGCAAAATGATTGCCCTGCGCGCACTTGTCGGGGTGTTGTTCAGTTTTGCGATGCCCACGGCCCAGGCGGCGACCCGCGTGTGCGGCGAATTTATTGCCGTCGCCGGCGAAGACGCCAATTCCGAAACGAGGGCCAAGCAGAAGGCGCTCACTGGCTGGATTAGTGCTGCCTCCCAATTGGGTCAGGCTTTTGCGCTCTGGCGCAATGCGTCCGAGAAAAGTCTGTCCTGCATGCGGCTTGCGCAAGGTCTGTGGCGGTGTCAGGCTTATGGGCGGCCGTGCGGCGTCTCGCAGGTGCCCGGTTCGCTGCCTCGCGGCACACCCGGTCCACCAGTTCCGGACCAGCCCAAAATGAAGGGCATTCAAGCCAACATGCGCCATCTGCCTAACATGATCTCACAGCCATGAATGGGCGAGCAAGCGGCAACCACCATGCAATGGTCTGACGAAGGCGTAATCCTCAGCGTTCGTCCGCACGCCGAAACAGCGGCGGTGGCGGAAGTGCTGACGCGCGATCACGGGCGCCATCTCGGCCTCATTCATGGCGGCAGGTCGCGCAAAGCGCGCCCCGTCTTGCAAATGGGCAATCACGTCGAGGTAAGCTGGAAGGCCAGGCTCGCCGACCAACTCGGCGTCATGACCGTCGAACCACTGCGCAGCTTCGGCGTCGAGGCCATGGACGATCCGGCGGCACTCTGTGCGCTGCTGTCGATGTGCCATCTCGCCCGCGCCTTGCCCGAACGCGATCCGCATCCCAACCTCTTCGAAGTGACGCTGTTCGTCCTGGGCTTTCTCGACGATCCCTTGGTCTGGCCGGCCTTATACGTGCGCTGGGAACTTGCTCTGCTCGATGAATTTGGCTTCGGCCTCGACCTTTCGCGGTGCGCAGCTACCGGCATAACAACGGATTTGGTCTACGTGTCGCCCAAGTCCGGTCGCGCCGTTTCTCTGGCGGCCGGCGAGCCGTACAAGGACCGCTTGCTGTCGTTGCCGGCGTTTCTGCGCGGGCGCAGCGGCAATGGCGTCCAGACCAGTGACGTACTTGCAGGTCTTGATCTAACGACACATTTTCTCAATGCTTCGCTTTTCGTGCCGCGCGACGAAACTTTGCCTGAACCACGTAGCCGCTTGCGTGCGCTGTTGGCACGCCTCAACGCGCCGGTTTGACGGTCTTTGCGGAAACGAATGTCGTCCACGCGGGCGCCGTTGGTACTGTAGCAATGTCGAGTGACACTCGCGGCTTGCCGTCGCCGCCCCGCGAAAGCACGAAGGTTTCTCCGTCGTGCGCCTCGAACTTCGATGTCACCTTGCCGATGGCGAAGGACAGCTCCATCGGCACACAGTCTGTGTGGGTGACCAACATGGAATGGGCAATCGTATTTTTCTGGTCGCCAAGTGTGTACGTAATGGTCGTGCCCGACAGGTTCTCGATGCCGATCTTGTATTTAAAACTATTGGGGCGCCCGAACAGTTGGACCGTGACGAACTTTGGATCTCCGCCGTCCGCCTTCGCGATACCAATGCCTGTTTCGGTGACATGCGTCATCAACATGTTGGCACGATGCGCCGGTGAATTTTTCCAACCGTTGACCGCTTGATAGGCCAAGTCGGACGTTTCAAATCCGCGGTTCGATTTGTGCATCGCGAGGTTCTCCACTACGATGCAGTATTGGTATCCGGCCGCGGTGGCTCGCTCGCTGGGCTGACGGTCGTCGGCCGTATGCGCAAACTCACCCGACTTCGCCAGATAGTTCGCAAACGCCGTCGCCGCCATTTGCAGCTGCGGGTTCGGAGCGACGGCGCCGAGCTGGTTTTCGGCGCGAAACGCGTTGATCATTTCGATGATCACCGCTTGTGTTTGCGGCAAATCAGGTGCGGCTATCGGCATGGCAACCCTGCGACGCAACGAACGGGAGACAAATATTAAAATGCCGATTGACGGGGGCAATGGCAATAAGGAACCTTGGTTGCGGCGCGCAATTTCGGCCGCATCGGCGCTTCGCGGCGTTCCAGCAACAAATGAGTTGCCTGCAACCGCAGCAGTCGAGGTGGTTTGGTGCGTTCAATTGAGTTCGCGCCATTGCAAGGGAGCCCCGACATGAGCACGCACACCTTTTTCTGTATCGATGGCCATACCTGCGGCAATCCAGTACGCGTCGTCGCCGGCGGCGCACCGGCCTTGTCGGGGGGGACCATGATCGAAAAGCGCGCCCATTTCCTCGCCGAATTCGACTGGATCCGCACCGCCTTGATGTTCGAGCCGCGTGGCCACGACATGATGTCGGGCTCTATTCTGATGCCGCCCACGCGCGCCGATTGCGACGTGGCGATCTTGTTCATCGAAACTTCCGGCTGTCTTCCGATGTGCGGTCACGGCACGATCGGCACGGTGACGATGGCCATCGAGCGCGGATTGGTGCAGCCGAAAACGCCGGGTCGACTTTTGCTCGACACGCCGGCCGGCGTTGTTGCGGCATCCTACGGTCAAACCGGTCCGTTCGTGGATTGGGTGCGCATTACAAATGTTCCGTCGTACCTTCACGCGCAAGGATTGGAAGCCGAGGTGCCCGGCGTGGGGCTTTTGCGCGCCGACGTGGCCTATGGCGGCAACTTTTACGCCATCATCGATCCGCAGCCGAACTTTCCGGGGCTTGAGCACATCCAACCTTCGGATGTTCTGAATTGGGCCCCTAAGGTGCGCCGCGCATTCGGGCAGAAGTTTGATTTCCAACACCCAGAAAAGCCCGAAATCAAAGGACTTTCGCATGTGATGTTCACCGGCGCCGCCCTGCAGTCGACGTCGACGACTCGCAACGCCGTGTTCTATGGCGACAAGGCCATCGACCGATCACCGTGCGGCACCGGGACCAGCGCGCGCATGGCGCAGTGGGCTCATCTGGGCAAGCTCAAGCAGGGTGAGCGCTTTGTCCACGAAAGCATTATCGGTTCAGAATTCGTTGGCCGCATTGAGGGCCCGACCAAAGTCGGCGCGCACGACGCGATTATTCCATCCGTCGAAGGTTGGGCGCGGATCACCGGCTACAACACGATTTTCGTCGATGATCGAGATCCGTATTGGCACGGCTTTCAAGTGGTCGACAACCAAACCGATCGCGGCAAAACGCACTCTTGAAGAGGTAACATTGGCGCCACCCTAGCGGGGGTGGCTTGAGGGTGGCGCCACGGACGTTGTCGCGGGGATGACAACCGTCCTCGGACGAGACAATGCGCGTGTCCGCAGGTGGCAGACGGGATCGGGAGAGGATCAGCGCACCAATTGAATTAGCCGGGGGAGTACCAATTCGTTCAATGTCTTAGCGTCCGGTTTGAATGACAAGCGTTAGCCGTGCATCGAGTGAAGCGATGACGTCTAGCGTCGCAACCAAATGAGACCTCCTCTGTTGGGGGAAGGCGGGCCAAATCAAGATGTTTGATTTGATGTTCACAATCTATAGTTGTATGATTAATAAATCATTGCTGAAGACGCCTTGCCGCGTCGCTTGAGACGGTTTGCAGAGTAATTTCGACCGCTCAGTTTTGACTGTCGAGTTGCGCAGCCGCGATGCCGACCAAAATGCACGTAAATGAACTTGCCGTTGCGCCGCGGGTTAGAGCGCTCAACGCGATCCGGGTCGTGCGTGCGAAAAAGTAACTCCTGCCGCAATTGTCGACGCCGCTTCACACGCCAGTTGTCCAGCGACGACTGACCAGTGATGACGCGCAACGACGCCGCGCAGTGATGTTTACCGGTGACATCATGTGCGCATTCGCGAGCCGCCCGTTGCAGTATGGTGGAATGAGGCAACGCGGTCATAATCCATCGCCGGGTGACGGTGTATGCACGCGATGATTATTGCAATTTTTGCGTTGTGTGCACGCGGCGGCGACGTCCGCTGCTTGACACGCCACAGCAAGCAACCCGAGACAAGCAATCCCAGACAAGCAACCCGAGACGCGACACGATCAGATGAGTTTCTTTCTTCGCGGGTATTGAAAAACTTTCCGGCGAAAGATGTGCGTTCGTTCAGCCCGCATAATTTGGACACCCAGCTTGGACAACCTGCTTAGTGTCCACGCGTTTCTGCTAACGTCATCGGTTTAACAGTGCCTGCGGAAGTTTCAGCTGCGGCGACTGAGGTTGGAATGACAAGTCCGCGTTGCCCGACTATGGTGGCGCGAGGCCCGAATGGCAGAGAGGACGGCCATGCCCAAACCACGACCTTCAACCACCAAAGCTGGCGGCGTCAGTAAAACGAAACTCACGGCAAAGAAAGCCACGCGTCCATCGCGCTCTATTGCATTGGCAATTACTGGCCTTGAAGTTCCGGTCGAAGTGCGACGTCACCGTTCCGCGCGCCGATTGACCTTGCGGATCAACCAGACCAAGCGATCCGTCGTCGTAACGGTGCCGCTTCGCTGCAAGATCGACGAGGCCGGTCGTTTCGTTCATCGCCACATCGATTGGGTGCGCACGCGCTTGCATGCGTTGCCGTCGCCCATTACTTTCGAGGACGGCGCAATCATGCCGTTGCGCGGTGCGGACCATATTGTGCAGTTCGTAGGTCCCCGCGTTCGCGGTGCTGTCGTTTCATTCGAAGAGCTGGGGTCTGGCATGCCCGTGCTGGCGATAAAGGGCATGCCGGAGCATGCCGCACGCCGATTTCGTGACTGGCTCTACGCCGAAGCGCGTCGCGATCTGGAAGCGCGCGTCACCTATCATGCGGCGCGGTTGGGTCTCCGCGCGCGACGCCTGTCTGTGCGCGATCAAGGTAGCCGCTGGGGATCATGTTCTACCTCCGGCATGCTGTCGTTTTCCTGGCGGTTGATCCTCGCGCCGCCCATCGTCCTGGATTATGTCGCAGCTCATGAAGTGGCGCATCTCGCCGAAATGAACCACGGCCCCAGGTTTTGGGCGCTGGTCCGCAAGACCATGCCTGACATGGATATTGCCAAGGCGTGGTTGCTCAAGAACGGCCTTGCGCTGCATCGTTACGACGCCAGCGAGGCCCCGAAAGGCTGACCGCAAACGCCTACCCAGTGCATGGTGGCCAAGGTGCGTCGGAGCATGTATCAACGGGCAAAAAGCTCGTCCCTCCGATCCCATTGTTCAAGGTCTTGGCCATGCCTGCGACGAAACCGAATTTGCTCAATACCCCCGCGCGCGCTGCCCCGCGTGGTCGGCATTTCTTCTTTGGCCCCGGCCCCACCAATATTCCTGACAGCGTACTGTCCGCGCTGCATCACACGACCATGGATTTCAACAGCGCTGAATTCGCGGTGATCCATAATCGCGTCCATGCCGGCATCATGCGCCTGCTGCGCACCGAACAGAACCTGTTGCTTTACTCCGGCAACGGCCACGCGGCGTGGGAAGCGGCGCTCGTCAATTGCTTCTCGCCCGGCGAAACGGTGCTGGTGCTCGACTGCGGTCACTTTGCTTCCAATTGGGCCGACATGGCGTTCGATCTCGGCCTCAACGTCGAACGATTGAAAGCGGACTGGCGCACCGGCGTACCGGTTGCCGCCGTCGAAGCCCGTCTTGCCGCCGACAAGCAGGGCGAGATCAAAGGCGTGATGGTTGTCCACAACGAGACCGCGACTGGCGTCGTACATCCGTTGGCGGAGATGCGGCGCGCGCTCGATAAGTCTGATCACAAGGCGCTGCTGCTGGCCGATGCCATTTCGTCGTTCGGGTCGATCGATTTGCCGATGGACGCGTGGGGCATTGATGTCGTCGTCGCCGGTAGCCAGAAAGGGCTGATGATGGTCACCGGCATGAGCCTGACCGGTATCAGCGCCAAGGCGCTCGCCCGCAGCACCACGGTGACGACGCCGCGCGGCTACTGGAACTGGCAGCAGATGATGGGCGTCAAGCCGCAACGCTTTCCCGGTACCTCGCCGGTACATCTGTTCTTCGGGCTCCACGAGAGCGTGCGATTGATCGAAGCGGAAGGCTTCGATGCCGTGCTGGCGCGCCACCATCGTTTTGGCGCAGCCACTCGTGCTGCCGTCCTTGCCTGGGGCGGCGGCGTGACGAGTGCCGTCAGCGTCGGGCCGTCGGGCTTCTCCGGCAAGATTACGGCGCTGCAGACGATGTGCACGAACCCGTCGCGCCTATCCAATACCGTGACCACGATCCTGCTGCCCGATGGCCATGACGCCAATGCGCTGCGCACCATCGCTGATCAGCGCTACAATCTGGCGCTCGGCAGCGGCTTGGGCCCGCTCAACGGTCGCGCCTTTCGCATCGGTCATCTCGGTGACCTGAACGAGCCCATGCTGCTGGGCGCCATCGCCACGACCGAAATGGCGCTGGCTGACGCGGGTGTGCCGCACACGGCCGGTGGGGTCCAAGCCGCCATCGCCTCGTTGCGGGAGCAGGCGTGATGTCCGCATTCACGGTAGCCGCCGCCAATGCCATTCTCGCCGATAATTTCGCATCTTGGGTGCAAGCCAGTGGCATCACAGTCGATGCCGTCGGCACCGATTGTGTCACCATGCGCATACCGTTTTCCGACGAGCTATGCCGAGTTGGCGGCATCATGGCCGGCCAAACGTTGGCGACCGGCGCGGACACGGCGATGGTGCTGGCGTTGGCAGCCGCGATGGGCGGCGTGCTCAAGCCCTGTACGACCGTCGACATGACGATCAGTTATATGCGGCCGATCACCAAGGCCGACGCGGTGCTCGAAGCCAAGGTCAAACGCCTCGGGCGCAGCTTGGCGTTTTGTTCCGTTGATATTACCGAAGCCGGCAGCGGCAAGCCCGCCGCATTCGCCACCGGCACGTTTGCAGTTTTGGGTTGATCGAAGGCATTGGAGGCCGGTCATGTCGCAGGATGCAAAATCTCTGGTGCAAGTGCAGTTTGGCGCCAATGCCGCCAAGTATTCAACCAGTGCCGTGCACGCCAAGGGCGCCAGCCTGCAGCGGCTTGTCGAACTCGTGCAGCCCAAGCCGAACTGGTCGGCGCTGGATATTGCAACCGGCGCCGGGCACACCGCGCTGATCTTTGCTCCCCACGTCGGCCGCATCATCGCTTCCGATCTGACACCTGAGATGCTGGTGGAAGCAGGGAAGCTCGCGCGCGAAGGCGGCCTGAACAATGTTACAACCGCGGAGGCCGACGCCGAGCAATTGCCGTTTCCCGATGCCGAATTCGATCTCGTCACGTGTCGCATCGCGCCGCATCACTTTCCGAGCATCGCGGCCTTCGTCGGCGAAGCAGCGCGCGTGCTCAGGCCCGGTGGTACCTTCGCCCTCGTCGACAACATCACGCCGGATGACGAGACGCAGCCCGGCTTCGCCAAAGCCGATCTGCGGGACGCCGCAACCGTCTACAATGCCTTCGAAAAGATCCGCGATCCCAGCCATGGCCGTGCGATCTCGACGACGGAATGGCGTGAACTGGTGACCGACGCCGGTCTTGTCATTGGCCATGTCGAGCATTGCCCGAAGGTCATGGATTTCGATACTTGGTGCAAAACGATGGCCGTCGATGCCGCAACTGTTCCGCGTCTGGCCTCGATGCTGGATGGTGCCAGCCCGGCATTGAAGGCGTTCATTTCTCCGACCAACGTCGATGGCAAACGCGGGTTCGTGCTGACGGAGTTGATCCTGATCGCGAAAAAGCCCGTATGACTCTGCAATGCACGGGTTAACTCATCCGGCTGGCTCTGGCTTGTTGACGAGCCAGATGCCAAAAGCCACCAACGCAAGTCCGATAAGGGTCGCGGCGCCGACAGGCTCACCCAGCACGAAATGTCCGGAAACGACGCCGAAGATTGGCGTGAGGAAAGTGAACGCGTGTAGGCTGGCGGCGGAGTAACTGCGCATCAGCCAGAACCAGATCGTGTAGCCAATCGCCACCGTGCCGATGACAGTGTAGGCAAACGCCCCGACGACACCCGCTGACAAATTAGTAATTCCGGCTTCGCCCAACGCCCACGATCCCAAGAGCAGAAACGGCACCGATACGGCCAGCTGATACAACAATGTTTTCTCTGCTGGCGCGCTCCTGAGCGCGCTCGCGCGCACGATCACAGTTGTGATGCCCCAAGCGATGCCGCCGACCAGACACAAGAGATCCCCTGTTATCGTCTCGCGGGACAATGTCGCGATGCCGCCGCCTAGCGCGACCGCCAGTCCAGCAAAGGCAGCGCCTAGCCCCAGCACCTTGGCCTTCGTCAGGCGGTGGCCGGGCACCAGGACATGCTCGCCATAGGCTGCGACAAACGGCGCGCAGTGCAGGAAAATGGTGGCGCGCGCCACCTGCGTCATCGCCAAGCCCGGATACAAGGTAAGAAATTCAACGGCAAACGTTGCTCCGCACAACAGGCCGGCACCAAGCGTACGATCACGGCTAAACAGCGCAATCCCGCGCACGCGCGTCCACCCAAAGAGCAGCAATCCAGCGGCGATCGAGCGCAGCCCGGCATTGAGCATGGGCGAGATGCCGCTATTGGCGGTTTTCACCATCACCAACCCGAAGCCCCACATCGCGCAGCAAGCGACCAGTATCAGGGCCGCACGCGTATCGATTCCGTGAGCCGGGCGTT
The DNA here is from genome assembly GCA_025351355.1 of Hyphomicrobiaceae bacterium. Classification (GTDB taxonomy): domain Bacteria; phylum Pseudomonadota; class Alphaproteobacteria; order Rhizobiales; family Hyphomicrobiaceae; genus JABFRJ01. Next base: position 21,405 of record JANXWC010000111.1, read on the forward strand.
GCACGGGAACTGTCATGTCCACTCGTCTCGGCTCACCGCGCATCCGCCAGCGCGATGCGTTGCGCCAGTATCAGCGCTTGCGGGCTCGAACGATGGTTGGCATGGCAAATGGCGATCGCCAATGCGTCAGCTTCGTCCGCGCTCTCGAACCTGGCTTTCGGCAACAGCATCTGCACCATCATCTGGATTTGTTTCTTCTCGGCGTGCCCCGAACCGACGACAGTCTTCTTGATCAGGTTGGGCGTATACTCGGCCACCTTGATATGCTGCATCGCCGGTGCCAGCATCGCGATGCCGCGTGCTTGCCCTAGTTTCAGCGTCGCCTTGGCGTTCTCGTTGACGAAGGTTTCTTCGACCGCAGCTTCTTGCGGTTTATGTGCATTGAGCACACTGATCAAGCCACGATAGAGGTCGCTCAGGCGGAGCGCCAGCGGATCGGTATTGACCGATTGCACCATTCCGCTTGCCACATAACTCAAGCGCACACCGTCGGATTCGATGACGCCCCAGCCGGTGCGGCGCAAGCCCGGATCAATGCCGATGATTCGAATCGCCGTCGTTTTCATATCCAATCGCTACCACGAATTGGCGGAGGTGTGGGCGATCTGACGGTTTTTCCTGCGCGCACATTACTCAACCCGGAAGAATCCAGCTGGACTAATCCAGCTTGTCCAATTTTCACCACGCCACCATACTTGCTCATCGGTGCAAGGAGTGGGGGATCGACATGACAATTCACAGCCCGGTACTTCTTGGCCTAGGCCTTGCCGTGTTCACCTTCGGTGTGCTGCTCTGGCGATGGGCATCGCGTCACAGCATCGATCTCAAGGCGGCCGCCATAAGCGGCGCCTTCGCAGCGGTCAGAACTGGCGCGGTTCCCAGCGTTCCCGCGCAGTTGAGGATGCATATCGATGCCGTCAGCGCCCAACCGACCAACGTCGGGCGTGCCAAAGTCGTCGGCGGTTCGGTGGCCCGTCATTTCCTAGCAAAAGTCGCGACGATGGCCAGCCTGATTGCGCTGACAGCAGGCGCGGCAATGGTGGCGCTATCGATATTCTGGAAATAAAAAATCTGCTCAACTGGCGGCGGCCCGCCGTTCCGCGAGACGCCCTTCGGTCGCCTGGATGATGACCGCACGCAACGTGCTTGGATCAATCAATGCCGCATCGATGGCTAGGTGCTGCGCCTTGGCGAGCGCGTGCAGGTCGGCTGCTCGCCCAACTCCTTCGAGGCGCTTTGCCAATGCCGCCGGCCCCTGTTTAGTAAGTACCGCCAGCGCACTGAATTCGAATGGGTCGAACGTCGCTGCAGCCTCGGGCGCGACAACCGTCTGCTGATTTGCCTGTGCCGCAGGCATCCTCTGCGTCGTCGCGGACAGCAGCGATGCATCCCCGTCAGTGGCGTTGCGAAAAGGTTCCCAAATGTCGCGCCGCACCCGCACATCCGAAATCGCCGAACACAGCGCGTCGCCCAAAGACGCCGCCGCTTCAGCGGTGATCTTTGGCTCGGCCGCGATCATCCCGCGCAGGAACTTGTCCTTTCCGCCGCCCGAAAGCTGTTTGGTCGTGCGTGCCATTTTAAGATCCCAAAAGCGCCGCGCTCACTCGTTGGCGGCTTGCAGCGTCGCCTTTTGAGAGCCCCGCTCGATCATCGGCGCAAGTTCAGCATAAAGCCGGCGCATATCCGATAGTCCGTCGCCATATTTCTGTTCGAGCGTGCGCAGGCCCGGTTCCCAATCGAAGGCGTTGGCAATCGCATCTTTCTGCGGCATCTGCGTTTGCATCATCGGATGAAACAGTCCTATCTCTTCGATGAGATTGCGATCTTTGCCGCTGTTGCGCACGCCGTTGGCCAGACACAAGTAGCCGCGTTCGGCAGTCGGCACTTGATTGAGCGCGTCCAACGTACCCTTGTCTTCGATGAGCAGCGCGATACGATCGACGGCCAGCTGTGAGACATAGTCGGGCTTGAACGGCACAATCACTTTGTCCGCCGTCTTTAACGCAGCCAGCGCCGCTAGCGACAATCCCGGTGGACAATCGAGCACCACCAGAACGTAGCTCGCGCCATAGCGGCGCAATAAATTCTCGATCCGACCGCGCACACGATTGGCGACGACCTCCGGGTTGCTGCTTTCGCGCGCCTGCCTGACAAACAACTCGCCCTGGATATCCTCCAGCAGCAGCGAACCCGGCAACAGTGCCAGCCGCGGTGCCTTGCCGGTTTCATCCTGGACATCGCCGACGTTGGGCAGCAGATAGTCTCGCGGTTTGGCCGGAATTCCATCGAACAGATCGTAAAAGAAATCGGCAATGGTCTTGTCGGCATTACGTGCGTCGCGCCAGCCTTGCCCGCCGATGAGAATCAACGAGGCATTGCACTGACTGTCGAGATCGATCATCAGCACGCGCTTCTTGCCCCAGATGGCGAAAGCCTGGGCCAGCATGACGGAAATAGTCGATTTCCCGACGCCACCCTTGCGGTTGGCCACTGCCATGAAGAACGCCATGCCGCCTCGCCTGTTATTGGAGCAAGCGACTTATTGCCGTGATTCGACGGCACAGCGCAAATCGCTCTACACGCGCCGGGCGAATTCAGGTGGCGCTTTGATTGTGCTCCCGGCCAAGGAATGCGTCTCTGCTGCAACTGTATCAGCAATTAGCTCGTCAACCACGCCGACCAATGCGCCATCGGCATCAAAGCCTTGATCGCACAGTCCCTTATAAAGCGCGACCTGGCGGTCGGCACTTGTGCCACGCAGCAGGATTGTGCGCGCACGTTCGACCTCGGTGACGCAGTCGAAATATTCCGCGTCTTCGCGGATGCGCTGCAGAATATCAGACACGACGTGGCTGACTGGCACAATTGCGCCCGTATCGATGTCGATCAATCCCTCGTCAATACCGTAGCGCTGCGCCCGCCACCGGTTCTCATTGATCAGCACCATCGGACATACCATAGCCGACCGGGTCTTATACGTGCGGCAAATGTAGCGGCATAGACAACGCAGAATTGCGGTGATGCAGATCGCATCGTCAACCAGCGGGCATACATCCATGATGCGGACTTCCAGCGTCGGAAAAGACACCGACGGCCTGATGTCCCACCAGATCTTCGACGCGTCATCGATCAGTCCCGCGCCGACCAGCACGTCGACCGCGCGCTGGAAGTGTGCCCAGTTTTCAAATCGCTCGGGAATTCCTTTGCGCGGCGTAGAATCGTTGATCGCAGTGCGATAGGACTTGAGGCCCGTAGTTTCCCCGCCCCAAAATGGCGAAGATGTCGACAGCGCCAGCAGCACGGGTAGATATTGTCGAAGTTCATTCATGACGACGATGCGCAAATCGGCCTGCTCGATGCCAATATGTACGTGCTGCCCACAAACCAGCATGCGCCGCCCGAGGACCTGGAAATCCTCCGCAATTTCGTTGTAACGCGGCTTGTCGCGGTGGCGCTGATGCCGCCACAGCGAAAATGGATGGGTAGCCGCGGCGATCGGTGCGAGCCCGAAATTTTCCGCTTCCGCTGCAATCGACCGGCGATACTCCGTCAAATAGTCGCGCGCCGTATCGGTGTCGTGACAAACTGGCGTGCAGATCTCCACCTGCGAACGCATATATTCCTCGCTGAACTGCTTCCCGAGCCGTTTGCGCAAAGCCGCAAGCAGCCGCTTCGGTGCATCTTTGGCAAGCGCCCGCGTCGTGCGGTCGACAAGATAGTATTCTTCCTCAATGCCAAAACTGAATGTCGGTTCAGCAGTCGTGCTTTTGGACAATGACATAATTGCAAGCTCCATTGTGCCGTCGCGTTGGCGGGAAAGGCGTCGACATGTAGGGGTTTCGCTGCCTGCATAAGCCATGCCGGCGATCGCAGCTTCGCGAAGTTCCAACGCGCCGCAAGCGTGCTCGTTCCATCCCGCACCAAAGTTCATCCGTTGCTGACTATTGCGGCGGACGTTGAGTTGCCGCATGGGTGAACGCCGCGGTCGCATAGCGCGGCGCTTGTCACAAGGGGCTCCCGCGCATGGCGCGATATCTGATACTATTTGATTGCGATGGCACCCTGGTGGACAGCCAACACGATATTGTAGCAGCGATGGTCTATGCTTTTTCCAGCGTGGGTCTTACTCCACCGTCGCACGAAAAAATTCTTGCCATTGTCGGGCTGTCGGTACCCGAAGCGATCCGTGAACTTGCTCCGCAACTGTCCGGTGAAACGCGAGAAGTCCTGATGCGGGCCTTTCGCGCAGGCGGGACAGCGCAACGCGCTGCCGGCGGTCGTGACAGCCCACTCTATCCAGGTGCGCAGGAAACCATCGCGAATTTGTCGGCGCGCGACGACGTTGTGCTAGGCGTCGCCACCGGCAAGTCGCTCAGGGGCGTCCAGCGGCTATTCGACCGTCTCGATTGGCATCCCTACTTTGCCACCATTCAAACAGCGGACACTAATCGGTCCAAGCCGGATCCAGACATGATCGAGACGGCCATGGCAGAGGTCGGCGTAAAGCCGACACACACGTTCATGATCGGCGACACTACATTCGACATGGCAATGGCGCAGGCGGCCGGCGTCACAGCTATTGGTGTGACGTGGGGTTATCACGCGGAGCAAGACATTGTCGCAGCTGGCGCCGATAAGGTGGTGCACTCATTCGCTGAATTGCTCCCTGCTATTACCGCGCTCCGGCGCTGATCATCTGCCCAATTGTTCGCGACTGCGAGATAGCATCATGCTGACCGCTGTTAGGCGGCGAACTTGGGCTTGCTGCGGCTCGGCACGAGGCGCATGATCTTAGGGATAATCGAAGTCGGTGCCGCAGTCGAACGCAGGAGATGTCGCATGAACGTCAGTGCCATCCTGAAGCAGAAGGGGCGAGAAGTTGAAACTGTCACGCCGCAGGCGACTCTGATGCAAGCAGCCAACGCTTTGGCCGCGCGGCGTATTGGTGCTGTTGTCGTCGTCGACGAGCACCGAAAGGTGCACGGCATTATTTCCGAGCGCGATATCATTCGCGTGCTGGCCAAGTCCGGGCCCGCGGTGCTCGAGACTCCGGTCGCGAGCGTGATGACCCGCAACGTTATCTCTTGCGGGGAGACTGACACGCTTGACCAGTTGATGGCTGCCATGACGACGGGGCGTTTTCGCCATCTGCCTGTCACTAAGGATGGCGCCCTTGCAGGGATTGTATCGATTGGTGATGTCGTGAAATATCATCTAGCCGAGATTGAAATGGAAGCGACCGCCATGAAGGAATATATCGCCCATACCTGAATGTCCGTCGATCAGATGATGTTGTCGAGGTCGGTGCGCCGCCGATCTGGACGGTCGGGTGCTGAGCCTTCGCCGCCGATCAGCGACCTTTCCGGGATCGTGAGGTGCCAATGCAATCCAGATGGTGCGTACTCCAGTGACACCGATCCGAGCACAGAATTTGGCGCCATGCTCTCGATGACGGCATTGCCGAAGCCCTTTCGCGATGGTGGCGTCACTGCCGGACCGCCCTCTTCGACCCAGCTCAAAATCAACGCACGCTCGCCGCCCGTAGCATCGTAGCGCCAATTGATACGCACTTTGCCATTACCGTCCGACAGTGCGCCGTATTTTACTGCGTTAGTCGCCAGTTCATGCAGCGCCAGCCCCACCGCCTGCGCGGCCGTGGCATCCAGATCAATCGCAGGACCATTGACCTCGACCCGTGCTGAACTCAGGTCGACGAACGGCGCAATCTGGCTGCGCACGAGGTTTGCAAGTGCCGCGCCCTCCCAATTCTGGTCCACGAGAATGTCGTGCGATGCGGCCAAGCCATGCAGGCGCCGCTCGAATCGGTTGGTGAATTCTGTCATCGAACCCGACGTGCGCATTGTTTGGCTGGCAATGGACTGGATAACGGCCAACAAGTTTTTAGACCGGTGCGACATCTCACGCAGCAGGAACCGCAGATGGTCGCCCGCCTTCTTCTGCTCCGTTACATCGGCCATAACGCTCATCAACCGCTGACATTTTCCATCACTGCCGCGAGCGAATACTTGGCTCCGGCCCGACAGCCAGATGATCGTTCCGTCCGGGCGAATAATCCTGAACTGGGCAGAAAATGAGTCGAGCTTTTGGGAGGTTTCAATCAACTTGTCGTACGTTGTCCTCTCGTCGGGATGTAAGGCCTTCGTGAACTCGTCATTCTCACCGCCGACGCGACCGAGGCCATCCGGCATCGACAGTCCGAACAGAACCATTGCCTCGGCCGACCACGTTCTGATGCCGGTCGCGAAGTTGGTTTCCCAGCTTCCCATGCGCCCCACCGTCAGTGCCGATTTGTAGCGCGTCTCATTCTCGCGCAGAGTCAACTCCAACATCTTGCGATCGGTCACGTCTCGGACCACGCCCACGACGCGGATTGCTTTGCCATCGTGTCCAAAATGAAATTGACCGTTGGTTCTAAGCCAGCGCACCTCGTTGGTGTCGGCGCGAAAGATGCGATACTCTACCGAATAGGCCCTTTTGTCCGCGAGTGCGGACTTGATTGTCGCCTCCACGTAAGCGCGATCTGCTGGATGTACACGATCAAGCCACTTGCCCGACGGCACGGTTTGCATAGGTTGAGAATAGCCGATCAACGACAATAGGTATGGCGACCAGACGGCGGTGCCGCGTACGAGATCGAGATCGAACGTTCCAAACCCGCCGGCCTCAATGGCCAACCGCTGACGCTCTTCGCTCTCTTTGATCCGCTGTTCGTCAAGCTTCTGTTGCGCCGCCGTTGCTGCGGCGAATTCAAATACCTTGGCGACGCTGCCGAATTCGGCGATGGGGTACTCGCCGGGCTTCACTTCTCCGCCCTCGATAACGTTCCGCGCCGCCAGCTCCAGATTGCGTGCTGATCCGGCAATGCGGTTGGAAAGCAGAAAGGCGAGCCCAAGGCCGCCTGCGGTGAGCACGATACCGGCGGTCGCAAGGAAGTTGTAGGCCTGATTTAAGGGCGCATGCAACGTTGCGCTTGGAACTGCGACGAACAACGTCCATCCCGAACTCGTCGATTTTTGGAACGCATTGTCTGTCGCGATCCCATCCAAAGAAGTATTGGAAAATGTGCCGCGCGGGGTCGCTTGCATTGCAATCACTGCCGCTTGTGATGCTGACCGTTGGCCGGCGAACCGCTCAATGTTCACATTGCGAGCGAGAATGAGACCATCGCGATCGACAATAGCTGCAAACCACTCAGGTGGAAGTTGTGCCTCGGCAAACAAGTAATTGAGGCTTTTAACATCGATGTCGGCACTGAGCGCATAAGCAACGCGATTGTGCACGATTACCGGCGCGGTGACGCTGAAATACTGCCGCTTTGTCCCAGCATCTGAACGAAAACCGGTAACCGTCAGTTTACCATCGAATACAGCTTGTAGGTCGAAACGAACCAACTGATTTTCTTGTGATTCTTCAGCGCCGTTCTGTGTCGAAACGATCACCTGCCCGGTCCGATCACGCAAATTTATCCGGCTGTCCGGAAAAACTGCCGCAGTGTGTTGCCGGAACTGGTTGTCGAGAAGGTCTTCACGCAGGCCGGGTGATATGGCCAACGCCTGCAATCCGCGTTGCGTGCCCATGATGTCGCGATCAACCAGAAATCCAAGATTATTCAGGATGTCGGTACGTCGAGCTTCGATCAGATCTTGTTGAGCACGCGCATAGCGCACTGCGATCAGTGTCGATAGCGCTAACAGCGGAACTAGCACAGCCAGTACAAGCGCGGCAACGTAAGTACGAATGCCCTGTCGCTTACCAACCCGGCGCGTGCCGAATTCCAATATCATCGCGCCCTTTCCATTCTGCGACCGACAGAAGCTAGTTTTCCGCACGCCGCCGAAATGAGAAATCGCGTGAAATTGCCCGCGAATTCCACTCGTCCCCCTGCAGACCATAGGGCACCGAAATTTCATGCACAAGTCGACGGATTCTGAACGCGCAGATCGCTTGGTAGTTTCGTGCTATCAACGCGTCATGACACAGTTTATAATTTCCTGTGAGCCGCAACCAATCTGACGTTACCGCGTTCTATAAGGTTAACTGATCGGCAAGCGTTAAAATCTTAGTCGTTTGCGTCGGGCGGCATTGTCACCTTTGAAGAGTTTTCCATGAGTTGGAATCCTGCACTCAAACCTGGATATCCTGAATCGCAGTCCCCCCACTCCATCGCCACTATTATCGTGCCACGCTCTCGCGATCTCGGCGATTTCGAGGTTAGGCGCGCGCTGCCGGCTCCTCAGCGACAAATGGTCGGTCCTTTCATTTTTTTCGATCAAGCGGGGCCTGCCGAATTTGTCACTGGAAGTGGCGTGGATGTGCGCCCGCATCCCCACATCGGGCTAGCTACGGTAACTTATCTCTACCGTGGCGAATTCCAACATCGCGACAGCCTTGGCACCAACCAAATCATCCTGCCTGGTGCCGTCAACTGGATGGTTGCTGGTCGCGGTGTGACACATTCCGAGCGTACCAGCGCAGCCACCCGAAAGTCGCCGCATAGTCTATTCGGTATTCAGACGTGGGTAGCCCTGCCCGACAGCATGGAAGATGTCGCGCCGATGT
>JANXWC010000133.1 GCA_025351355.1 Hyphomicrobiaceae bacterium
AGCTGTAGCTCGCACCGCGCGAGCATCCGCGCGGTTCGTGGTTGGGCAGGTCGGCGCGCGTGCGCGGGTAGTCGGTCTGCTGCGTCTCCCAGGTGACGATGCCGCCCTTCACATAGATCTTCCAGGAACAAGAGCCGGTGCAGTTGGCACCATGCGTTGAGCGCACGACCTTGTCGTGCTGCCAACGCGTGCGGTAGCCGTCTTCCCAGCTGCGATCTTCGCTGGTCATGACGCCATAGCCGTCGGAGAACGGCTCTTTGACCTTGTTGAAGAACGTCAGACGATCGAGGAAATGGCTCATAATGGCTGATCTCGGACAGAAGTTGGACGTATTGGGCGGAAGCAATTATTCGGCGGCCGTCGCGCTCACACCGCTTGGCGGCGAACCGATGCCATGTTCGATGTCGTGCAGAAGGCCGCCGCGTCGCGTGTAGATCCACCACGTGACGACGATGCAGCTCACGTAGAAGCCGAGGAAGGCATAGAGCGCCGTCGCCGCGCTGCCGGTCATGGCGATCGAGGTGCCGAAACTCTTCGGTATGAAGAAGGCGCCGAAAGCGGCTATCGCCGACGTAAAGCCGATGATGGCTGCGGCTTCCTTGTCGGACTGGCGAACGAGTTCGGCAGCCGTCATGCTTGGTTCAAGACGCGCTACTTCCTTGCGCATGATCACCGGGATCATCTGGAACGTAGAGGCGTTGCCGACGCCGCTGGCGGCAAACAAGAACAGGAAGCTTGCGAAGAAGATTGAAAACGCGTTGGGATTACTCTTTATGCCAATGGCATAAAGGACGCCCATCACGCCGATCGCCATGGCAGCGAATACCCACAAGGTGATGCGCGCGCCCCCGATGCTGTCGCACGGTTTTCCGGCCGCAGCACGCGCCAATGCTCCAACGAGCGGACCGAGGAACGCATATTTGAGCGCGTTGATGTCCGGGAACAGGATCTTGGCCAATAGCGGGAACGCCGCCGAGAAGCCGATGAATGAGCCGAACGTGCCGGTATACAACCAGCACATGACCCAGTTATGCGTCCGGCTGAAGATGACGGATTGATCAGCAAACGATGCCTTCATGCTGGCTATGTCGTTCATGCCGAACCAGGCGGCGAACGCCGATGCAATAATGAACGGCACGAACACATAGCCGGCGTTCTGCAACCACAAAGTCGTCGTCACGCCGGCCTGTGTCGCCGATTGCGGATCACCGCCGAGCCAGCCGAAGACTCCGCTCGTGATGGCGAGAGGCACGACAAATTGCACGACGCTAACGCCGAGATTGCCGAGGCCTGCGTTGATGGCCAGCGCATTGCCCTTTTCTGCCTTCGGGAAAAAGAACGAGATGTTCGCCATTGACGACGCAAAGTTACCGCCGCCAAAGCCGCAGAGCAGCGAAAGCGCAAGGAAGATCCAGTACGGCGTCTCCGGGTTTTGCACCGCCAGCCCCATGCCGACGGCCGGGATCAACAGTGACCACGTCGACAGTGTCGTCCATAGCCGTCCACCAAAGATGGCCGGCATGAAGCTGTAGAAGATCCGCAGTGCGGCACCGGACAGGCCTGGCATAGATGCGAGCCAGAACAGCTCATCGTTGGTGAACTTGAAGCCGACAGATGGCAGCTTGGCGACGACGACCGACCACACCATCCAGACTGAAAAGGAGAGGAGCAGGCATGGCACCGAGATCCAAAGATTGCGACGTGCGATGGCACGGCCACCCGACGTCCAGAAGCCGTTGTCTTCTGGGCGCCAATCCTGGATCGCACCGTGTCCAGCCAGCGCTCCCTCCTTTGCCTTGTCGTGCAAGGGCTGCATTTCAGGCAGTTCGGGCAGCAACTTGGCTGCGACGCCAAATTCAGCGGCGTCACGTTCCATAAGGCGCACCGCGAAGTGCATCCAAGCCAACGAGATTGAAGCAACGGCGAACAGCAGCCAAAAACAGCTCTGCCAGACACCAGTGAGATCGGACAGTGTGCCAAAGGCGATCGGCAGAACGAAGCCGCCGAGGCCGCCAACGAGACCAACCACGCCACCGACCGCGCCGACACGGTCGGGATAATAGACCGGGATGTGCTTGTAGACCGCGGCTTTACCGAGGCTCATGAAGAAACCGAGCACGGAAGCCACGACCATGAAGCCGACGATGCTCATCGACATCGAGAAGGTCATCGGGCCGCGAATGCCTTGCACCGTATACTGCGTGGGCGGGTACGACAGGATGAAGGTCGCTACCATTGAGACGAAGAAGGTCCAGTACATCACGCGTCGGGCGCCGAACTTGTCCGATAGATGGCCGCCATAGGCGCGGAAGACGGACGCTGGGATCGAATAAGCAGCGCCGATCATGCCGGCCGTCTTGATGTCGAGATTGTAGACTCCCATCAGGTAGCGCGGCAGCCACAGCGATAGCGCAACAAAGCCCCCGAACACAAAGAAGTAGTAAAGCGAAAAGCGCCAGACCTGGAGGTTCTTCAGTGGCTCCAGCATCGCCGACAAGGGTTCCGGCTTCTCACCGGTCGCGCGGCGCCGCGCGTGATCGGGATCATCTTTCGTGAACAGGAAGAACAGAACGCCTGTCAGACCGAGCACCGCGGCCCAGATGAGCGCGACCGATTTCCAACCATACGCGACCATGATGACTGGAGCAGCGAGTTTCGTAACGGCCGCACCGACGTTGCCCGCGCCGAAGATGCCGAGCGCAGTGCCTTGCTTTCCTTTTGGAAACCACTTGGACACGTAGGCGACGCCGACCGAGAACGAACCGCCGGCGATGCCGACGCCGAGTGCCGCGAGCAAGAACGTCGGGTAGTCGTACGCATAAGTCAGGAGCGCGGTCATGACCGCGGCGCTGAGCATTGTGACGGTGTAAACGACGCGCCCCCCGTACTGGTCGGCCCAGATCCCCAAGATGAGACGGATCAGAGAACCGGTCAGGATCGGCGTGCCGACGAGCAACCCGAACTGGGTGTCCGAGAGGTCGAGATCTTTCTTGATCTGAATGCCGATGATGGCGAAGATCGACCAGACGGCGAAACAAACTGTGAATGCGAGGGTCGATATCCACAGCGCTCGGCGTTGGTCTGATACATCTTCGGTATCGATTGGCATGTCCGCCCCCTCTCGCAGCGCCCCACATCGGCTTGCTGAAATACAGTTGGCGGCGTTAGAACCGAGCTTTCTTGATCTCAATCAATCGGACGTAATATTTCAAGAAATTCAAGCATCTCATGCCTTTATGTCAAGTCAATTTCCCACTTTTAGCAAACGCTTGGGCGTCAAATATCTTTTTTGATTTGACGCAAGTCAATTTATGGCCTGCATAAGTGTTCGTGACGTTTACGCGGGACGAGTCGAATGCGGCACGAAGATATTCAGGAGATGCAGCGGTTACCAATCTTCGCTGGCGTTGATCCCGCCCGCGTGCAGGCGATGCTCCGTGGATCCTACCTGCAACGCTTCCCCGCCCATGTCGAACTCGTCCGCGAGAGCGACCAAGCCGATTTTCTGCACGTGGTCGTCGATGGCCAAGTCGAAGTGTTCTCCGCGTACCGTGATCGCGAAACGACGGTATCGGTGATCGGCCCGGGCAACAGTTTCATCGTCGCGGCGGTAGTTCTCGATCGCGTCTATCTGAAGTCGGCACGCGCCCTCACGTCAGCGCGCATCCTCATGATCCCAGCCGACGCCGTCCGTCTCTACTTCGCCGAAGACGCAGCGTTCGCGCGAGCCCTCGCGCTGGAACTTGCTTTGGCCTATCGCGGAGTGGTCAAGGAACTCAAGAACCAAAAACTTAGAACAAGCCTTGAACGGCTTGCCAATTGGCTACTTGCCCGCGACAAAGAGACGGGCTCCCGTGGGCGGTTCGAACTACCGTTTGAAAAGCGTACGCTTGCCGCGCGCCTTGGCATGGCGCCGGAAGTTCTATCGCGTTCGTTAGCGTCTCTGGTGCCTCACAAAGTGATTGTGAAGGGCTCGGAAATCCAGATTCACGACGTTGAATCCTTACGTGGACTCGCAAGCCCAACACCAACAATCGACGATCCTGAAATTTAGTATCGTGTTCGACCTGCGTGCCAATAGTTGCATTTCAAGTCTCGATGAAATCCAGCCGCAGATTTCAACCAATGAATCGACGCCGCGATTGCACTGGCGCTCGTCACTGAAGTTCCGTCGGGCTCAGATCGCAATTTCAGTCACAGAAGTGCTCGCACTGTTATCCTGTCTGGTGCGCCAAGGATATTTGTGATCCCGAGACGTTGCGCAAAGGATCGCCGCACAGCCTGATAACGGTGAAAAATCAGGGTCGCTATAAACGGCGTGTCGCACGCAGCAAACAAGGCCTTGCCGATCTGTTGGTGCTCAAGGGTTGAACCGGACGCCCACCAAAATCGCCGATGCCGACCAGCCTGACGCAGTGGCCACAACCACTGCGCTTATTGCGGCTGATCCAAATCAACGAAAATTTCGGCCATCTCCCGGGCATAATAGCAGCCGCGCCGAAAGATCGGCGGGGCCGACCGCGAGTTGCGAAGTCCGATGCCACTTGCATTGCAGATCTCGTTGCCGTGGTCGACCGTGTCAATGCCCGGCGAGAAAGCGCGCAGCTGACCACATAGGCGAGTAGCGTCTCCTGACAGCTTTTTCCGAGTTCGGCAGATGGTGAAGACCGGGCGATCAAATGACTTCCCGGTCGTATGTGTCGGCGGCTCCGCCAGCGGGCCTGACGCATATACCAGACTATTGCGCCGCTTGCCGCACGACATGGGTGCGGCCATCGTTATCGTGAACCATCTCAGAACCGTCGCAATGCTTCTGCCCGAGATCTTGCCGCGTTACAGTGAAATGCCGGTAAGCCTGATCATCGACGGATTGCCGGTCAGGCCCAACCGGGTGTTCGTTATACCCCGGAAACGCGACCTTCACTTTCGGAATGGTTCGTTCCACCTGGAACCGATATCGAAGCCTCGCGGATGGCCGGGCGTAGTCACGGCCTGCGTTGTGTCACTGCCCCCCGGCTTTAGCTGCGGCGGTGTAAAGTTGTGACAGTGGTTCAGCCGCTTCTTTGATGCTCAGGCCGGAGGGGTCGATCGATGCAAGCGCGCCGATGCGGGGTCAGTGGCGCGTGCCGATGCGCACTACATGGTTTTCCACATGGACAGCTGCGTGGAGGATACCGGGATGAAACTGCCGCCGGTCCGGTGATTTCCCCGCCCATCTCTGGCGTTAGCACATGGGCATTTCCTGATATTGGCGTAGTCTCGCCAAGGCAGCGCGCGTCAAAGCAACATTGCCGATCGGGAGAACGCCTATGTCCAACTCACAGGAAAAGCGCGCCAGCCGCGTGGCTCAGGCAAAGGGCTATCGCCTGGAGAAGATTGGCAAGGGCCCGCACCACGGTCGCTTCTCGCTCGTCAAAATCAGTGAGCGCGCGCGGGTCTCGTCGGGCATCCCCGGTGACGAGTTTTCTTTCTCGTTGGACGAAGCCGAGGCCTGGCTCGCCAAGTCCAAATAGGCGTCCAACATCGCGCGGCGATACCCCCACCAAGCCCGACGGCCTGACGGGCGTCGTCAGGTGGCGTCAGCAGATTTCGAAGCCGCGGGAGTATTTGAAGAACGCGACGAACTCGCGAACGTCAATTTCGTCGTCGTATTGGATCCCCCAGAGGGGCTTGGATCCCACGGCCGTCGCAGCCATTGCACCATCCCTTCTCGCCGTGACGCGGATGGCCGGGCTCGTTGATGACGCGCTCGGGATGTCCGCACTGGACGCCCATTTCGTCGGTCCGGACGTCGATGCCTTCGCACAGATTGCAAATCAGGTTCGGCAACTAGTGTCCCGATCGATAAATTCGTGGGATTATCGTTGCGTTGATTCGCGGGGATTTTCCATGAGCAGAACGGCACTTCGGATCGAATTGTCAGCAGAGGCTCGGCGCGAGTTGGAGGGGCTTGCGCGGCGGCGGCGCACA
>JANXWC010000183.1 GCA_025351355.1 Hyphomicrobiaceae bacterium
ATCGCTCGATCCGTGTGCTGATCAGGCACATTCGGTCTCCGGCGTTTTGCATCCGGATGTCGTCAATCGAGCCAGGGCTAGGTGTGAGAATATCCGCCCATTGGACCGGCATTAATCCGCAATCTGCAGTCCGATATCGCCGACTTAGGCTTCGACCGGACTGTCCGCTCACATTTGCATGCGCACGGAAAAACTGCGGCACGGCTCCCGGTCGGAAGTCATGCCCGCTCATGAGCCGCCCCCTCGTCACCTGGGATGCAGTGATTGATGGCAGATCTTGGCGCGCCGCGCGACTGGGTAGGTGCCTAGCTTGACGGGTATGTCTCTCATCCCTTGCGCGGCACAGCAGGGAGCACCGTGGCATGTTGCATCGCGGACAAGGGACCATTCTAAACTCACTTTACGGAAGCGGCGCGGTCTGGAACAGAGTGACGCGCAGGCCGCCGTGGGCCACCGGCGCGGCGGTCGGCAGAAACGGCAGGCCGGTGGCGTGCGCCAGCGATGCCTCGATGGTTATGATGCCGACACGCCAGCCGGCAAAGCGCGTCATCAAGGTGTGACCCAGCGCGCGATAGAGCGGTGCCAGTTCCTGCTTGTCGCCGAGCCGTGTGCCGTAAGGCGCATTGGCGATCACCAACCCCGGCGGGCCGGCGGGCGCGATGAGGTCGCTCACCGAGCACTGCCGGAATTCAGTGAAAGCGGCAATACCCGCGCGCTCGGCATTGGCGCGGCTCATCTCGATCGCACCGGCATCGCGATCGCTGCCGTAAAAGTGCGCCGTGGGCGTGCGCGGTTTGTTGGCGTCGCGCATCTGCTGCCAGGCGGCGGCATCGAAATTGACAAACTGTTCGAAAGCAAAATGGCGGGCGCGCCCCGGGTTCAGCCGCGCGGCGATTTCTGCAGCCTCGATGACGAACGTGCCGGAACCACACAGCGGATCGACGACGGGTTCGGTGCCGTGATAGCCGCATTGGCGCAGGAACAACGACGCCATCGTCTCGCGCATGGGCGCCTTGTTGACGGCTTCCTTGTAGCCGCGCTTGTGCAGCAGTTCGCCCGACGTATCCAAGGCGATGGTGCAGACGTCGTGCTCGATCCGTGCCCGCACGAGGATATCCGCGTCGGGCGTGCAGGATGCCCCGAGTTCCTCGCGGATGGCCGTTTCGATGCGCTCGGCGGCGGCGCCGGAATGATAGATGCGCGATTTTTTGCACGTCACCTCGACGCGGAACGGCACCTCGCGACTGAGAATGTCGGCCCATCGCACTTGTCTTGCACGATGATCGAGTTGGGCCAAGTGTTGCACGCGGAAGGCATCGATGACCGCCAGCACGCGGCCGGCGCCGCGCACCCATAGATTGGCGCGCCAGACTTCCGGCCAGCCGCCCCTGATGGTCACGCCGCCGGGAACGGCTTTGGCCGAATTGAAGCCCTTGCTGCGCACTTCTTCGCACAGCGCCGCCTCCAGGCCCGGAGCGGTGACCAGGAAGATCTCAAATTTTCCGTCCGCTGTCATGCCGACTGCTTAGAGCACGTTTGCATCTGATAGAACCGAAAACGTGCGCGCCCACATTGTTTCGGCGCGGCGATTGTCGGCCTACTTACGGTGTGCCCTGAAACCATGCTCCAGAAATTACGCCTCAATCAGTCAGCGGAACTTTTGCGGAGGTGCGGCGTTCTGCCTGTGGTTCGACAGAGGGATGCTCATGGACGTCAAGGCCGTGCTGATAGGCGCGCTCGCGGTTGCGGTCGCAGTGCTGGGATATTTATATTGGGACAGTCAGCGGTCGAGAGTGGACATCCGGCTGCCCGGCGTCACGATCAAGGGGAATTAATTTCGGCTCATCGCACCAGGACCGCAGTGACTTCTTTGGGTGTCTTAAAATCCTCGGGGATGCCGCAGAGACCGATCTTCTGGAAAAGCCGGCCCAGCGCGGGTGACGCCGTGATGACCGCGAACGGGATGGCTACGAGATAGCCGGCGGTCAGCGGCAAGCTCCAATACAGCACGGTCGGCGAAATCGCATAAAGCAAGCCGCACACCACCACGCCGAACAGCGTCTGCGGCCACAGGTTCTCGACAGCCGTGCGCCAGGAGATGCCGTAAGCGTCGCGGCTTTGGCCGCCCCAAGTCACCGATTTGCCGAATGCCAGGCCGATCATGAAGATCGTCGTGCGGATCGTTGAGATGGCGCCCTGCAGGAACGAGAAGACAAGCTCCAACGCGGCGCTGGCAATAAAGCGTACGGGGCCGCCGTATTGGTTCATGCCGCCCTTGGTGAGCACGACGTCGATGAGGCCGGCAATCTTCGGCATCAGGTACATGCCGAAAAACAGCAGGTAGAGGAAAATCGCGAGCCCCTTCGGATAATCGGCGATGCTCTGCGCATTCCATGCGGCCAGCGGCAGCAGCGCGATCATCAGCGTCCACGCCGGTAGCCCGACGAACATCAATACCGCCCACACCAACTGAAAGCGGCTCATGGCGTGCAGGCCGGGGGTATCGAGCAGCTTGATGTACTGCATGTTGCCCTGGCACCAGCGCACGTCGCGCTTGGCGAAATCGAGCATGGTGGGCGGGTTTTCTTCCCACGAACCGTTTTCGACGGGGAGCACGCGCACTTCGTAACCGGCGCGGCGCATGAAGGTGGCTTCGACCTGATCGTGGCTGAGCACGTGACCGCCGAGCGGCGGCTTGCCGGGCAGTAGCGGCAGGGCGCAACTGTCGCGGAACGGCTTGATGCGGACGACAGCGTTGTGGCCCCAGAAGGGTCCGCAATCGCCGACCCACCACGCCTGGCCCATGGTGTAGGCGCGCATGCCGTGGCGCATGCCGAACTGAAATGTGCGCGCGAATGCCGACGACGACGGCATGCCGACGACCAGCGACTGCAGGATGCCCAGCTTGGGGTAGGCCTGCATCATGCGGACCAGTTTGACGATGGCCTCGCCACTCATGACGCTGTCGGCGTCGAGCGGCAGCATAAGTTCAAAATCGTCGCCCCAGCGGTCGCAGAACTCGCGCACGTTGCCGGCCTTGTAACCGGTGTTGTCGGTGCGGCGGCGATAGGTCAGACGATCGCCATCGGGATCTGTGGCCTTCCAGTCGGCGAAGGCCTTGGCTTCGACGGTGGTGACGGCTTCGTCGTTGGTATCGGACAGCACGAAATAGCTGAAGGTGGCACCCTGGCCGGTAGCGTCGACGCTGGATTTGATGGTTTTGAGACGCAGGATCGCTCGCGCCGGTTCTTCGTTGCGGACGGTCATGAAAATGGCCGTCTTGATCGCGATGGGGGTGGCCAGTTCGCCGGCGGCGGCGAAGGGCGCGACCTCGGCCAGCGGGTTCTTGTGGAAATGCAGCAGCCAGAGCCCGAGCATGGCATTCCAGAACCCAAGCACAGTCCACGGCGTGCCCAGCGCGAAGCCAACGAACAGGATGGCGTTGATGACGCCCCAGCCGCCGGTCCCGAGCACGCGGGCGGCGATCCACAGCATCGCGAGGTAGGTGGCGATGTTCAGCACGACCACGAGGCGGCGGCGCTGGCTGAGATCGTCGATCGACTGCAGGCCAGTGGGCGTCGACAAGGCCAGCGGCTGGCGCGCGTTGCCCCAAGCCTGGGGATCGAGGGTTTCAGACATGATTGAACTCGGCGGGAAAACGCTGGGGAGGGGTGGGAACTTTCGCCGCCCAAATGAGGGATGCGGGCTGAATGAGTGGTGAACGGGGTGGTCATACTTTTTTCCCAGGCGACACCCTTGGCAATTAGCATTTGTATACACTATGTATTGACGAATTACAGGTACGTACGTATATGGAATACACAATGTGTGTACAGGCGTACTGGAGAAAAACCAATGACACAAGCATCTGCAAAGCGGTCAGTCGCCCGCGCGCGCAAGCGTAAAAGCACTCCCTCGACACCGAAGGAAAGCGTGATCAACTTGCGCGTCGACACGAAAACTCGCGATTTGATCGATAGTGCTGCCGCCATTGCTGGGCAGAACAGGACCGAGTTCATGCTGCAAGGCGCTCGGGTCTACGCTCAAAGTGCCTTGTTGAATCAAGTCGTTTTCCTGCTTAGCGACGAGGATTGGGATAATCTGCAGAGCACAATTGCCAATCCGCCACCGGCAAACGATGCACTTAAGGCGCTGATGCGCATGAAGCCAGTTTGGGAGCGTTCGTGACGAAGGCCAAACTGACAGGTCCATCGCTGATCGCGACTACTCACAAGTTGAGTGGTTTCAATTGTAGCGAGCCAGAGCTTGATGATTGGCTCCGAAAGCACGCGCTGGCAGCCAGGTTCAGTCGCACGGCGACCGTCCTGGTTGTTTGCCGTGGCCGCAAGATCGTGGGTTATTACGCACTTTGCAATGGCGCGGTCGCGCACTCTGCCACATCTGCGAAGGTTCGCAGGAATATGCCGAACCCAATTCCGGCCATTGTCTTGGCAAGACTTGCCGTCGACGAAACCGAGCGTGGCGCGGACTTAGGGGCATCCCTATTGCGGGACGCATTCAAGCGCGCATTGCTGGCCACAAGACATTCAGCGGCCAGCCTCATCATCGTGCACCCACTGCATGACAAAGCGGCTGCATATTATGCCAAACACGGGTTCAAACCACTCAGAACTATGGACCCACCAAGCGACCCGCCGCAGCCAATGTATATCTCATTGAGCACCATTGCGGACAGCCTTTGAGTTTCTTCGGCAGCCCCAGCGTCCAAAGTTGATCGATAGGCGAAGAGACCGGATCACCACCCGCCACTTACAACCCAGCGCCATGCTTCGTCAGGCTGGCTTTCAGCTCATCCAACACCGCCTTGGGGTCGCCGCCTGATTTCTTGACGGCGTCGGCCCATTTGGTTTCCAGGGGGGCTACGGCCTTGCGCCATTCGGCGAGTTGCTCGGCGGAGATCGTGTAAATCTCATGGTCGGGCAGCGCCTTGATCTTGTCGTGGCCGCCGTTTTCGAATTCCGCCCAGGGGCTCGCCACGCGCGCCGCCCATTCCGGCGTGCAATGCTCGTCGACCGCTTTTTTCTGGTTGTCGCTCATGGACGCGTATTTGTCCTTGTTGATCACCCAGGCGAAGGTGGTCGCGTAGAGCGGCACGTCCATGTGATATTTGGTGACCTTGTCGGCGCCGAACAGCACGATCGAACCCCACGGAAAGCCAACCGCATCGACGACGCCCTTCTCAAGGAAGTCACGTACGTCGGGGGCGCCGCCTTGCACGTTGGTGCCGCCGAGCTCGGTGACCATATTGGCGAACGTCGCCTGCGCCGGGCGGATCTTGAGGCCCTTGATGTCGCCGGGGACCATGATCTTCTTGGTCTTGGAATGGAAGGTGCCGGGATCATGCACGAAGCCCAGGCAGTACTTGACGTCTTTCATCTCGGCGCCGGCGTACTTGCGATACCACTCGTCGAGCGCCTGCGAGCCGCCCTTGGCATTCTTGAACAGGAACGGCAGTTCGCCAGCGGCGATGACGGGGAAGCGACCGGGCTGATAGCCGGGGTTGACGTAAGTCACGTCGGCGATGCCGTCGCGCGCCATGTCGTAGTGATCGAAGGCCTTGCCAAGCTGCTGCGCGGGGTAAACCTTGAACGTGATCGAGCCGTTGGTGGCCTTGCTGAGCGAGGCGCCCCAATCCTCCATGGCCTTTTGCAGCGGATGCGACGGCGGCACCCAGTGCGCGAGCTTCAATTCGATCGGCTTATCCTGCGCGACCGCGGGTAGCCATGTTGCGCATGTCAATGCCAGCGCCGCCGCTATACGAGAAACCTGCATGAGACCTCCTCCAGACTGCAGCAACCGTTCGCCGGGCCGCTTGTTTGTGCCGCGAAGCTAGCAGACGGGAAGGCGGGAGCAAGGGGCGACGATTGCATTCTGCCATCGGGGCATAGAGAATGTTGACACTTGAGAGGAGACCTACGTGCCGCAAATTTCGATCCACGGACGCGAGATCGAAGTGCGGCTGATCCCAGGCGTGGCGACAGGTTGTCCGCCGCTGGTGTTCCTGCATGAGGGGCTGGGCAGCGTCAGCATGTGGCGGGATTTTCCCGATCACGTCGCGCGGCGGGTCGGTGCACCGGCGCTGGTCTATTCGCGTTTCGGTTATGGCAAATCCACCGGGCTCGATGGTCCGCGGACGCCGCGTTTCATGCACGACGAGGCGCTTGATGTCCTGCCGGCGCTGCTCGACCAGCTCGGCATCATCAAGCCCGTCCTGATCGGCCATTCCGATGGAGCGTCGATCGCACTTATTCATGCCGCGGCGAGCGGGCGAGCGACGACTGCGGTCGTGCTGATGGCGCCGCATGTGATGGTCGAGCCGATTTCGATCGAGAGTATTGCGCAGGCCAGCGAAACATATGAGCGGACTGATCTCAGGGCGCGATTGGCGCGACATCATGTGCGGGTCGACGATGCGTTTCACGGCTGGTCGCGCATCTGGCTTGATCCGCGCTTTCGCACGTGGAACCTGGCGGCCGAGGCGCAGGCGTTGGCAGTACCGGCGCTGCTGATCCAAGGCGAAGACGACGAGTATGGGACGCTGGCGCAGCTCGACGCGATCGGGGAAGTCGCGAAGGGTTCGGTGCAGCGACTGGTGCTGGCCGACTGCGG
This sequence comes from Hyphomicrobiaceae bacterium, assembly GCA_025351355.1. Taxonomy (GTDB): domain Bacteria; phylum Pseudomonadota; class Alphaproteobacteria; order Rhizobiales; family Hyphomicrobiaceae; genus JABFRJ01. Next base: position 6,631 of record JANXWC010000183.1, read on the forward strand.
GCACTCGCCGCACCGGGATCAGGAAGCCAAGGTGCTCGATGCGATTGCGGGCTTCGTTTCAGGTGTTTTAGCGGCAGCGGCTTAGACTTGGTCGTCAAATACAAATCAAATTTGAACTGTGCAAACGGTCACATGTCGGTTGGGTCAAGCGTTTCAGCGCGACCCAACAGCCAAGACATGACGTTGCATTTGTTGGGTCGCGCAAAGGCCTGACCCAACCTACATTCACGCGGCCATCACGGCCACGTAAAGGCGATTTTTTCGAGCTTTTTGCCGCCGAGGGTTTCCGTGACCGACGAGACCGGACGCCCGCCGCGGCGCCAATAGAAGTTGGTGGCCTGCGTGTTTTCCGCCAGTGCCCAGACCAGCAAGCCTTTGCAGCGGGCGCGATCGAGTTGGTGGCGGCAGGCTTCGAACAGGTGCTCGCCCAACCCTACGCCCTGATAGATCGGACCGAGATAGAGCTCGTAAATTTCGCCTTGAGCGCGACCGCGCGTACGGGCAGGGCCGAAGGAGGCATAGCCCGCCACCTTGCCTTCGAATTCCAACACAATGTGGCGTTCCTTGGCGCGTGCGGCAGAAATCCACCACGCCTTGGAACGACGACCGATGACCCGATCAAGGTGGGGTGTTGGGATAAGGCCGGTGTAGGCGAGGCGCCAAGCGTCGCCGAAAAGCTCGGCCAAAGCCGCCGCATCATTGGCGCGGACGCTGCGTATCGCAACTTTAGCCGGGGACCCTAACATGGCAGGAGTGTGCGGCGACGACGCGGCGGCTGCAATACCAAACTGGCCACAGGGCGAAAATAAAATGAGTTGAAATAAAATCGGCCCGGAACGAGTGTCCGGGCCGAAGTCAGGCGGTACGGACTGCGATCAGTTCGTCTTGCCGACGTTGGAGAACATCTTGCCGGCAGCGGCCTGGAAGTGCTCCATGGTCGCGGTTGCGAGCTTGCTCGACAACTGGAACAGTTCCTGCGTTTGCGAGCTGGCGGTGGCGATCTGGGCCTGCACGAACTCGGCTTGCAGGCGAGCGGCCTCAGGAAGCGATGGCGCGCGCACGATCTGCAGCGCGGCATTGAACGTTGCTTCTGCATTGGTCGCCGAGTGAGACAGCAACTTGTCGGCAATCGTCTTGCCACCGGCATGGACGGTGGCGAGTACGGTGTCGGTGTGAGCCGCGTGATCGCGCGTTGCCGAATGCAATTGGTCGTAGGCCTTCTTGGTGTGCGACACACCTTCCTCGGCCATCGCCTTCACGTTGTCGGGGATGCGGGCTTCACGGGCGGCTTTAATAAGTTCTTCAGCTTGCTTGGTAAATTCGATGGCCATGGCAGATCCTTGAGAGTCAGCGGAGAAATTGAATAACTGTTGATACGCATGTTAGTGACGCAGCGCAACAATCATATTGCACTGCAGCATGGATGCGCTCTTTTGTCGCTTTCTATGAGTGATCTAAATGGCGAGCGCTGCAAGCGCCTCAAGCCAACCGGTGAAAAACGTCTCGGTACTTCATGGCGGCAATATCGAAAATGATGTCGCGCGGCTGCAGCGGTCGCGCCAGTGTCAACCCTTCGAGGGTGCGGCAGCGGGAGAGCGCCACGTAAGCCTGACCATGAGCAAATGTGCCGCGGCCGAGGTCCAAGTAAACATTCTCCAGCGTCATGCCCTGGCTTTTGTGAATCGTCATGGCCCAGGCGAGGCGGACCGGAAACTGGGTGAATACGCCGGCGACCGTCTCGACGATTTTCTGCTCTGCCTGATCGTAGGCATAGCGCCGGTTTTCCCAGGACGCCGGCTCGACTTCGTATTCCTTGCGGTCGATTTCGATGAAGACCCGCTTTTCTTCCAGGCGCGAGATGCGGGCGATTGAGCCGTTGACCCAGCGGCGATCGGCATCGTTGCGCAACATGATCACCTTCGCGCCAACCTTTAGCGTCAGGGTCTGGTCGGTGGGCTGCGCACTGGGGTTGAATTCGCCGCTCATGCCGGCGGTATACGTGCGGGGATCGCCGTTCAGCGCATTGAGATAGGCAAGATTGATGCGTTGGGCTGCGGCGTTGGTCGGCGTCAGAATGACGAAAACCTCGCCCTCCGCGAGGGTTCGGATGGGGCGCACGCGTTCATTGAGTACGGTGAGATCTTCTTCGTCGACGCTGCCTTCGCGGACCTTGTTAAGCACGTTGAGCAACGGACCTTCGCTCTGGCGGAAGACTTGGTTGAGTTCCAGCAGGGCGGTGCCGTCGCCTTCGCTGAGAGCGGGAACGGAGAAGAAAAACGGGCCGCCGAAGGTTTCTTCGAGGTGGTCGGCAACTTCGTGCTCCTGGACGACGGGCGGCAATTGATGGAGGTCGCCGAACATCATCAGCCGGACGCCACCGAACGGTTCGCGGGGTTGGCCCCGGTTGATGCGGAGCGATTGATCGATGGCCCACATCAGGTCCGAGCGCACCATCGAGACCTCGTCGATGACCAGATGCTTCAGCTTGCGCATGATGCGGCCATTGCGACTGCGGCGGATGTCGTCGCCGCGAACCAGTCGTGGCGGCAAGCCGAAGAATGAATGGATGGTTTGTCCGCCAACGTTGACCGCGGCGAGGCCGGTCGGTGCCACAACGACGATTTCGTCCGTCACCAGATCACGCAACGTGCGCAATAGAGTGGATTTGCCCGTACCCGCGCGCCCGGTGACGAACAGGTGGCCCCTGCCCTCGCGCATATGCTGCACGGCCGCCACATAATCCTCGGTGGGGGTGACATCGGTCGGCCACACATCTTTGAGGGACGCGGGCAGGGACATCGACGGTGATGGCTTCGACTGCGCGACCATGGAGACACCGTACCGGAGATGGCGTGACGACCCGCCACCGCTTGCGGCGCCCGAATCGAAGCCGCCTGTTGTCTTATCCCATGGCGGAGAGAAGCCAAAGGCGACTGTCTTCGTGCGGGGCGCGCTCAACGAGCAGATTGGTAAAGATTTGCTAAATGAAAACCATTTTTTGGGCGCTTAAACGGGAACACTCTTTCGTGCAAAATTCGCAAGACTTGGTGATTGAGGCGGATTATCACTTGAGGCGTGAGCAGACGCCTCCTGCGTCATACGGCTTGCAAGACTTCGGAGCCTCCAGAAATGGGGGCTCCGTCTTTTTTGGCGGTGTCGTTCAGAGTCCGCGGCCGCCTGCTACGTCAACCAGCGTGCCGGTGATGTAGGACGCCTTGTCAGACAATAACCAGACGACGGCCTCGGCAACTTCTTCAGCGGTCCCGCCGCGTTGCATGGGGACGTTGGCCTTCAGCTTGTCGACACGCCCGGCGATGCCCGTGGACTCGTGGATGTCGGTATAAATCAGCCCGGGACGCACCGCGTTGACGCGGATGCCCTCGGCGGCCACTTCCTTGGCCAACCCGACCGTCAACGTATCGATGCCGCCCTTCGAGAAGGCATAGTCGGTGGCCTCGAAGGCGCCGCCCAACTTGGCGGCAATCGACGACATATTGACGATCGCGCCGCCTGCGCCGCCAGTTCGCGTGGACATGCGCCGCACGGCTTCTTGCGCCGCGACGAAGGCACCGGTCGTATTGACCGCCAGAACGGCCGTCAGCTGGGTCACGGGAATATCGACAAATCGCGCGGCGGCGCCGAGAATTCCAGCATTGTTGAAGAATGCATCAAGTCGGCCGAAGTGCGCATCGAATGCCGCGAAGGCCTGCTTTATCTGCTGGGGATCGGAGGTATCGCAGGGGATGGCCATGGCTCTGCGGCCTAGCGCCTCTATCCCATTGACGATGACGGCTGCGGCTGCCGCATTGGTGGCATAGGTGATACCGACGTCGTAACCGGCGACGGCAGCCAGACGCGCCGTCGCCGCACCGATGCCGCGCGAGCCGCCGGTGATGAAGAGTGTTTTCTGGCTGCTCACAGCACGCGACCCTTGTAACCATCCACGCTGTTACAATGAGCGCAGCAGGCATCCCATTGCAAGCACCACGTAGGCAACCAAAAGTCCTGCAAATTCGGTGTTCTCGTTGAGAAACGGAATCTTGGCGCCGAAGAATTTGGCGAACAATACGGCCATCATGACGATAAACGACAATAGAAACGTAAGCAGCCCTGGTGCCTTTAATGCCATGTTCGAGCTCGTTTCCATGATCTGGTGAGTTTCAACGTGTGACTTGGCCATCGCGTCCTCGCGTGTATGAGGCGTCGGATTAGCGCGGCAGTTATGCCGGCGCACGACGCAGAACGCCGCTGAGACAGCCGATAGCTGATTCGGGCGCAGCTGCAAGCCGAGCTGAAACTGGCATGTTGAAAACTCAGGCCGACGAATGATTGCATTTCGCGCCCGGATTTAACCATTGCGAACGATCGCCCCAAGTTGCGTAAAATTTTATCAAACCCGGCAAGTCTTTTGCAACCGGCCAGGCATCAACGTGATCAAAATAGAGACGATTGCCATCAATTTTTGGAGACGCATATGACCGCCGGTGTCGACAAGATCATCCATGCCCTCAATGGAGACGGAATCGTCACAACGGGGGCGTCCGGGAACGACCAATTGTTTGCCGGCGACGGCAACCAGACGGTTTATGGCAATGCAGGTGACGACCTGTTGGTCGGCGGCGTGGGCAATTCCATGCTCTACGGCGGCAGCGGCAATGATTACATTTATGCAGGCTGGGGCAATCAGACCCTCGACGGCGGGAGCGGCTACGACATCGTCGATTTCTCACGGCTGGCGGGCAAGCTGGTGATCGATCAGGATCTTTATACGGCGACGCTGCTCGATCCGACGACCGGCGCGGTGATGTACACCTACAACGTCAAGAGTTTCAACGGTCTGGTCGGCACCAACTTCGGCAACGATGTGCACGGGCAGGCCAACACCGCGAATACCTATGTGTTTGGTGCCGGGAATGATCGCTATTACAGTGAAAGCGGCGGCGACACGGTCACCGGCGGGGCCGGCGTCGACACCTATTCGTGGATGAAGAAATACGTGGCGGTCGGGCATGTCGACACCATCACCGATTTCACGGTCGGTACCGACAAGCTCGATATGTCGGATTTCCTGAAGGGTCAGGGCTTCAAGGCGCCGACCTATGATCAGGTCGTGCGCATCGTCGACAACATCGACGCCAACGGTGGCCACAACGCCCTGATTCAAACGCTCGGTGCTGGCGTCTGGCACGACACTGCGGTTTTGTCCGGCGTCAACGTGAACGACGTCGGCGCCGATCACCACGTCATGAAATTGGCCGATCTTGGCCTGATCTGAACTTAACCTGCGAGTTCCCAGCGCCCATGCGCCGTGCGGCAGGCAATGCCGTCGATGCGGCTTGAGCGGCCGTAGGTGTTCAACATCACCGTCAGATGGCGGCAGGGGTGGCCGAGCAAGTCCTTGAAGGATGCCGACGGCTGCGCCATGCCGGAGAGAACGCCATCGCGGCGGTGCCAGACGTAGGTACCGCCATCTCCAACCTCGGCCAGCGCGGTGCCGATGCCTTCCAAGGCTGCAACGGCGTCGACCTCGTCAAATTTCGCTGTAACGGGACGTTTATCCGCATTGCCCGGCGCGTTCTGCAGGGCCTCGCTGAATTGCCGTGGCGGGTCCAAGATCTCATCGTCTGCCTGGGCCGGCATCGCACTCATCAGAGGGACGGCGATAACCAACCCCAGCAATGCTGCCACGGCATATGCCAGGCTTCGCAGAACTCTACGCATCTTCACCACCAACACGTTACTCGACCAGATACTTTACCAGCGTGCCGCGCCGAGCGACCGCATACTCAAGTGTGCGGAAACACGGTAAA
>JANXWC010000211.1 GCA_025351355.1 Hyphomicrobiaceae bacterium
CAACCATCAACCGGTGATTGTTGTCGGGTTAGTCAAAGTTCAAGACGAAAACTCGTCAAGCACAGCGGTTGCGTTGCTTCTCGCTCGCGCGATCACTGAGAGCAGGCTACAATGCTGTCTGGGGATTTCGACGGGGGAACATATGCCTGATACGAGCACGGCGCAGACGCCGCTTTGGGCGCGCACGGTCGACTATATTTTCGGCCGCAATACGTTGATCGGCGTCGCCTCGATCATGCTGCTGTTCATCTCCGGATACGCCACCTGGCACGGCATGCGCGACTTCATCGTCGGCGTGTCGACCACCGCGAACAAGCCTGCCGGCGAAGGGTTCTCGATCTCCAACGATATCCTGGTCATTGGCGTCGTCGTGGCGCTGACGTTCCTGATGTGGCTGATGCTGCGCGAAAGTTTCGGCGTCAAACGCAGCGTCAAGGAGCGGATGATCACCTTCCCGCTCTATGTGTTCCTGGCGCTGTGGTCGATCGGTTTCGGCTACGGCTTCTGGTGGAGCCTGATCTCGGGCGAGGAAGCGACGCGGACCGGGCTCTCAGGCCTGACCGAAGACGCCCGCGACGCCAGCGGCATCATCTCGGCGCGACTGGACGCGGTGCGTGGTCAGCTTGATAGCGTGGTGACGTGGTCCGACAGCCAGATGAGCCGCGAAGAGACCAGCGGTGGCAGTTGCGGCACCGCTTCCGGCGCCGGTCGCGGGCCGCTCTATAACGCGCGCCGCAGCGTACGCGACAGCGTCACCAGCCTGCGCGACGGCATGACGCGTGCGTGGCTCACCCCCGTCCAGGCCGATGTGGAGGAATTGAAGAAGGCGGCCGAGGGCCTGGAGGGCGGTACGGTCGAGGAACGGCAGAAGCGCTTTGAGGCCAAGGCATCCGAAATCCGCGGTCGCGCCCGCAACATCGTCGCGCGCAGCAACGAACTGGGCAAGTCGACAGGCGCGGACATGCGCGCGCTGGCGCAATCGGTGTCGGTGCCGGCGGGAACGCCCGGTGTGTGTGCAGATCCGACGTTGGCGCAGCGCTTGCTGCAGGCGGCCGAACAAGCCGAGCAACCCGCACAACTGAAGCTGCGCGAGGCCGTGTTCAACGAAGGACCCGCCGGCGTCGCCAACGCGGTCAAAAACCTTTGGAAAAACATCGGCGCCTACACGAAGAGCCTGTTCAGTTATGTGTTCACCGGTCGCGCCGCGGGAGCCACGTCGGATGGTGAGCCGATCACCGGCCGCGATTTGATCGCGCTGCTGGCGACAGTCGGCATCGATCTCGGGTTGCTGGCGCTGGCAGCGATCAACCCGGAAAGAGAACCGCCGCCGGTCCGTCCGTCGGGCACGGTGATCCGCCAGATCAACGGCGCCATCGAGACGGCGATCGCGCGCGCACCGGGCGCCGACATCGAATGGGTGCGGCGACATTTCGTCCACCACCACAAGAAATCCTATCTGGTCACGCCCAACCTCTATGGAGCCGATCCCAACAATCCCGAGGAAAGTTCGAAGGCGCTGGCCATGAACCAGCTCGCCGGCGTGCTGAGTGATCTGGAGTTGGTGGTGTGGCCGACACCCAGCGAACTGAAGCTTTTGCGGGCTGAGGAATCGTCGGGCAGCAACACCGACCTGACCGAGATACGCAAAAAATTTGCCGAAGAGACCAAGGCACGCGGCGGCGCGGAGGAGGAAGCCGTCAGCACCGGCATCATCCGCAATCACGGGCTGTTTTCAAAGGCCGAGCGGGCGCTGCAGATCGCCGGTTGGAGCCCGCGCGCGCGCGCCGACATCGAGATTTTCAAGCTGGTCGAAACCGCCGGCCTGACACCGCTGCTGATGGTATTGACCGAAGCGCACGGGCCCAACGGCGCCAATGGCGCCGACGGCGCTGGTCGACAGGCAACGCCCGCCATCAAAGTCGCACCGGTGGGGTGAGAACGATGCGGGGATGTAGGATGCAATAGGCGTTTTAGCCGAATTGCACCGCGCTGGGCTGCGCCATCGCTTTCGAAGCCGCGTCTATCTTGCTCCGGTGCAATACGCCGCCAAGGTGGGGCTATTGCACCCTACAGGCGCCCGCACCTCAAGCAACTCTATGGGGTTCAATATAAAACTGCACCAAGGGGATAGGCATGACGAGCTATATCGGGCTGATCCACAAGGATGCCGACAGCGACTACGGCGTCTCATTTCCCGACTTTCCCGGATGTATTTCGGCGGGCGCGACGTTAGATGAAGCGCGCGTCAACGCGGCGGAGGCGTTGGTCGTGCACGTGGAAGGCCTCATCGCGGACGGCGATCCGTTGCCACCGTCGCGTTCGCTGCAAGGCACTATGGCTGATGCCATCAATCGCGACGCGGTCGCGCTGCTGATCGACGCGCCGGATTTTGCCGTTCCGGCGTGATCCGTCAGAACCCCGAACTTCGTCATGGCCGCGCAGGCGGCTATCCACGACAACTCTCTACACCTCGTCGGCTTCATAAAAGGATCGAGACTCTCTGCAGCGCGGCAGAAGCCGGCGCCAGTTCGTCGGCTGTCGCTTGTCGTGGATGACCGCCTTCGCGGCCAGGACGAACGCTGACGGCTCGCGCAGGCTCGTATTGCCTTTCGCACGAATAACTTGTCGGGCTACGTCGAGATGCAGAAGGGATGAATGCACCTCACCGCGTCGGCACTGGCTTGTCGCCGCGATAGTCGTAAAACCCGCGCTTGGTCTTGCGGCCGAGCCAGCCGGCTTCGACGTATTTCACCAGCAAGGGGCAGGGCCGATATTTGCTGTCGGACAATCCGAGGTGCAGCACCTGCATGATGGACAGGCAGGTATCGAGGCCGATGAAGTCGGCCAGTTCCAGCGGGCCCATCGGATGGTTGGCGCCGAGTTTCATGGCCTTGTCGATGCTGTCGACGGTGCCGACGCCCTCATAGAGCGTGTAAACAGCTTCATTGATCATCGGCAGCAGGATGCGGTTGACGATGAAGGCCGGAAAATCTTCGCTCACCGCGATCGACTTGCCGAGCGTCTCGACGAACCTGCGCGTCTCGGCGAAAGTCGCATCGTCGGTCGCGATGCCGCGGATGAGTTCCACCAGCTGCATGACCGGCACCGGATTCATGAAATGGATGCCGATGAATTTTTCGGGACGGTCGGTGACAGCGGCCAGCCGCGTAATGGAGATCGACGAGGTGTTGGAGGCGACGATCGTACCCTTTTTCAGTTTCGGGCATAGCTCCTGGAAAATGCGGCGCTTGACCGCTTCTTCCTCAACGGCGGCTTCGATGACCAGATCGCAGTCAGCGAAATTCTCGTATCCGGGTGCGAATTCGATGCGGTCGAGCGACGCGCGCATATCGACATCTTTCATCAGGCCCTTGTTGACCTGCCGCGTCATATTGCGGGTTATGGTGTCGATGGCCTTGTCGAAGTTTTCAGCCTTCAGATCGCTGATGGCGACGCGGTAGCCGGCCTGGGCCGCAACATGGGCAATGCCGTTGCCCATTTGGCCGGCACCGATGATGCCTACTTTGCGGATGATGACCGCGGCGGTCTTGCCATCGGTTGCCGGATTGAGCGCCGAGGCGGTCATGAGTCTTTGCTCCAAAGCCACTGTGGTGTGCGCCAACACCGTGTAACGTCCATCATGGTCGCGGAGGCGGCCACCCAACCAAGATCCCGCGGCACGTGGCGCGAACACAGGACGCTGACCTTACAATGTCGCGCTTGCTGGCGCTTCAATCGGCTTGCCTGGGTAGCCGCCTCCGCGGCCATGACGAATTGTAAGGTCTGCATGCGGTCAACCCGTCCGGATCGAACTGCTCAACCGGCTTTATCGAGTTCGGCTTTCAGCTCGGGCATGATGGTGAAAAGGTCTCCGACCAAACCATAATCGGCCACCTGGAAGATCGGCGCATCGGCGTCTTTGTTGATGGCGACGATCACCTTGCTGTCCTTCATTCCGGCGAGATGTTGGATGGCACCGGAAATGCCGACGGCCACGTACAGCTCGGGGGCTACCACCTTGCCGGTCTGGCCGACCTGATAGTCATTCGGCACGAAGCCTGCGTCGACGGCAGCGCGCGAGGCACCCATGGCAGCGCCGAGCTTGTCAGCCACCGGCTCAATGTACTTCTTGAAATTCTCGCCCGAACCCATGCCGCGTCCGCCGGAGACGACGATGCGCGCGCCGGCCAATTCCGGACGGTCGGACTTGGCGACTTCCTCGCCCTTGAACTGCGATTTACCGGGGTCGGCGACGGCGGCAGCGGCTTCGATCGGTGCGCTTGCAGCGCCGTCGGCAGTGGCCTGGAAGGAGGCCGTGCGCACCGTGATCACCTTTTTGGCGTCGGTTGACTGCACGGTCTGAATAGCATTGCCGGCATAGATCGGGCGCTCAAATGTATCGGCCGATATCACCTTGGTGATTTCGGAAAGCTGCATTACGTCGAGGGTGGCGGCCACGCGCGGCATCACATTTTTACCGGTGGTGGTGGCGGGTGCCACGAGATGACTGTAGGGACCGGCCAACGCAACGATGAGCGCCGACAGTGGCTCGGCCAACCGGTGTTCGTACTGCGGCGCATCCGCCAATAGTACCTTTTCAACGCCATCCAGCTTGGCGGCGGCTTCAGCCACCGATTGGCACCCCGTGCCGGCCACCAGCACATGCACGCCGCCGCCCATGGCCTTGGCTGCCGTCAATGCCTTACGCGTGGCATCGTTGAGCTTGTTGTTGTCGTGTTTGGCAAACAGCAGAACCGTCATTGCAGCACGCCCGCTTCATTCTTGAGTTTCAGCACGAGTTCCTTGACGTCGGCCACCTTCACACCCGCCTTGCGCCCGGCTGGCTCCACTGTCTTGAGCACCTTCAGCCGCGGCGTGATGTCGACGCCGAGGTCGGCCGGCTTCTTGATGTCGAGCGGTTTCTTTTTGGCCTTCATGATATTAGGCAATGAAGGATAGCGCGGTTCGTTCAAACGGAGATCCGTCGTGACGATAATCGGTAACGTCATGCCGAGTGTCTGCAGACCACCGTCAATTTCACGCGTCACTAGCGCACTGTCACCCTCGATCACCACCTTCGACGCAAAGGTTGCCTGCGGCCAGTCGAGCAGCGCAGACAGCATCTGACCGGTTTGGTTGCAGTCGTCATCGATAGCCTGCTTACCGAGAATGACGAGTTTCGGGTTCTCGGTGGCGATGATCGCTTTGAGAAGCTTGGCGACCGTCAGCGGCTCGAGCACGTCGGTTTCAGCGGTTTCCACGAGGATGCCGCGATCGGCGCCCATCGATAACGCAGTACGGATGGTTTCCTGCGATTTTGTCGGTCCGACCGAGACGGCGATAATTTCCGTCACGATGCCCTTTTCCTTCAGGCGCAACGCTTCCTCGATGGCGATTTCATCGAACGGATTCATGCTCATTTTGACGTTGGCCAGTTCCACGCCGGACCCATCCGACTTGACGCGGATCTTGACGTTATAGTCGACCACGCGTTTGACCGGCACTACGACTTTCATCGATATCAGCTCCAGGGATCGCCGCTATTGGATCTCGCAAATGCGAAAGTCACGGTAGGGCCACGCCGAAAACGTGTCAATAAATCATGTTGACGTTTGGGGCAGGGTTGCCAAGCTGTCGGCGGCCACATGTGTCGGAGACGGTCGGATTTACCTATTCTTGCCCGGGACCCAAAGCACGTCGAGGCCGCCGCGGTCGTTGGCGTAGCGGCTGGCGACGAACAGGAAATCGGATAAGCGGTTGGCGTATTTTATCGCCGCCGGATTGACCAGTTCATCCGCCTGGTCGGCTAGTGCAACGATCAGGCGTTCGGCGCGGCGTGTGACCGTCCGCGCCACATGGAGGGCTGCGGCTCCAGCCGTGCCGCCCGGCAACACGAAGGAGCGCAGCGGGCTCAGGAATTGGTTCATGGCGTCGATCTCTTGTTCGAGGCGGGTCACCTGCGCATCGGTGATGCGCAGTGGCTCGTAAGGTAATTTTTCGCCGGTGTCGGGGACGCAAAGGTCGGCGCCGAGGTCGAACATGTCATTCTGAATACGGAACAGCATCGCTTCAAGGTCTGGCGGTTGGCCGCCCAGATGAATGCGCGCCATGCCGATGGCGGCATTCGCTTCGTCAACGGTCCCGTACGATTCCACACGCAGATTGTACTTTTTCAGCCGTTGGCCGGACCCGAGCGCCGTCGTTCCATCGTCTCCGGTGCGGGTGTAAATCTTGTTCAGAACGACCACGGGATTTTGACCTTCAATCGGATGGGATGACTGACTTGGCGTCAGGCCGCGCGTTTGAAATAGACGGCCAACATGATCAGCACGATAGCGCCGAATTGCAATCCTACGCGCCAGCGCATCAAGGTTTGGCTGAGATTTGCGTTGTTGCCGCGCAACAAGGTCCAGAGGCCGGCGCATAGCACCAGAAATACCAAGGCAACGGAAGCCGGAACCAGGTATTGGCTGAGCAAAGTCATCGAACACTCCCGCTTATGTCGTCGGGCAAGGTTGTCGTTATTGACCTTTTTTCACCCGCTTGTTTGCCGCTTACCGGCGATCAAACATGGCCGTCTTAGCAGAGTTTTGTTCGCGCGACCGCAGTAGGTTGCTGCGTTAGAACGGCGCGGCAACGTATGCGCGCCATAATTGTCGTGATTTCTTTAAGGCGATTGAGCAATGATACGGTCAGAGCCGATTCGGGAACACAATGTTGATTAAGAGTAAATCTTGGATCAACCGTCGCCATGAGAGAGTGATAATTTGATCTTTTGGCCACCTGTTCGGTTTCCGACGATTGTGCTGTCGTTTGCCGTATTTTTCGGCATCGCTGCCTCCGCGTTTGCGCAGACGCGTGATGCCACCGAGGAAAAACGTCAACTCGAGGCGACCCGATACCAACGCGAAGAGGCGCGCAAGGAAGCGCAGCGGCGTGACAAGGAGCTGCAAGCCGATATCGAGCGATTGACCAAAGACAGCGAGGCTCTGAACGCCCGACTGATCGAGGGCGCTAAGGCGGTGCAGGCCAGCGAAGCCCAATTAACGTCCATCGAGGCGCGACTGGGAGAACTGGAAGCGCAGGACGAACTGATCCGCGGTTCTCTCGCCAAAAGCCACGGATCGATTTCCAGCTTGCTGGCCGCCATGCAGCGGATGGGGCGCAATCCACCCCCCGTCATGGTGACGCGCCGTGAGGATGCACTGACGATGGTCCGCAGCGCCATGCTTATGGCCTCAGCATTTCCTGAATTGCGTGGTCAAGCCGTTGAATTATCATCTAAATTAGATGCGCTTGCGCGTATCATCGATGAGAGCCGACAAGCCGGCGACCGGCAGCGTGAGGAGAAGTCGCGGCTGGAAGACAACAGGCGGCAGGTGGCGTCATTGCTCGAAGAGCGCAAGCGTGGGCTGGCCGAGCGGCAGAAAGAACTGGCGCAGGTCCGCAAGGATGCAGCCGATTTCGCCCGGAACATAACCGACATCAACGAGTTTATCGGCAAGTTGGACAAATCAATTGCCGAAAAGACGCGGCTTGGGGCTTATGAGCGTGAGTTGGCAGGCAATGCGGCCCCATCAAGCACGGATCAAGCAGCCGCGCCGAAGCGGTTGCCCGGTGCTGCGAAATCCGCCGATGATCTCAGGCCGTCGATCACCTTGCAGCCCGGCGAGAAACTCGCCATGGCTTCACCCGGGCGCATTCAGCCCGCTATCCCCTTCGAGCAGGCACGGGGGCAATTGCTGCTCCCTGCTCAAGGCCGACAAATTCAGGCGTTTGGTGACCGGACCCAGTCGGGCCGAAGCGATGGTATCGTGATCGAAACTCGGTCTGGCGGGCAGGTGATTGCGCCAAGCGACGGGTGGGTCATGTATGCAGGAGAGTTTCGCAGTTACGGGCAGATCTTGATTGTTAATGCCGGTGGCGGCTATCATGTGTTGCTTGCGGGTCTATCGCAAATCAATGCGCAGGTAGGCGATTTCGTTCTGGCTGGTGAGCCGATCGGGCTAATGGTGGCGGCTTCCAAGTCCGCCTCAGTGAAGACACAGGAGACTGCTCCGGTCCTGTACGTTGAATTCCGGAAAAACCAGCGACCCATAGATCCGGGACCTTGGTGGGCAGAAACCGCGCGAAAGGTAGCAGGATGAGCCGCAAGACAGACGTCGCTTTCTGGACATTCATGAGCATGGCGGGCTTGGCTGGTGCCAGCACGGTGTTCAATATCACGCAAAGTTACTCAGCGACATCGCCCAACAACGAGATCTATCGACAACTCGACCTGTTCGGCGACGTGCTCGAACGCGTGCGCAACGACTATGTCGAGAAGCCCGACGACAGCAAACTGATCGAATCTGCGATCAATGGCATGCTGGCGTCACTCGATCCTCACTCGTCCTACATGACGCCGAAAAGCTTCAAGGACATGCAGGTGCAGACGCGCGGCGAATTCGGCGGTCTCGGCATCGAAGTGACGATGGAGAACGGCGTCATCAAGGTCGTCTCGCCGATGGATGAGACGCCGGCTGCCAAGGCCGGCGTGCAGACCAACGATCTCATCACCGCGCTCGACGGCACGCAGATCCAAGGGCTGACGCTGGAAGAAGCCGTCGAAAAGATGCGCGGCCTCGTCAATACACCGATCACGCTGACGATTGTCCGCAAGGGCCGCGACGAGCCGTTCGAGATCAAGGTGGTGCGTGACACCATCCGCGTCCAGGCCGTAAAGTCGCGTCTCGAAGGCGATATCATTTATGCGAAACTGTCGACCTTCAACGAGCAGACGCATTCCAGCCTGGTCAAACAGGTGGAAGCGCTGAAGAAGCAGTTGGGGGCAGATAAGCAGGCGCGCGGCTACGTCATCGATCTCCGCAACAATCCGGGCGGATTGCTGGATCAGGCGATATCGGTTTCCGATGACTTCCTGGAGAAGGGCGCCATCGTGCTGACCAAGGGTCGCAATCTTGAGGAGACGCAGCGGGCCAACGCACGGCCGGGCGATATCAGCGACGGCAAGCAGATCGTTGTGCTGATCAACGGCGGCTCCGCGTCGGCGTCAGAGATCGTGGCCGGTGCATTGCAAGACCACAAGCGGGCAACCATCGTTGGCACGCGCTCGTTCGGCAAGGGCAGTGTCCAGACGATCATTCCACTCGGCCAGAATGGCGCGCTGCGTTTGACGACAGCCCGCTATTACACACCGTCAGGACGATCGATCCAGGCCAAAGGCATTGATCCCGATATGACGATCGAAAATGAATTGCCGCCGGAATTGAAACCTAAGACAGTCGAAAAACCGCGCGGTGAAGCTAGCCTGAAAGGCCATTTGCAAGGCGAAACTCCGAAGGGCAAAGTCGAAGAATCGGGATCGTCGGCGTACGTGCCGAAAGAACCGGAAAAAGACGCGCAGCTGCAATATGCGCTGAAGCTCATTCGCGGCGAAGTCAGCGCGCCGCCGCCTAAATCTGCCGAGGTCATTCCAGCTGATACTGTGAAGCCGCAGGACGGTCAGCCGACTAAGGCTGAAGAGAAAAAGCAATAATTTTTAGTACCTCTTCTTTGCATTGGGCGCCGAGAGGCGCCCAATGTCGTTTCAGCTTTGCAGTCGAATTCAACACTCAAATTCAGCACTCAAGGCATTTGATCATGGCCGTCGATCCAAATTCACTGCCCTATCGTCCCTGCGTCGGGATCATGCTGCTCAACCGGCAAAGCGAGGTCTGGGTCGGCCGGCGGATCAATTCACCCAATCAGGGCAACTATTCGGCGTTCTGGCAGATGCCGCAGGGCGGGATCGACACTGGCGAAGAGCCGGCCGCCGCAGCCGTGCGCGAACTGCGTGAGGAAACCGGCATCCAGTCAGCCACCATCATCGGCGAAAGCGCCGAATGGTATCCGTACGATCTGCCGCCGGACCTGCTGGGGCGGATCTGGGGTGGTCGTTATCGCGGCCAGATGCAACGGTGGTTTGCCATGCGCTTTGACGGCGAGGAAAGTGAGATCGACATCGCGCCACCCGGGCACGAGCGGGAATTCGAGACGTGGCGCTGGGCGCCGATGGCCGATTTGCCCCGGCTGATCGTGCCCTTCAAGCGCGATGTCTATGCCAAGGTGCTGGCCGAATTCCGCCATCTGGCGGTGTGAATTGTTCGCGCCAAGCGCTGTTCTCTTCTTCGTACGCTTGTCATATCAGCAAGAAGCCGAATGTTGCCAATGCCATCACTGCGGTTGCCAGCCAACCCATCACAAGCAATGAGCGCGGGAGCGTCAATCGCCCCATGATGCGGGGGTTCATTGCAACGACCATCATGACCGCCATCAGTGGCGCGGCAAGTACACCGTTGATGACGGCGCTCCAATAAAGCGCTCTGATTGGGTCGAGCGAGCTGAAGTTCAGCGCCACGCCGCATACTGTCGCACCGGCGATTGTCGCATAAAATGCCTTGGCCTCTTTCGGGCGACGATCAAGCCCTTCGGTCCAACGGAAGACCTCACTCACTCCGTAAGCTGCCGAACCCGCCAGGATTGGTACTGCCAGCATCCCGGTCGCGACGATACCGGCTGCAAAGAGAGCGAAAGTGAATTGACCAGCAATCGGTCTCAAAGCTTCTGCAGCTTGCGACGATGTCTGGATATTGGTCACACCATGGGCGTTCAATGTGGCGGCGGTCGCAAAGATAATGAAGATCGCGATGAGATTTGAAACACCCATTCCCACAATAGTATCGGTGCGAATGCGGGCCAGTTCCGGCCCTGCATCACGCGGGGCGATGCACAGCGGCTTTACGTGTCTGCGGTGTAGTTCTTCGACTTCCTGACCCGCCTGCCAGAAGAACAAGTAGGGGCTGATCGTCGTTCCAAGGACGGCCACGAGAGCCATCGCGTGGGGCGCATCAAAAATGAAATGCGGAACCAACGTTGCATAAAGTGCCGTAGTCCAGGGCACGTTCGCCGCAAAGACGACGGCAACATAGGCAAAGAGGGAGAGCGTGGCCCATTTGAGTATCGTGGCATACCGGGCATAGCTAATGAACGTCTCAAGCACGACACAGGCGACGCCGAACAGACCAGTGTAAAGAAGTTCGTGGCCGCCAATTATCAGCGCCAGCGCTGCGCCCATGGCACCAAGATCGGCGCCCAAATTGATTACATTGGCAATGACCAGGAAAACAACGACCGTCCGCAGCAGCCACGGCGAATAATGCCGCCGGAGATTTTGGGCGATGCCGAAGCCGGTGACACTTCCGATCCGTGCTGCAATCTCCTGGATCACGGCCATCAGCGGAAAGCTGAACAGCATCGTCCAGGCCAGGCTATACCCAAATTGCGCGCCAACCTGGCTATAGGTCGCGATTCCGCTGGGGTCGTCGTCTGCGGCGCCAGTCACGAGGCCCGGTCCAAGGCTTTTCCAGAGCCCGATCCTCTGTTGAGGAGGGGTACTTGTCGCACGCTCAGATGTCGGAGTGGCTGTCTTTGGAATTATGGGGGGGATCATAGGCTGCCTTTTTGGGCGCAACAAAACGTGATTGCTCAGCGCTCGCCGAGAGACCGTACCATTGTTCGCTTCAGACGCTGTGCGTCCATTTCTTTGATCGTCCGCTTCGTGTCACTCGCACCATCATTCGTCTGTCAGCTATTGGCGCGCTGAAGTCGCGGGGGCCAGGCGCGTGGTGTCGTGGCAATCTCAGAAATCAAATTGCAACACCTGCGTATTTAATGGCCGTGCAATTCAGCATCTGTGAAGTGACGCGTCATGACACCAGCAGGCTGGCGACGGTCTCAATTGACGCTGGGGCGTCCGACAGCAGGATCTCGGCGCAGCGCTGTTCGTGATCGGCGCGGCCAACGGCGAAGGGATCGCCGGACGCCAGGCGGTGGTCGAGCACCAATCTCGCAAGCAGCAAGCGGCGCGCATCGCCGCGACGAGCGTGAATATGCTGCGCTTCCGAGGTCATGAAGACGGCGCTGGTCGCATGATAGAGCGCGCTGGTGGCTCGGCGGGCGTCGGCTTCGTTGCCGGAGTTGTGGGCAACGGTGCGTGCCATGGCTATGGCCTTATCAGCGATGTCGCGCAAACGCTGGCGGAACGCGGCGGGTGCGAGCGTCGCCTCGTCGATGCGGGCGTGCAGATCGGCGAGCAACGCGCCTTCCGCGCCGTGCCGGCCGACGGCGCGCTGCAGGGCGTCGATCGCCACGATATTGCCGGTGCCTTCCCAGATCGAGCCAAGGTGGGCGTCACGCAACAGCCGCGCACAGGCGAATTCCTCGATGTAACCAACACCGCCGCGCATTTCTAGCGCGTCGCCGCAGACTTTGCGCGCATCGCGGGTGGCGCGGAATTTGAGCACCGGCGTCAGTAAACGGAGCAGGGTGGCTGCCTCCTGACTGCCTTCAAGTTCAGCGCGGTCGAGCGCGCGCGCGGTTGCAAAGCACATCGATAACGCCTGCTCGAGCGGTAGCATGATCTTCATGAGTTGCCGGCGGGCCAGCGGCAGATCGATAACCCGCTTGCCAAACGCCGAGCGTCCGCGCGCGACGGTGAGCGCGTCGTGCAGCGCGCGTCGCATCAGTGCCGTCGATTTGACGCCGTTCGACAACCGCGACCAGTTGACCATCTCGGCCATCTGCAGGAAGCCGCGATCGAGCCGCCCGACGGGATAGGCGATGGCACCCTCGAATTTGATTTCGCCGGACGCCATCGAGCGCGTGCCGAGCTTTTCCTTCAGCCTGATGATGCGATAGTGGTTCTGGCTGCCATCATCGAGCTGCCGCGGCATCAAAAACAGGCCGACGCCGCGCGTGCCCGACACGGCACCTTCGGGACGTGCCAGCAGCATGGCGAGCGGTGCGTCGGCATTCGAACAGAACCATTTCTCGCCATAAAGACGCCACTGGCCATCGATTTGTTTTGCCGATGTGGTCAGCGAGCCAACGTCAGAGCCGCCCTCCTTCTCCGTCATGAACTGCGCGCCTTGCGTCAGCCGCGTCATGTCCGTTTGCGTCAGCCCGTCGAGATATCTGGCTTTCAGTTTTTCGTCGCCAAAGCGTGACAGCAGCATGGCCGCGCCGTCGGTGACGTTGATCGGGCAGCCCAGGCCGAATTCGGCTTGATTGAAGAGATAGGTGAAGGCGTGCTTGGCGACGGCCGGATAGGTGCCGGGATGGCCAAGAATGCCCGCTCGATGCGACATGGCGTGAATGCCGAATTCGCCAAAGGCCACGCGCTCGAGTTCCCGATAGGCCGGATGGTATTCGATGCGCTGCTCGTCGCGGCCGAAGCGATCGCGATGGTGGAGGACCGGCGTGTGCCGGTCGGCAAGCCGGGCACAAGTATCGAGTTCATCGCCGGCGAGCGCGCCAAGCCGATCAAGATGCGGCTCGATGTGTTGCCACAACTCGGGCGCTAGATAGACCTGCAGCAGATCGGCGAGGGAAGCGTCGGCGCGAAAGAAGTTCGTGCCCGTTGTATCGGGAGCGATAGTGTTCTGGCGCGCGCGCGCGGGCTCGGTCATGGCGGTCAGTCTCCGGGGCATAGGGCGTGCCATATAAAGCGAAGTTCTCGCGAAATCGCAATCGCGCGCAAGGCGGACGCCGTATTGGAGACGACCTATCCTGGCCCACCTGCCATGTCGCTGGCGATTTCCTTGATCAGCTTGCTGCGCAAGGCTTGGCCGAACGTTTCAAAGCCATCAGCGGCGATGGCGAAGCTGCCGGGGCCCCCGATCACGTTGTTCTGGTAATAAGCCAGCAAGCCGCCGGGAGGATGCGTGTGCGCTGGATTGAAGGGTAACGGCACGGCCGACAGAATGACGATGCCGTTGACCGTAATGCCGGCAGCCGTTGCCGTATCGCGCGCGGCCGTAATATCGCGACCTGAATTGTTCGTGCCGTCGCCGGAGATATCGATGATGCGGCGATCCGACTTCAGCGGGCTCGCGCGCAACTGTTCCATGCCAACATCGATTGCGCCGGCAATGGAGGTGCGGCCATAGAACGGTCGTGGTGCGGCGAGTACGGCGTCGGCGAATGTCTTGGCCTCCGCCTCGCTGCCGATACTGGTCCAATCGACGACGATCTTGGTTTCGCCGACCCCGGCCCATTCGATGAAAATCAATCCAATGCGTCGCTTCGGACCGGCCGATTGCATGGCCCTGACGATAGCGGGATCGGCGATGGCGGAGGCGTAACCGTCGCGTTGAAGCTTGAATTTGGCATCATCGATGCTGCGCGACACGTCGGCGGCTAGCACCAGCAGCAGATCGACTTCTTGCGTGTCGGCACGGGTGGCCGACGGCACGAGGATCAGGATCAAAGCCGCCCATCGCAGCAGGATAGCGCGCACAACGCCGGGGAATATCACCATATGCAAATCTCCACATCGGCGTTTGCAACACCCGGATGAGACAGCAGAACTATGGCGAAACGTGCGCCGCTGGCGCCCTATTGGCAAGCGGGAGGTTGTGTTGCAATCGATGCCGAACTGGCTTCTCCGGCTTCTTTCTTCGCCACAAAGCGCACGCGACCCGCGGGCCGATGTTGTTCTTATTATGTTCCTATCACGGACTCGATAGCCCACTTTCCGTTGATAGCCACTGCCGGTGACGGGGTGTCCTGTATGCAGGCACGGCGAACACAGCCATAAGGCATCACGTCCCTTGGATTTTTCGGCGGCTTCAATCGGTGTCTTCCGCAATCGTCAACATCGTCAGACTAAGCCGCGCCGGACTTGTGCTGGCATTGCATGGCGTGCGCTTCGTGCCCAAGGGCATTACGCCGCCGCTGGCGGTGCGACTGGCGATCCTACTGACCGCGCCGCTGCGGCTGGTCATGTTGCCGTTCCAGCGTCGCCGCCCGCGCGAGACGCGGGTTGCCAGTGCGCTGACGAAGCTCGGTCCATCCTACATCAAGCTCGGGCAGTTTCTCGCTACGCGTGGTGATCTGATCGGGCCGGATCTCGCCCGCGATCTCGCGCATCTGCAGGACAAGCTGCCGCCGTTTCCTGAAAAGGAAGCGCGCCGTGCAGTCGAGGAGGCGCTCGGCGGAAAACTCGAAGATCATTTTGCGTGCTTCGGTCCGGCGATCGCGGCTGCATCCATCGCGCAGGTGCACAAGGCCGTCACCATCGACAAGGTGACGGGGGCGCGGCGCGACGTAGCGGTGAAGATCCTGCGTCCCCAAGTGGAGCGTCGCTTCAAGGCTGATCTCGACAGCTACCGGTTCGCGGCTCAACTCATCGAGCGTTTGCATCCGCCGATCCGTCGCTTGCAGCCAACGGCAGTGGTGAAGAACCTTGCCGAGACGACACAACTCGAGATGGACCTGCGATTGGAGGCCGCTGCCATATCTGAAATGGCCGACAATATTCGCAATGACCGCACGCTACCTGATGGCCGTTTCCGCGTGCCCGAGGTCGATTGGCGTCGCACCAGCCGCCGTGTGCTGACCATCGAGTGGATCGACGGTATCGCCATCGGCGACAAGGCGCGATTGCGGACGGCCGGCCATGACCTCAAAGCACTGGGGCAGACGGCCATGCGCTCGTTCCTGCGCCACGCCATGCGCGACGGCTTCTTTCACGGCGACATGCATCAAGGCAATCTGCTGGTCGAACCGGATGGGACCATCGCCG
>JANXWC010000232.1 GCA_025351355.1 Hyphomicrobiaceae bacterium
GGCTGTCGACAGTGCCGTGGGTCCGAGGGCGTAACGTCTATTTACCCAGACTAACCACGGTTTATGCACCGGCATCCCATCGCAAATCCCGACGGTTCTAGACCCGCCCCGATCGATGGGAACACTCAGAAGTTGCGGGAAACAACGCCCAATTGCAATCTTTACGTGCATTTTAGGTAAATGCAGCGCACTCCGCGTTATTGACCGTCGGCGACCTGTCGCGATGAGAACCAGAGGTCCGCGTAGATCGCCGTAGCCGTCTCGTCGGGGGCCGTGGTCGCGCGCAATCGAATCGAGCGGGACCGCCAGGCGTCGACGTAGCTCGGCGTTTTCTGCGTCGTTGCAGCATTGGACGCGCCGACGCACGGAATGAAGTAGGCGTGCATCAACGGCTCAACTTCAAAACCGTCATCGCAGCGCCGGATCATGATCGCCAGCCCGGTCTCAGAGTTCGGCCGCCACGGCAGGATCATGCGGCCGTTGGGCTTCAAAGCTTGCATCCAGGACAACGGCGGCGCGACGACACCGGCATTGACGTAGATGAGATCGGCGGCTGGAATTACCTCCATAACCGCGTCGCCGGTAATCACTGATACGTTTGAGTAGGGTTTGAGGTTTTGCTCGGCGGCAGCTGCCAGCGTCGGCTGCAACTCGAATGCGGTCACCGTACCGCCGGGCCGCACGAGTTCGGCCAGCAACGCCGTGTAATACCCTGTACCGGCACCGATATGAACGACGCTTTCGCCCGCTTGCAGCGCAGTTTTTCCGATCCATTTGGCGTGCAGAAACGGCTCGCCATTGTTGATCCCGCGCGCAGCATCCAGCGCCACCAGCACGTTCTGATAGAGGAAAATCGGATCGGCGCTCGGGGTGGTGAGGTAGCAGTGATCGACCATGATCTGCCACGGCCCAGGCGGCAGAAAAGCCTCTCGCCGCACGTCGGCGAAAATCCGCTGCAACCGGGGATCTGACGAACCGCTTGCTGCAGCCAGCATGCTCGCAAAAAACGATCTGACGTCGTCGAGCCTGCTGTCATCGTTCATGCCGATGCCGCTCCTCCTGCGGCTGACCCCAGCCAATTACTCGGCGGCCGTCACCGCGGCAAGGCTCATGGGGCACTCCGCGAACAAAGTATTCAGCGCTGCGACCAGCTTATCCATGTCGGCATCTGTGTGCAGCGGCGTCGGCGTAAAACGCAGCCGCTCTGTGCCGCGCGGGACAGTCGGATAATTGATCGGCTGCACGTAGATGCCGAACTGGTCGAGCAAGGCGTCCGACACTTGCTTGGTATGGACGGGATCGCCGATCATCACGGGCACGATGTGGCTGGGATTATCGAGCACCGGCAAGCCTGCGTTCTTGAGCTTGCGCTTCAGGGTGCGCGCGCGCTCCTGATGCTTCTCGCGTTCGACGCTCGACGTTTTGAGGTGACGGATGCTGGCCAATGCGCCGGCGGCGATCGCTGGCGCGACTGAGGTCGTAAAAATAAAACCGGGGGCGAACGAGCGGATGGCGTCGCAGATGTCGGCGGTAGCGGCGATATAGCCGCCCATCACGCCGAAGCCCTTGGCCAGCGTGCCGTTGATGATGTCGATGCGATGCATCACGCCGTCGCGTTCGGCAATACCGCCGCCGCGTGGCCCATACATGCCCACCGCATGCACTTCATCGAGATACGTCATGGCATTGTATTTTTTCGCCAAGTCGGCGATGGCGGCGATGGGCGCGATGGCGCCGTCCATGGAGTACACGCTCTCGAAAGCGATGATCTTCGGACGGGCGATATCGACGGACTTGAGCTGGCGTTCGAGATCGACGACATCGTTATGCTTGAAGATGCGCTTTTCTTTGCCGCCGTTGCGGATGCCGGCGATCATCGACGCATGGTTTTTGGCGTCCGAAAAAATTACGACTTCGGGCATCAGCGTTTGCAAGGTCGTCAGCGTGGTGTCGTTGGCGACGAAGGCCGATGTGAATAGCAGCGCGCTTTCCTTGCCGTGCAGATCGGCAATTTCGGCCTCGAGCTCGACGTGATAGTGTGTCGTGCCCGATATGTTCCGCGTCCCACCCGAACCCGCGCCCACGGTATCAAGTGCCGTATGCATGGCTGCCAGGACCCCGGGGTGCTGGCCCATGCCGAGGTAATCGTTGGAGCACCAAACGGTGATCGGGCGGCACGCCCCGTCCTTGCTGTAAGCGTCGGCGTGCGGAAACGAGCCCCGGCGGCGGCGCAGATCGGCGAACACGCGATAGCGGCCCTCAGCTTTTATTGCTGAGATGGAGTCAGAAAATATCTTGTCGTAGTCCACGCTCGCCCCACCTTTAAAGGAATTGTTGGAGGCCAGACCCCCGATTGAAAAAGCTTCCAAGTCCTAATGCTAACGAGTCCGAGGTTGGTATGCCAGTGCCCAAGGCGACGCTAGTGTCGCACCCAAAACTTAAAGGAAGTTCCATCGGTTGGCCAACAAAGTTTCTTTGGTTGGCTAATACTCCCGCATCGCTTAAGCTTGGTCGCTACCTCATTTGTTCACCGAAAATCACGCCATGTCATTGTTCGATATCAAAGACAAAGTAGCTCTGATCACTGGCGGCAACGGAGGGATCGGCCTGGGCATGGCGGAAGGTTTGGCGCGGGCCGGCGCCCACGTCATGATCGCCGGCCGCAACCGCGCAAAATCCGAAGCTGCGGCGGCAACACTTGCGAAATTGGGCGGAAAAACGGGAGTCGTCGAGGTTGCAGTACAGGATCCGAGTTCCTGCTCGGCGATGGTCGCCACGACCATCGCGCAGTTCGGCCGACTGGATATCCTGGTCAACAATGCCGGCATCAATATTCGCAAGCAACCTGAACAGTATTCGCCCGCCGAATGGCGCGAAGTCCTGGGCGTAAATCTTGATGGGGCGTTTTTCTCGAGCCAGGCGGCTTATCCAGCTTTGCAAGCCGCGGGTGGCGGCAAGATCATCAATATCGGTTCGATGATGTCACTGTTCGGCACCTCATTTTCGCCCGCTTACTCGGCCTCCAAGGGCGGTATCGTGCAGATGACGCGGTCACTGGCGACCGCCTGGGCCAAAAACAACATCCAAGTGAATGCCATTTTGCCAGGCTGGATCGACACCGACTTGACGCGCAATGCCCGAACCGAAGTGACGGGACTTCACGACCGAGTGCTGACGCGCACGCCGGCAGCGCGGTGGGGCACCCCTGGCGATTTCGCAGGGATAGCCGTGTTTCTGGCATCGCCGGCGTCCAACTTCGTCACCGGCGCGGCGATCCCCGTCGACGGCGGCTGGTCAATCCAAGGTTAGATTATTGACTTGCGGGGACTGGTAAAAGAATATCAGGTGAACATAGCAAAAACAATTTATGCATGAGTGCTGCTTAAATTGAAACTTGAATTAAAATAAGTGGATAAGCAACCAGCGTTCGGTTCCTGATCGGCGTAAAGCGTTTACCGTACGCCAAATCAAATCGCGCCCTCGTCGCGTCCAAGTATGTGCCCGTGGGTGCAGATGGGCTGCGGAGGTCACACAGGAGTGTATCATGGCAGGCTCGGTCAACAAGGTCATTCTGATCGGCAATGTCGGCAAGGATCCGGAGATTCGCCGCACGCAGGATGGTAAGCCCATCGCCAACCTCACGCTCGCCACCAGTGAAACCTGGCGTGACAAGAACACCGGCGAAAAGAAGGAAAAAACCGAGTGGCATCGGGTCGTGGTGTTCAATGAGGGCCTGTGCAAGGTCGTCGAGCAGTACGTAAAGAAGGGCGCCAAGCTCTATATCGAAGGCCAGCTGCAAACGCGGAAATGGCAGAACAAAGAAGGCAATGACCAATATTCGACCGAAGTCGTGCTGCAGGGCTTCGGCGGAACGCTGACGATGCTGGATGGCCGCGCCGGCGCTGGTGGCGGCATGGCTGAGCAGGGTCAATCCGACTACGGTAGCGAAGGCGGTTACGGTGGCGCTCGCGGCGGTTCGAGTGGCGGCAGTGGTAGCGGCGGCTACGGCGGCGCCAAAAGCGGTAGCAGCGGTGGTGCGAAAAGTGGCGGTGGAGCGAAGCCGTTCGACAAGCAGATCGACGACGAAATTCCCTTCTGACGCGATCGCACCTCATCTGAACGTGCAACAGGCGGCATCGCAGCCTTGATGTGAGGCCGTTTTTGTCGCGACTAACCCACCCACAGAAATGTGCTTACAGTAGATTTCCACCATTGCTGCTCAGCCATGACGGCTGCGGTTCGTCGAGTGCCATCTGGGCCACAGCGCAGGCTAAATGCTCTCAAGTCGTTGCAATATTTGCTCAACCAAGAAATGACCTAGCACTTTGTTTTGGTGTGCTTCTTAACGGAAAGGCCGCTCCAATTTGTCCCGCAGGCATCGTTCCTTTCAAACGCGCCGGCACTAGGGCTTGCGAATTGGGCTTGCCTGTTTTCGCTCCCTGCGACAAAAGAGTTTGCTCAGCTTAAAAATGTACCGGCTGGAACATTTGGCGCTTTTCGAGTAGGCGACATGACAGATTTTGTGCAGCTGGTTATTGCCGGCTTGGCGACAGGCGCGATATATGCGCTGGCGGCGGTCGGATTCACGCTGCTGTGGCAGACGTCTCAAACCATCAATTTCGCGCAGGGCGAATTCGTTATGTTGCCGGCATTCTTTGCGCTGGCCGGCATGAAGTTCCTCGGCCTGCCGTTTCCGGTTGCGGCCCTTGCGGCGATCCTGCTGTCGATGCTGACGCTCGGTGTGCTGTTCAAGACGGTCATCGTCGACCCCCTGCACAAACAGGGCACGTTGCCGCTGGTGATCTCGACGATCGGGCTGGCGATCTTGCTGCGCGAGGGCGTGAAGGAATTCTATTCCGCCGAGGCGCAACGGTTTCCATCATTTTTCCCGGACATCAATCTCGGGACTGCCGCGAATAGGGGCGGCAGCGGCTTCAACGTATCGGCCGACCAGATCGGCGTGCTGATCGTGGCCACGGCGACCATCCTGCTGCTTGCATGGTTCCTATCGTCGACCAAGACCGGCCGCCAGATGCAAGCCACCGCGCAGAACCCGACCGTCGCCCGCATTCTCGGCGTCAACGTCGAGCGCATGGTGATGTACACCTTCCTGATCAATGGGGCGTTGGCGGCGATGGCCTCGTTGCTGATCTCGCCGATCTATCTCGCTAAGTTTTCGAGCGGCGAAACGTTGGGACTTGTAGCGTTCGTGGCCGCCATTGTCGGCGGTTTCAACCAAGTGCGCGGTGCCATCGCGGGTGGGTTTTTAATCGGTATCGCCGATAACCTGGTCGCCGCCTACGTCTCATCGACCTATCGCCAGGCCGTACCATTGGCATTCCTGGTACTCATTATTCTGGTGCGCCCGCAAGGTCTGTTGGGCCGGGCCGAGGAGCGCGCAGTATGAACCGGAAACTCTCCTTTTCGCTCGGCGCGCTCGCTATATTCATCATGCTGCTGGGTCCGATGGACTTCACTCCGTTCGGTCTGCCGTGGAGCGGCCTCAAGACCTATCCCACTTATGCGTTGACGCTTTGGCTGGTCACAGCCATCGCGGCGATGGGCGTCAACTTGATCGTCGGCTACGCTGGCCTCGAAACTTTGGCGCAAGCCGCCTTCCTGGGCATTGGCGCCTACACCTCGGCGCTGATGCATCGTAACGGCGTGCCGTTCGCCGTATGCTTCCTGACCGCCGGCGCCGTTTGCTTCCTCGTCGGCATTGTACTTGGTTTTCCTGCACTGCGCGTCCAGAAGCACTATCTGGCGTTCGTGACGTTGGCGTTTTCGGTATTCGTCTGGCTTGTTATCCGCAACGAGGAATGGCTGACGGGAGGGACGGAGTCGCTTAAAAACGTGCGGCGCCCGGTCATCTTCGGCATCAGCCTGCAGCGCCCGGAGATCTATTACTACTGGTTCGTCGCTGGCGTCACGCTGCTGCTGGCCTTCCTGATGTGGTGGCTGATCCGTTCGCCGTGGGGGCGCGCCTTTACCGCGCTGCGTGAAAATCCCATTCGTGCCGAGTCGCTCGGCATCGACGTGCGCGGCTATACGTTGACCGCCTTCGCGATCGGATCTGCCTACGGCGGCTTTGCTGGATCGTTGCTCGGGCCACTGATTGGCATCCTCGATCCCAACTCGTTCGTGCTGAGCAAGTCGCTCGAGTACATGTTGATCGTGGTAGCGGGGGGATCAGGTTATTTCCTCGGGCCGTTCGTCGGAGCGGCGGTCGCGGTACTGTTGCCGGAGTGGCTGCGGTTCGCGCAGGATTATTATCTGATCATCTTTGCGCTGCTGGTAATCTTGCTGATGGCATTCTTTCCGACCGGCATCGTCGGACTATTCGAACGATTGACAACCCGAGCGCGCCGTCCGCACGCCGACGACAAAGGCCCAACCCTCGGCGGGCCCAGCCTCGGCACACCCTCGACACCGGCTGGATCGACGACTGTGGCGGGAGCGAAAACATGAGTACCGCAACTGCTGCGCAACCAGTGGCGATGACTTCGCAAACCGACGGCAAAGTTCTCGAAGTTCGCGATATCTCGAAGTCGTTCGGCGGTGTGCATGCCGTGCGCGGCGTCACCTTCGATGTCCGCGAGGGCGAGATCCTTGGCTTGATCGGCCCGAACGGCTCGGGCAAATCGACATTATTCAACTGTATTCTCGGCCAATTGACGCCGACCAGCGGTGAAGTGCTGGTGTCGGGCCGCAGTGTGACCGGGCTCAGGCCATCCGAACTCAACCGGCTCGGCATCGGCCGGACCTTCCAGCTGCTGCAGGTGTTTCCGCAACTCACCGTGCGCGAAAACCTGATCCTCGCCGGGCAGGAGCACGAGGGCTCGCGGCTCAAGCGCCTGTTCGGGCCGCGCGATGCAGGCCTGACCGCCAACGCCAACCGGATGATCGACTTCTTCCGTCTCGGTCATCTGTCCGACGAGAAGGCTGGCGGCCTCTCCTATGGCCAACAGAAGCTGCTGGATTGCGCGATGGCGTTCATGGCCGGGCCGCGCCTCGTGCTCCTCGACGAGCCGGCCGGCGGCGTCAATCTGACGATGCTCGGCAATCTCAAAGAACGGCTGCAGGCGATCAACAAGGCGACCGGCGCCACCTTTGTGGTAATCGAGCACAACATGGAATTCGTGATGTCGCTGTGCACGCGCATCATCGTGCTGGCCGAAGGTAAAATCATCGCCGAAGGCCCGCCGGATACGATCCGCAAGAACCCGGAAGTGATCGAAGCCTATCTTGGACACTGACGACCGCCGTCGCCGCATCCGACCGCTGGCAATATGAACATCGCCCGCTATGGCCAATCCTGACACCATTCTGAGCCTCGACAACGTCGTCTCCGGTTACGGCAAGATGACCATCCTCAACGGCACGTCGGCACACATCCGGCGCGGCAAGATCACGACCGTCATCGGGCCCAACGGCGCCGGCAAGTCGACGCTGTTCAAGACGGTGTTCGGGCTGCTGGCTGTGCGCACTGGTAAAATCGAATTTGGCGGACGCGACACAACCAATTGGTCGCCGCGCCAGATGCTCGATGCTGGCATGTGCTATGTGCCGCAAGGGCGCAATATTTTCCCCGAACTCAGCGTGCGGCACAATCTGGAACTTGGCGGCGTGGCGTTGGCGGACCCTTCGGGACTGCCGGCACGCATTGAAAGCATGATGCAGCGCTTTCCAATGTTGAGTGAGAAGGCCAACGCGCAGGCCAGCACGCTGTCCGGCGGGCAGCAAAAGCTGTTGGAAGTGGCGCGCGGATTGCTGCTGGAGCCCCGGTTGATGCTGATCGACGAGCCTTCGATCGGACTGTCACCGCTGATGGTGCAGGAAGTCTTCGGAATCCTGAAAGGCTTGCGCGACAATGGCGTGACCATTCTGCTGATCGAACAGAACGCCAAGATGGCGCTGCAAATGTCGGACTACGGACTGGTGCTGGAACAGGGTCAAACCCGGATTGAGGATACGGCGCCAAACATCCTCGCCGATCCACGCATCGCCGAGTTGTTCCTCGGCGGCGGCCTTAAGCCAGCGATCACCGCCTAAGTTCGATGATTTTGCAATCGGACTGCGGCTCTGGCGCCACGGTACGCATCGAAACGGTTTCGCCCGATTGCTCGAAACGACGGCGGCGGGCAGTGTGAGTGGATTGATCCGTTGACTGCCGGGGGTATTGTGACGCCGATTGAACGACCGAAAACCAAGCCGCGGGGACGCCGGGGATTGCTTTCGACGCTTGCAGTCGTGGCTATCGGCGCAACTTTATCGCCGTCAATAAGTCATTCCCAATCTCTCGATCACGACGCCAACGGCATCCCGACGGGCTCGTTGCAAACCCAACCGGACGCCGGGCGCAAGGCATTGGCCGACAAGGGGGTTGTTTACGGCATCAACTATGTCGGCGAATTTCAGAATAACGTGGCCGGCGGTATTCGCACTGGCGGGATCTATATCGGACGCCTCGAAGGCGTCGTCGAAGTGGATTTGGCCCGGACGTCGGGACTGACAGGCCTCACGTTTCATGCCAACGCGTTTCAAATCCATGGCAAGGGCCTGACCGGCGACTATCTCGGCACCCAATTGGGTTCGAGCTTCATCGAAGGGCGCGCCACAACTCGGCTGTCCGAATTTTGGCTGGAGCAGAAATTTGCCGGCGACAAGGCGTCGCTACGTTTCGGCCAGTTGGCGACGGATTCCGAATTCTTCATTTCCAACTATGGCAACCAGTTCATCAATGCCGCCTTCGGCACAATACCGACGTTCTCGGCCAACATGCCCAGCGGTGGCGCGACCTATCCGTTCGCCACTCCCGGCGTGCGCCTGAAGGTCGAGCCCGACAAATCGACGACAGCACTCGCCGCCATTTTCAATGGTGATCCCGCCGGGCCCGCCGATGGACCGGGCGATCCGCAATCGCGCAACCGCCACGGTTTGAATTTCCGTATCCAGGATCAACCGCTGGCGATCGCCGAATTGCAGCTCAAGGCCAACCAGAACAAAGGCGATGCTGGGCTGGCGCGAATTTTGAAACTTGGTGCGTGGGATCATTTCGGCCGCTTCGACGATCAGCGGATCGGCACGGACGGCCTGTCGTTGGCCAATCCTGCCAACAATGGACAGCCGCTAAAGCAGCGCGGCAATTGGGGTGTCTACGCGATCATCGACCAGCAGATCTGGCGGCCGGCGAGCGGCGAAGCTGACAAAGGCGTGGGCGTTTTTGCTCGCGCGTCCGGCGCGCCGTCGAACCGAAACGTGATCGATCTCTACCTCGACGGCGGCATCGTATTTGCGGGCATGATTCCGCATCGTCCCGATGACGTGCTGAGCTTTGGTGCAGCATATGCGCGAATTTCGGACACGGCGCGTCAGTTGGATGCGGACGCCGTGGCGTTCAACGGGACGGGCATTGTCCGCTCGGCGGAGCGCGTTTTCTCCGTCAACTACCAAGCGCAGATCAAGGCCGGTTGGCAGGTGGATCTTGATTATCAACGCCTGGTCAATCCGAGCGGCGGCGTGGCCAATCCGCTGTCGCCGACAGGTGCCGCCATTCCCAGCGCTTCGGTGCTGACACTGCATACCCTACTCAAGTATTGATTGCCGACGGTGCATACCCTTAAATGCATCCGGTGAGGCCGATGCGCTGAATTGGAGCCAGCAGCGCATGGCGGATGATCCCCACTATTTCCTAGGCATCGACGGCGGCGGGACCGGGTGTCGTGCGCGACTGGTCGATCAGGGCGGGCGGGTTCTCGGTACCGGCAATGCTGGCCCCGCCTCGCTCAGGCTCGGTGCGGAGACGGCATGGACCGCTTTGATGGGAGCCGCCGCGGCGGCGCTCGGCGAAGCTGAATTGGATACGACGGACAGCGGAATTCATGTGGTGGCTGGCGTGGCCGGCACCAGCCTGAAAAACACTTTACAGACCTTGATCAGTAAACCGCATGCCTTTGCTTCCTTATGCGTTGTCAGCGATGCGGAGATCGCCTGTCTTGGTGCACACGGCGGCAAAGATGGCGGGGTGGTCATAGCAGGCACGGGGTCGATCGGCTTTGGCACGATCGGGGAACGCGACATACGCGTTGGCGGTCACGGGTTTCCAATCTCGGATGCCGGCAGCGGCGCCGACATCGGCCTCGCGGCGATCCGCTTAGCAGTGTGCGCCCACGACGGCCTGCGGAAGCGCACACCTTTGCTGACCGAGATTGTGAGCGGGTTTGGCAATGATCCGTCGCAGATCCTTGATTGGCTGGATCACGCGACCCCCGGCGATTATGCTGCGTTCGTGCCGCAAGTCGCCAAGCACTGTGCGGCTGGCGATGTCGCGGCACGCTCGCTGCTGGAGAATGCCGCCGCAGATATTGCTGCGCTGGCCAACGCCTTGACGGCACAGGGCATACCGCGGCTGGCATTGATGGGCAGTCTTGCGCCGGTGTTACTGCCCTTTTTGCCGTCCCATCTGCAGCAGCGGCTGGTCGCACCGGAGGCGGATGCCTTAGCGGGGGCGTTGATCCTTGCGCAAAGGATGGCGGCGCGATCAAGCGGTGCCTGAGATCACTTGGGACAGCAGAGTTGACTTGCGCTAGGTTCGGTCTGATTTTCTAGTCAGTCTAAGTTTGGAGGCGAGCCATGCAAAGCGACCTCAAGGCCATCGAAGCCGTCGTCTGGACCTATTTGGACGGCCTGCACGAAGGTGATGTAACCAAGCTCTCCAGTGCGTTTCACGAGGGCTCTCACCTCTACTCCATGCAGGACGGCGCCGTGAATGATCTGCCGCGCGACAAATGGCTGGAGTGGGTCAAGACGCGACCGTCGGCAAAATCGAAAAATCTGCAGCGCACGGATCGGATAATTTCGATAGATCTTTCAGGACCGGAAACCGCGTTTGTAAAACTCGAATGTTCCATCCACCCACGCTATTTCACCGACTACCTGAATTTATTGCGACTGCAAGACGGGTGGCGCATCGTGTCCAAAACGTTCCGAACGGATACGCGCGAATAACTCTCGGGCAGTGCGCTCTGCGTATGGTGCGAGCGCGTTTGCCGCTGGTTGATATGATCTATATCGTCGGCGTTTTTGTATAAGCGGAGATTTTGCATGACCTCTCAAGTGCTCCGGACCGCTCTCGTCTGGCTTGTTGCGACTTTTGGTACGGTGCAAGGCAGTCAGGCACAAAGTATAACCAACGTTTCTCCGCAAGAAAAGTCCGTCAACGACGCGATCGAGAAGGCGAAGAAGACACTTCCAGATTTTTTCGCTCGCCTTGCAAAGCCGCAGCCCGGTGACAGTCAATTTCTGGTAAAAATCAGGTACGATGTCGGTTCCGGTTCAGAAAAGAGTGGCGAACACATCTGGGCGCAAGATGTGGTGCGAGGCGACGATAAGGTGACGGCAACCATCGCCAATGTTCCAGTCAAAATACAAAATCTGTCCAAGGGCGACCGCGTGACGGTGCCGACTTCGCAAGTAACGGACTGGTTGTATGTTCGGGACGGCAAGTATCGGGGCGCCTATACCGTGCGCGCGTTGTTGCCTTTCATGAAACCGGACGAAGCGGCCGATATGAAGAAGCGGCTCGGACCCGAGTAATGCCGTCAAGCAAAAAGCATGACCTGCAGCAACACCCCCTCACCTGCCCCCGACTTTTGGCGAGTCCGCGCCGGGCGGGCATCCTCTCCCCAAGGTGAGAGGACCACTTATACCAGCGGTCATTATTCTTGACCGATGGTATGCGCGCGCGGGGTTGGTGGGGCGGCCGCGCGCAAACAAAGAATCTGATACCGACGGTCATTCTTTTTGGCCGTCGGTATTAGCGGGCACTCGCCGACGCTTTCCTTCTGCCCTTGGGGAGAAGGTGGGCGAAGCCCGGATGAGGGGGTGTTCTCTGGAGAGGTCAAACCTTTCGCTTCACGGAGTAATTGCTCGCGACCGATAAAATAATCGCTCAGCGGGTGATCGGCTTAGCGAGTGTGAGGTAGTTGGAACCGCGCGCGCCGACTGAAAGATTTTGCTGGCCGCACTCCGCAACATGTTCTGCTGGCAACAATTGTAGGGCGCTGAAAGCAACACAGGAAATAATCGTGATGCTGACATGAACGGAAAGTGCAATCGCACCCGACTGCCAGAGCCACAGCGCCATTGCGGCCCATCCGAAGGCGCACACTGACCCGGCGATCAAGAGCCAAAATGGAACAAGCACAGGCCGATTCGGAGAAGCACTTGGCGACCCACCATCGGGCCGCGCGCAGGTCTCGAAAATCCTGGGGCGGAAGGTACCCATCTTTTGCAATCCATCGCCGGAGCTACTCGTGATCTTACGACGTCAACCTGTGATTGCATCATGATCCGATTTTCACGGTCGGACCACAACGGCAATTTTTGTGTTTTGAACAGACTTTTTCAGGTCTGACAGTCGCGCAGTTTCAGGGTGAAGTCGCAGCATGTCGTGCGAAGCTCATCGACGCCCCAACACATCCTCGATCCGGATCGGCAGACTGCGCACCCTCTTGCCGACCGCGTGAAACACTGCGTTAGCGATGGCCGCCTGGATACCAGCGGTACCCAGCATACCGATGCCTTTGACGCTGCCGGGCAGGTGCGGGTCGTCTTCTTCGATCAACGCGATGTCGAACTCGGGCATGTCGGCGTGCGTGGGAATGAGGTAATCGGCGAGCGTTTCGCCGAGCATGCGACCAGTAGCGCGATCGGTTTCGGTGCGTTCGTGCAGCGCCATGCCGATGCCGCCGACGAGGCCGCCGACGTACTGGCTCCTTGCGAGCAAGGGATTGAGAATGCGTCCGGCGGCGAACGCGCCGCATACTCGGCGCACGCGGATTTCACCCAGCCCTGCATTGACACCTATTTCGACAAACACCGCGCCGTAGCCCATGCTGGTGGCGGTCAAGTCCGGGTGCTGCGTCGCGCCGCTTTCGCCTTCCGCTTCGAGGCCCTCAGTTCCTTTCCGTGCCAGCACATTCGCCCAGGGTTCGCCGACATTGCCCGAGCGGCTGCGGATGCTGCCGTCGCGAAACTCCAAATCGTCGAGCCGTTGACCTGCGAGCGGTGAGGCCTCGTCGGCGATCGCCATCGCGGCAATCGTCGCACGTAACTTCGCGGTCGCCGCGGCCGCAGCCGGAAAGATGCTGGCCGTTACTTGCGAGCCGCCGGAGAACGGCCCGTCGGGCAACACGGTGTCGCCGAGTTCGACGGTCACCCGGTCAACGGGCACGCCCAGGGCGTCTGCCGTGATCTGCCCCAGCGCTGTGTACGTGCCGGAGCCCATGTCCTGGGTGCCGCATTGCACGAGCACTGCGCCATCGGCCGCCAACTGCACGCGGACTTTCGCGGCTTGCCGAATGGCGGGATACATCGTGCTCGCCATGCCCCAGCCAATGCGCCAGCGGCCATCGACAGCCGTGCCTTGCGCCGGTCGCCGCGCCCAGCCGAAGCGTTCGGCACCGATGCAGTAGCAGTCGCGCAGGCTGTTGCTGCTCCAGGGGCGACCAGCCTCCTGATCGTGATCGGCAAAATTTCGCACGCGCAAATCTACCGGATCGAACCCCAATCGCACCGCCGCTTCGTCCATCGCGGATTCGAGCGCAAACAATCCCGGCGCGGTTCCTGGTGCGCGCATCGGCACCGGCTGCGGCTCGTTCGTGCGAACGAGAAGGTGCGAGGTGGTGACGTTCGGGCAGGCATACAGGTAGCGTGTGTAGACGGCGGTAGCATCTGAATACTCGGCGTGGGTAGATGACTGCGCGGTGACGTGGTGCGCAATGCCGGTTAGGCAACCATTGGTGCTGAAGCCGAGCGCCAGATCCTGCACCGTCTCTTGACGGCGGCCGACCAGCCGGAACATCTGCGCGCGCGTCAATTCAAGACGCACCGGGCGGCCGGTCTTTTTGGCGGCGAGCATCGCCAAGAACATCCACGGCCACCATAGCTGGCCTTTGCAGCCGAAGCCGCCGCCGAGCAAGCGGGAGATCACACGAATGTCGGCTGGCGGCATGTTGAACGCGTGCGCGATCATGGCACGCGTGCCGAAAACGGCCTGCGTCGACGTGTGCACGACGGCCTTGTCGCCCTCCCACCAGCACACGACCGCATGCGGCTCCAGGGGATGATGAATGTTCGCAGCGGTTTCATAACGATGCCGGACGACACGATCCGCATCGGCGAGTGCTGCAGTGGCGTCGCCTCGATTGCTCACTGACGGAAAGCGACCGACCATGGCTGGCACGTAGGCGGTGTTGAGCGCTTGCGCCATATGAGTCACGGAAGGACGTGCCTGCGTGGTGACTCGAACGGCGCGCGCGGCGTCACGAGCGGCGGACAGTGTGTCGGCGACGACGAGGGCGACAGGCTGCCCAGCGAAGTGGACGGCGCGGTCGCGAATGAGCGCCGTTGCGGGCGACGGTTTGAGCGGCTCGGCGTCGGCATAGGAGACCATCGTTGCGAACCCGGACGTTCGTTCCGCCTCGCTTGCATCGACGGCCACCACATCGCCGCGCGCGATGGGCACTTCGACCAGCGCGGCATGCAGCAAACCGACGGCGGGCACTTCGCCCTCATAGGCCGCGCGACCGGTGACTTTGAGTGCCGCTTCGTACCGTGGGACAGATCGGTCGCTCATGACGCGCCTCCGATGGTTTGCAAGGCGCGGAAGACCGAGTTGCGCAACAACTCAATCTTGAAGCCATTTTCGCTCAAAGGCTGCGCGCCTTGGATTGCGAGATCGCCAGCAGCCACGAATACCGCGTCACTGGGAACTTTTCCAAGCAGCATCGTTTCGCTCTGCGTAAGCCGCCACGGCAGTGGTGCGATACCGCCGGCGACCAACCGGGACTCGACAATTACGCCATTTTCGATGTGTAGCGCGGCTGCGACCGAGACGACCGCGAACTCGAACGACGCGCGATCCCGCACCTTGAGATAGGTCATGCGACCGGCAAAGCGGGCGACGTTGCGAACGATCACACCGGTAATGAGGTCACCCGCGACGAGTGTCGTGTCCTGAGCAGGCGTGTCACCGGGCAGTCGATAAAGCTCGGACAAGCACACACGCCTCGCTCCGGCGCCGCCCTGGATGTTAATTTCCGCATCGAGCGCGATCAGCACTACCGCCAAATCCGAAGCGTTCGTGGCGACGCAGGCCGCACTTGTGCCGAATAGCGCAGCTTGACGGGAAACACCGTCGCGCGCCCCGCATCCCGACCCCGGCTGACGTTTGTTACACGGCACGTCTTGACCGCGGAAATAGACGCAGCGCGTGCGCTGTAGCAGATTGCCGCCGACGGTCGCCATGTTGCGGATTTGGCCGCTGGCGCTCGCAAGTATGGTATCCGCGATCAACGGGTGATGCATCGCCACGTCGCGATGAGCCGCAACGCTTGACAGGCGGGCCAGCGCCCCGATCGTGAGCGTGTCGTTGCTGCAATCGATTTCACTGAGCGGCAGCCGCGAAATGTCGACGACCTCAGCAGGAGCCGTAACACCCGCTTTCCAAAGCTGAAGCAGATCAGTGCCACCGGCGATAAAGGCCGACCCATTGCAGATCCCCTTGGCAATCGCGTTGTCGACGCTGGTAGCGCGCGCGTACCGAAACGGAGGGCTCGTCATAATCCCGCGACCTCGGCGATGGCGGCCACGATATTCGGATACGCGCCGCAGCGACAGAGATTGCCGCTCATACCTTCGCGGATCGCGGCGATGTCTTTCGGTTTTTCGGCCAGCAGCGCGATGCCGGACAAGATCTGTCCCGGCGTGCAATAGCCGCATTGCAACGCATCGTGACGGATGAAGGCGGCCTGAAGCGGATGAAGCCTGTCAGGAGTTCCGATGCCTTCAATCGTGGTAATATCGGCGCCGTCGTAGGACGCCGCCAGTGCGAGACAGGACTTGACGCGTCGGCCGTCGGCCAGAACGGTGCACGCGCCGCACGCGCCCAGGTCGCAGCCCTTCTTCGTTCCTGTCAGGCCGAGCTGGTCGCGAATGACGTCGAGCAGCATCGCTGTCGCCACGGTTTCGACGGCGCAGTGACGGCCATTGATGCTAAAAGCAAGCGCAACGACAGAGGCCGTAGCCACAGCATCTGCGTGCGATCCTTTGGCGGTGGTAGGTGTCTCAACCATCATCGCGTTTCCCAACGGTATCTATCAGCATGGCAGGCTCTCGGACGATAGCAAGTCACGGTATTAGCGCGGGGCAGCATCACGAGTTTGGACTGACCAAGCCTCACGAGCGTTCACAAGTTCAAAAAAACCCACGGATGTTACATCTCCGACGACCATTAACGACTAAATCCTACCAACAACTCTGTTGAGAATCAGCCCCGTGTCGCCTGACGCCTGGTTGCCGGTCCAGGCGACGAATTGATCGGGACGGACCAGAACAAAGTCGGCGCCGTATCGGTCGCGGGTAGCAGCGCCGATATCTCCGACAATCGTCAAAGGAATGCCACGCGCTGCCGCTGAAGCTTCAAAAGCGCGCAGCAATTCGGCGCCTGCGTCTGTCGCGAGCAACGTGAACCCGCTGCCCAGATTGTTGTATACATCAGAACCATCGGCCAGCCTGGCGGGCGCCAGGTGATGGCCGGCACGTGCAACGAATTGATGCGAGCCGCGGGCGCCGGGTCGCGCGTCCGGAGCACTGAAGACGATCGCCGAGCCCTCATAGTGAGGTTCAAACGCCGTCACTGCGTGGCTCCCCCCGTTTCGCCCCCGCCAAGCCTGCTCAAATTCCGCTATATCGCGTTCTGGCGCATAGCGCGTCAGGAAAGCGCGATCTTCCACAATGAATGCCTCGATAAAATCACGCGCGGTTGAGGCAAAAACGGGCAGCCGTTCGGCTTGGTAGCTGTCGAGCAACGTCTCATCGGCCCATCCCTGGAGAACGGCGGACAGCTTCCATCCGAGGTTACGTGCATCTTCAAAGCCAGTGTTTATGCCGAAGCCACCGTAGGGAGGATGGCTGTGGGCGGCGTCACCGGCAATGAAGATGCGCCCCTGGCGATAGCTGTCAGCCAGCGCAAAGCGCAGGTCCCAAAAGCCGACATAAGTTATATCGTGTGTGAAGGGCTGTCCGACCGCGTCGTGGAGCAGGCTCGCGAAATCGAAGTTGTTCTTGGTGGTGCCGGCGGGCACGGGTGCATGAAAAAACCACTCGGTGCCGAGGTCGACACGACCAAAAAACCGCCAATAACCGTCAAGTTCCGGATGCAGAGCGTTGTAGACGGACCGTTCCGGCAAATGGGACAACAACGCGTGCAACTCTGTTGATCGAAAGACAAGCAGCACCATCTGTTTGTCGTGATCAGATGTTGTCGTCGTGATTTGAGCCGCCTCGCGCACCATCGAGCGACTGCCGTCGCAACCAACGCAGTAGCGCGCGGATAGCGTGCGTGGCGGGCCAGTACCATCGACGTTATCGATAGTCACTTGGACGCCCGACGCATTCTGCGTCAAAGATGTCGCTGTGGCACCGTAGACGATCGAAATCGTATCGAGTTGCGCGGCGCGCTCGCGCAGGACCCGCTCGGTCGCATACTGAGGCAGGCGTTCGTTGTCGCAAAAATAATACGGTCGAACTTGGCTGCGTTGCATCCAGTCGTGGTGATAGCCACCAAGCAGGGTTTTGTAGCAGACGAGGCCGCCGCTTGAGACATCGCGCGGCACGATGCGGGCCGCGCGCAAGTTCGGCTCACAGCCCCAGAAGTGGAAGTGTTCGGCGGTTCTCTGAGTTAGATTTTGGCCTTTAGGGATGGGCTGCGGCGATTGGTGCCGTTCTATCAACGCCACGGTAACGCCCCGTTGCCCGAGCTCGATCGCCAACCCGAGCCCGACGGGACCGCCGCCTACGACGATGACGTCAAATGTCTGCTTGGTCGGCATGCGCGCAAGGTCCATCACAGCAGCGCACCCTAAAACAGGCACGCACTGGAGCAGCCATAGAACAAGATCTTGGCCGTCGCAAATGCCGGGCTGAGGGCGTTGACAAAGGCATTTGCTCATAGCCGGTTCCTAGGCCACACTCGTCTCAGATGCGTTGCGTATCGAGAGCCGGGCGCCATCGGCCGCGCCGTCGCACCAGGGGAACGCACATGGACATGAGCCGATCGTCCGCGGGCACAGGCGCACGCCCGCAGATCGAACTGGGCGCGGCAATCGACCAATTGGACGTCGGCAGGTATCAGATTTGGATCATGGTGTTGTGTGGTGCCATGGTCTTTCTCGACGGCTTCGACACGCAGGCCCTGGGGTATGTTGCGCCAAGTCTCTCGACCGCCTGGAAACTGGAGCGGGGTGCGCTCGGCCCGGTATTTTCCGCCGGCTTGTTCGGCATCATGATCGGTGCGCTGGCAGGCGGCCCTATCGCGGACGCTGTCGGTCGCCGCAAAGTTATTCTCGCTGCCTGTCTATGGTTCGGCGCGTTGAGCCTGGCGACCGTCTTCGTCGCTGATTTGACCCAGCTGATGCTACTTCGCTTTTTGACGGGCTTGGGACTGGGTGCAGCGATGCCGAATGCCATCGCGCTGGTTTCCGAGTTCAGCCCCGGACGTCGCCGCGCGTCGATGGTGATGATCATGTTCTGCGGGTTCTCGCTGGGGGCGGCGCTCGGAGGGGTCGCTGCCGGCTTCTTAGTGCCCCAATATGGTTGGGCCTCGGTGTTCTGGGTCGGTGGCATTGCGCCCTTGGTGTTCGCACCGTTTCTGGTCGCGGCGCTCCCAGAATCGATCCGCTTCCTGGCCGCAAGGGACAATCGGCACGCCTCCATTCCCCCGATCCTGACGCGGCTTGGTGTGACGCCGCCGGAGGGCGCTGAGTTCGTCATCGCGGAAGAAAAGGCGCGCGGGTTCTCGGTTGTGCAGTTGTTCGGCGAGCGGCGCGGCCTGGCCACGTTGTTGCTGTGGCTCATCTTCTTTATGAGCCTGCTCGATCTCTATTTGCTGGCAAGTTGGTTGCCGACCGTCATTAATGGGATGGGGCTGTCGGTGACCACCGCGGTCTTCATTTCGTCGCTGTTCCAAATAGGCGGCACGACGGCACCGCCGCTGCTGGGATTGACCATCGACCGTGTGGGATTTTTTGGCGTGCTCGTCGGGGTGTTTTTGGCGTCTGCGTGCGCGATCGCCACCCTTGGCTTTGTTGGGTCGGACACGGCGCCGCTAGCTTTGGCAGTGTTCGTCGCCGGTTTCTGTGTCGTAGGTGGGCAAGGTACTGCGAACGGCTTAGCCGCGAGCATTTATCCCACGGTCGTGCGGGGTACAGGCGTTGGCTGGGCGCTTGGTATCGGCCGCATAGGCTCAATTCTCGGGCCTGCAATTGGTGCGGCAATGCTGGTACAGAAGCTTGATCGATCTTCGATCTTTCTCGTGAGCGCGGTGCCCGCTTTGATCGCCGCTGGCGCGGGTGTATGCCTCTGGCTGCTCAAGCCAAAGCTCAACAATATCCATTAGGTCGCGTGCGCCGCGGGTATGGCGCAATTGTAAAGCACTCAGATCCTGCAGCATGTAGCCGCTCAAATCGCTGATGGGCGCGACGACAACTCGATTCAATCTCACATAAAACTAACACCAACTGACGACAGGCCCTAGAAAGCCTAGTCAGGTTGCTTTGCCTGACAATTGAAATATATTCATCCTCGCTTTGGTTGAGCTTAAAGGTTGCGATGCAGATTCTGTTTCGTGCCATCATCGTATTCCATGCCGTGGCTCGAGCCAGCCGCCTCTCGCGGGCAGCCGAAGATTTGTGCGTCACCCCATCCGCCGTCAGCCAGCAGATCCAGACGCTTGAGCTGCACATCGGCACCGCGCTGACGTCCAAGGCGGGCCGCGACATTGCGTTGACCGAAGCCGGCGAGCGCTATTTCGAGATGATCGGCCGCGAGATCGAGCACATCACGGACGTGACGCAACACGTGCGCGGCGTCCGTTCGGTGGGCGGTGTCGGGATCGCGCTCGAAAGCAGATTGCTGGCGTGGCGCGAATTGCGCACCACTGGCAGCGGACGAGAACGGTGCCGGCCGATCCGGCATGCCAGGTTGAGAGCGTCTCACCTACCGGTCCGGCCTCGATAGTTTAGCACGGCTGCATGTTGGGCTTCGAAATCTCAATTGCCCGCGCGATCGATGGTGCTTAGCTTCCAGCCAACGACTGCGATCATTCAAACCCGACGAGGAAACACCATGAATCTCCATCGCATGCTGTTGGAACGCAAGGCCGCCGGCAAGCCGGTTCGCGTCGGTATCATCGGCGCCGGCAAGTTCGGCGCTATGTTCCTGTCCCAAGCCCGCTTGACTAAAGGCATGCACGTCGTCGCGGTTGCCGACCTCAATGTCGCCCGTGCCCTGGCGCAGCTCAAGCTCGCCTGCTGGCCAGCATCGCAGTTTGCCGCCAAAACGCTGGCCGACGCCATCAAGACGGGCGGCACCTGCGTCACCGAAAATGCTGATCTGCTGCTTGCCAATCCGGATATCGAAGTCATTATCGAGGCGACCGGCGACCCCCGCAATGGCATCAAGTACGCGCTCAAATCGATCGAGGCCGGCAAACACATCGTGATGGTCAACGTCGAAGCCGACGCCGTCGCCGGGCCGCTATTGGCGCAAAAGGCGCGCAAGGCCGGCGTCGTCTACAGCCTGGCGTGGGGCGACCAGCCAGCGCTGATTTGCGAGCATGTCGATTGGGCGCGCTCGGTCGGGTTCAAGGTCGTCGCCGCCGGCAAAGGCACCCGCTACCATCCGACCTATCATCAATCGACGCCGGATACGGTGTGGGGCATTCTGGATAAGTACATCAAGATCAAGGATCGCAACTCGATCAATCCGAAGATGTTCAACTCGTTCGTCGATGGCACCAAGTCCGGCATCGAGATGACGGCGGTGTGCAATGCGACGGGTCTGGAGGCGCAGAGCGAAGGGCTTTCTTTCCCACCCGCCACGCGCTTCGAACATGCGCAGATATGCAAGCCGAAGTCGGCTGGCGGCGTCCTGGAAATGACTGGCGTCACTGAGGTGACATCGTCGCTCTATCGCGATGGCAAGGACGTACCCAACAGCCTTGTGATGGGTACCTACATCGTATTTGAAACGGAAAGCGCCTATTCCGAGGAGTGCTTCCGCGAATACTCCATGTTGCCGGACGAGACCGGCAAGTACGCCTCGCTTTATCGGCCGATCCACATGATCGGGCTGGAACTGGGACTGTCGGTGGCATCGGCAGCGCTGCGCAAGGAAGCAACCGGCTCGCCCATATGCTTCAACGCCGACGTCATCGCGACGGCCAAACGGGAACTGAAAGCCGGCGAGATGCTGGATGGCGAAGGCGGCTTCTGCGTGTGGGGCAAGCAAACTCCGGCCAAGACATCGCTTACCGAAGGCTATCTGCCGCTAGGCCTCGCGCATCAGATCAAGCTGAAGACGGATATAGCTGAAGGCCAGCGCCTCAAATGGAGTGATGTCGAATACGATCCGAACGATCTGGCTGTGAAAGTACGCCGTGAAATGGAAGCGACGTTCCGGGCAAAAACTTGATGGCGATTTTCAGGCCGGTTCCTTTTCACCTCAATCATTGACCGCGCACGCGGTCATCGAACGCTGATTTCGATGGTATTGCGAGGGGAGTTTGCCTTCGCCGCACCGCGGGCGTGAACCGGCGACCGGCCTCGTCATGTCGCTGCCCGACCTCGGCGAGGTTGCGCTCAATCGCCTGCATATCCGCAGTGGCCGGCCGCCCGAACCTGGACGCGTCGAC
Source organism: Hyphomicrobiaceae bacterium (assembly GCA_025351355.1). Lineage (GTDB taxonomy): Bacteria > Pseudomonadota > Alphaproteobacteria > Rhizobiales > Hyphomicrobiaceae > JABFRJ01. The sequence goes on from JANXWC010000232.1 coordinate 21,755, forward strand.
GAGACGGTCGTTAACAAGGCATTCGCGATTGCCTTTTTAGAGCGACCCTGAACGGACGGAAGCGGACTCTGACGATCGTGGGAATAGCCCTGTCGCCCGCGTTCCTCTCCGCGATCGGGCCTGGTGACCTGACGCCGCACGATCAACGTTTCGGCATCTTGTGGATGCCGCAGAAGGCTCTTGCCGTTATTTTTGATCTCGACGGCGCATTCAACAGTATCGTTGCCAAACTCCAACCCGGCGCCGATGAGACTAGGTCATAAACTCATAAACGGGATTCCCAAACGGCGCGAACAGTGATTCATGATTCCAACCGAGGGAGGTTGGGATGGCACAGCTACGTCGCTACGAACTCAGCGATGCCGAGTGGGCAATCATCGATCCGCTGCTGCC
>JANXWC010000233.1 GCA_025351355.1 Hyphomicrobiaceae bacterium
GGTCGAGGTGAAGCCGGCCCTCGATGCGCTGAACGAGAAGCTCAAGCCGATCCTGGCGCAGGAAACGGCGAAGTAAGCGTCGCCTTGGAACCGAGGGTGCGGGACGTCTCTGCACCCTCAGCTATGGCATGGAGCCATGACCGCAGACGCCCCTATATTCCGGCCCAAGAGCATCGGTAGCGCAAACGCCCGGCTGGCCGGTCTGTTGGTGCTGCCGGCCTGGGCGCTGATCGTGATCGTCTTTGCCCTGCCCATTCTGGGGTCGGTCTATCTCTCGTTCCGCAACGAGACGCTCGGCGCCTTCGTCGCGCCGAGCTTCATCGGCTTCGACAACTACCTCAATGCTCTGCGCGAGCCGCATTTCTGGGAATCGATTTGGGTCACGGTGTTGCTGATCGTCCTTGCCCTCTCGATCCAGATGCCGCTCGGCATAGCGCTGGCTGTGCTGCTGCACCGCAACCTGGCGGGCACGCAGCTGTTCCGCACCATACTCATCATCCCGATGCTGCTCACCCCGGTCGCCGTCGGCCTGATGTGGCGCTTCATGTTCGATGTCGATCTCGGCGTCATCAACTGGGCGCTGGCGCAGGTGGGCCTCACCGGCCCGAACTGGATCGGCGCGCGCTGGCCGGCGATCTTCGCCGTGAGCATTGTCGACAGCTGGCAATCGATCCCGTTCGTGATGCTGATCACGCTGGCCGGCCTTGCTGGATTGCCCAAGGGCCCGCGCGAGGCGGCCGCCATCGACGGGGCGAATGCCTTGCGCATCTTCGTGCATGTGACGCTGCCCTCGCTGGTGCCAGTGATCCTGGTGATCGCCATGATCCGCATCATCGACGTGCTGAAAACCTTCGACCTGATTTACATTCTCACCACGCGCGGCGGTCCGGGGACAGCGACGCAAACGCTCGGCATCCTGACGTACAACACCGGCTTCATCTTCTTCCAGACCTCGCGCGCCGCCGCGCTCGGTGTACTGATGGTCATCCTGGTGGCGCCGCTCTATGTGATGTGGCGCCGCGCCGCGAGGTATGCGCTTTGACCGCACGCACCCGCAAAGTCATCGCCAACGTGCTGTCCTATGCGACTCTCGCCCTCGCAGCCTTTGTGGCGCTTTTCCCAGTATTTTGGACCGTGTCTACCGCGATCAAGCAGCGCGGCGATACCTTCGTGCTGCCGCCAAAATTCTTTGGTTTCGAGCCGACGGCTAAGAACTTCATCGCAATCCTGCAGACGCGCGGCTTCTGGCAGATCTGCCTGAATACGGCGGTGATCACAATCGGTTCGACGCTGTTGTGCGTGGCGATCTCGACGCTGGCGGCCTATGCGCTGGCGCGCGTACCGCAATTCCGCAGCCGGCGCTCGCTCGAGGCCGGGCTGATCCTGATCCGGGCGGTGCCGGCCATCGTCGTCATGGTGCCGCTGTTCCAGATCGTGTCGCGGCTCGGTCTCTATGACAACCAACTGGTGCTGATCATCATGTATGCGGCCGTGAACATTCCGTTCGCCGTCTGGCTGATGATCTCGTTCGTCGAGCAGATCCCCATTGCGCTGGAGCACAGCGCGGCCATCGACGGGGCGGGGCGTATGCAGATACTGTTCCACGTCGTGCTGCCCTTGGTCCTGCCCGGAATGGCGGCGACCACGATTTTCATCGCGCTGTTGGGGTGGAACGAATTCCTCATTCCGGTGATGCTGTCGGGGAACAACGCCAAGACGCTGCCGGTGTTCATTGCGGGCTTCGTGTCGTCCAAGAACCTCGACTGGGGCCCGCTCGCAGCGGCCTCGGCCATCGCCATTCTGCCGATCACGGTACTGACGGTGGCAGCCCAACGCGCGCTCGTCTCGGGCCTGTCATCGGGGGCGATCAAGGGATGAGCGGCACGATGACCCGGCTTGGGTTTACGCCAGTGATCAACGCTAGCGGCACAATGACGTCGCTAGGCGCCTCGCGCGTACCGCCAGAGGTTGCTTCAGAAGTAGCCGATATACTCGGTCGTTTTGTCCTGATGGACGAGTTGCACGCGCGGGCCAGCGCCGTCATTGCCCGCGTGACCGATGCGCAAGCCGGGGTTGTCACCTCGTCGAGCGCGTCGGCCATCACCCTATGCGTCGCCGCCGCGATCGCTGGTGACGATCTGGCGGCCATCGAGAACCTCCCGGCGACCGGCAAGCGCGAGCGGCGCGTCGCCATTCAGATGGGGCACATGATCACCTACGGCGCCCCCGTCGCACAGGCCATCGCCACCGCTGGAGCCGAGGTCGTTCCGCTCGGAACGGCCTGCCTCTGCGAGACCTATCACCTCGAAGCGGCGCTTGACGAAGGACTCGCCGCGGCCATCTACGTCGTCTCGCACCACACGGTGCGCGAGGGCGAGCTACCGATGGATGTGTTCATCGATCTGTGCCGCCGTCGCGGCGTGCCAGCCATCGTCGATATGGCCTCCGAATATGACTTGCATAGCGCAGTCAGACTTGGTGCCGACGCCGTCATCTGGTCGGGGCACAAGTTCCTGTCGGGGACGACGAGCGGCATCATCGCCGGACCGCGCCGTTTCATGCGGGCCGTCTATCTGCAGAACCGCGGTATCGGGCGCCTGATGAAAGTCGGCAAAGAGGGCCTGGTTG
>JANXWC010000264.1 GCA_025351355.1 Hyphomicrobiaceae bacterium
CTCTACATCACGCTGCGCAATCGTCCCGGCAAAGGCTACAGCGACATCGGCTCGTTCTGGAATGCACGCGGCCGCTACACCATTTTCGCCCGCGATCTCGAAGGCAAACGTGGCCTGCGCTTTGGCGGAAATGTGCTGGCCTGGAAATCCGCTGCCGTACTTGAGGCCGAAAGTGCCGCCCAGGCTACTAAGCCAGATGTGGCTGCACCCGCCGAAGCACCTGTCGCCGCGCCCGATGGGCAAGCCGCCCGTGATGGTGCCGCCAAGCGTGCCGGCAAAGGCCGCAAGACCACGCCGCGTGCCGATGCCTGAACACGTCTGAATTGCCTTGGGAGACGTTGGGCGTTGCTGCCTGGCGTCTCCTTTCGCTGCCGGGGCCCCGTTGGGCGAACCCCAGCAGCGAAAGGAGCCCACAAAACATGGCCAGAAAGCCCAGAACCTACAGCACCCTCCCCCACGCCGACGGCACGACGGCGCGACATCAGGACGGCACGAGCCAACCGAAAGATGAAACCGCTCCGCGTCAGAAGATCGACGTGCACGAGGCCATCACGCAGAAGATCATCGCCGCGATCGAAGCCGGCGCGGGCAGCTTCGAAATGCCCTGGCACCGGCCCGGTGTTGCCTTCACCATTCCGACAAACGCAGCAACCGATAAAGCCTATCGCGGCTCGAACATTCTCTCACTGTGGATCGATGCCGACGCCAAGAAATTCGAGCACCAAGTCTGGGCCACCTACAAACAATACACCGAGCTGGGTGCTCAGGTCCGCAAAGGCGAAAAAGGCTCCCTCATCGTCAAGTACGGCGAATGGGTGCCGAAGGCGCAATCCAGTGCTGCTGCAGGCGGGCCATCGAAGCACCGGCAAAATAGCCCGGATGCGAATGGCGATCCCAAAGGCGAGCAAAGTGATGACGACGGCAAACGCCTGTTTGCCAAGGCCGCGTGGGTGTTCAACATCGACCAGGTCGATGTCCCCGCCGAATTGCGCGCGCGTTTGCTGCCCGCCGTCATTCAGCGCCCGGATCTGACAACCCGCCTTGCCCATGTCGACGCGTTTATTGCAGCGACCGGCGCGGAGTTCCGCGAAGGCGGTCAACGCGCCTTCTACCGCCATCGCTCTCAATCTGGCGAGGGCGACTTCATCCAGATGCCGCCGCGCGATCTGTTCACCGGAACCGCCACCTCGACGCCAACGGAAAGCTTCGAAAGTACCAGGCTGCATGAATTGACGCATTGGGTCGGCGCGGAACACAGACTGAATAGAAAATTCGGTGAGCGCTTTGGTGACAAGGATTATGCCTTCGAGGAACTGGTCGCGGAATTGTCGGCGGCATTCCTGTGTGCCGAGCTGGCCATTACCAACACGCCGCGCACCGACCACGCCCAGTATTGCGCCTCGTGGCTGGAAGTCTTGAAGGGCGACGCCAAGGCCATCTTCACCGCCGCATCGTTGGCAACGCGCGCCGTTGCCTATCTCAATGAGTTGCAGCCCGTTGCCGTGGCGGCGCCGGGCGTCGATGGCGCGTGCGCGAAAGGTGCTGATGGTGACGCGTTGGAGCCGGACAGGCCAAGTGCCAGCGATGCCGCCGGTCGCGATGTCCCATCACGGTCTGCGAGATCAGGCGGTCCGCGATGACCGGACGCGCACGCAAGCCATTGCCTCATGCGGATGCCGCTCCGAAGTTGGAACTCCAGCGCGTACGCGTCCGCGCCAATGGCTATGATGCGAGCGGGGCCTACTGGGGCGCAGGTCCGGACGTGTTTGTTGCGTCGGTACAGAATGGCGCTCAGGAAATTACCGTTCGCGCCAAGTCTTCCGGCGAAGCACGCACCAAGGTCATGGCCGAACTTGCCCGCGCGCCAGGTGCGGCCAAAGTCGCCCAGCACGACCAGCTCGGCGGCGCGTCACCCAACAAGGCCCGCTATGAAATCGACTGGCACGATCCCGTTGCCGGTTCGGCTACGCGTATCCGCATCACCCACTCGCGCGACTATCTGATCGCCGGTCAGGATCACGTCGAGGTGGAAGCGCTGACACCGAAGAAGACTCCTTTGCCGATCACTGGCACCGGATACCGGTCGCAGTTTCTGCGTGCCCTGGAATTGGTCAACGCCGGCGGCCCCGTGACATTTGTCACCGCCTGGCTCGACCGTGAAGCCAAGGGTAAAGACTGGCAGAAGCGGCAGACCGTTCACCAGCAGGGCGATCTGTTCCAATGGGCCGAGGCCAACACCGAGGTCGGCAAGCGCAAGCGATCTGTCAAGTCGAAGCGGCCCGATGCCAAGCCGGCACCGTCGCGGCGGCGCGGTCGTGATCCCAAATGATTTTGACGCGGCGTGAACGGCAGGCCCAGGGACAGGCCGCCGAAGACCGATTTCGCACGTGGCTGGATCGATGCCACCTCCCGCACATTTATGTTGAGCAGTCCCCTATGACCATCCCGCAGCATCTGCGCGGCGAGATCAAGCGGCCGGATTTCCTGGTTGGCATCCCCACCATCGGCACACTCGCCGTCGACGTGAAGGCCAAGCGCATCTACCAGGATGCCATCCTGATCGACGCCTACGAGCATCGCACGCTGCTGGCCTTCGAGACGTTCTTCAACATCTCCGTGTGGTTCGCCTGCTTTCCGCCCGACGCGCCCCACACGTGTCATCTGTTTTTGAACCGCAGCCTGGCCGGGCTAGAGGCCGTGACAGTCAAGGGCAAGGCCGTCGCCGCCGTGCCACTGCGGCTGACCTGGCCCGTGGATGAGCGGCGGGATTTTATGGCGGCGCTACTGGGGGCGATCAGTTTGAGGTGAGAGAACTAGCAAGACCCGTGCGGCGCCCTCCAAACTTGCTGCCGACGAACGTTGCGAAAGCCCATCAACCGCATGGATTCAGGACATCCTCTGAGGTACAGACCGAGTGTGGCGATGTCGATGGAGGATACGCTCACCTCCGGGCCGAAAAAACTATGGATAGCCAAAGACTTGATCTTCCCACAAGTGGTCTCACTGGGCATACTCGAAGCCAATCAAAAAAGGGACCTGATTCGTGATTTCCGGCAACCTGTTCACGCGCGACTATCTGCTCGAAGGCATCACACGCAGTGAGCCGTGGACGGCGCTTGCCGATAGTGAGGTCGCTACGCTCAAGGCCGGATTGCTGAGGCACTCCCAGAGCCTGCTCGCCGTCCACAAGCCGAATGAAGCCCAAACCGAGAAAGTCCTGATCTATCCAGTGCTTGAATTGCTCGGATGGAGCGATGTGGAAGTCCAGCAGATTCTCTCCACCAAGGGCCGTAAGCAAGTTCCTGACGCGCTTCTGTTCGGCGACACGGCGTCACGCAATCGCGCCGTTGCGGAGAAGGATCAATGGAAGCGCTACCAGCACGGACTTGCGATTACTGAGGCCAAGCGTTGGCGCCGGGCCCTTGACCGTGCCGACAAGCGCGACGCGCACGAGGACGGCGTGCCGTCCATGCAGATGATGCAGTACCTCAGCCGTGTTGACGTACAAACGTCCGGCAAGGTTCGCCTCGGTATCCTCACCAACGGTGAAAAATGGCGCCTCTACTTCCAAGGTGCCCTTTCGATCTCGGAAGATTACTTCGAACTTGATTTTGCCAAAGCGCTCGAACTCCCCGGTCACGAACTCGACCTCGTCGAACGTACCGAAGAACGATTGACGACCGATCACGCCCTGCGGCTGTTCATCTTGATGTTCCGGAAGCAGGCGTTCCTGCCGGTCGATGGACCGCGCACCTTTCACGATTTGGCGCGCGATGAAGGAAAGATCTGGGAAGCCAAGGTCACCCGCGATCTGTCGCGGCTCGTGTTCCGCGAAATCTATCCAGACCTTGTTGCCGCGCTACATCGGCATGATCCCGCCAAGCCAGCCGTGATTGATAGCGTCTACCTGGAGAGCATCCGGCAGAACGCACTGATCCTGCTCTATCGATTGCTGTTCGTCGTCTACGCCGAAGATCGTGACCTGCTGCCGGACAGCCAAGAGCCCTACAAGGCCTATTCACTGACGACCATGCGCGGCGATATCGCCGACCGCATTGCCAAGACGCAGCCGTTCTCGCCGGCCATGGCGACTTATTGGCCGAAACTCACTGCCGTGTTCAAGGCGATTGCCGAGGGCGACGATACGCTCGGCATTCCGCCGTACAATGGTGGACTTTTTGCCAAGGACAGCGCGCCGCTGTTGGATCGCGTCTCGCTTCCCGACGCCGTCATGGCCGCGCTCATCTTCAAACTCTCGCATCGCGAGGACGAAGACGGCCGCCCGCGCTACATCAATTACCGCGATTTGACCGTCCAACAACTCGGCACCATCTATGAGCGCACCCTCGAATACGATCTGCGCTTTGACTCTGACAGCAACACCGTTCTGGTCGAGGCCGATGACACGGCGCGCCATGAATCCGGCAGCTACTACACGCCTGACAGCCTCGTCTCCCTGATCATTGAAAAGTCGGTCGGACCGTTCGTGGAAGAACGCATTGCAGCGTTCAAGGCCGAAGCCGCCAAACTCGCCAAGGAAAAGAGTCCGTTGGAGGGACGACTTGCCGTGTTGCAGGGCTTTGATCCCGCACTCGGCATTCTCGAACTTCGTATCTGCGACCCGTCGATGGGATCGGGACACTTCCTCGTCAATCTGGTCGACTGGCTGGCCGACAAAGCACTGGCCGCGATCGCCGAAGCAGAATTGATTGTCGATTGGTCCGGCGACACGCCTTACCGCTCGCCAGTACTCGCCAGCATCGAACAGACGCGCACCGACATCATCCGTCAGGCCACCATTCACAAGTGGCCGTTCGTGCTGGAGCATCTCGATCCGCGCCACATCATCCGCCGCACGATCCTGAAGCGCTGCATCTATGGCGTCGACAAGAACCCGATGGCCGTCGAGCTGGCCAAGGTTGCTCTGTGGTTGCACACCTTCACCGTGGGCGCGCCGCTATCCTTTCTTGATCACCATCTGCGATGCGGCAATTCGCTGTTCGGTTTCTGGGTACGCGAAGCCATGGACCGTCTTACCAAGTGGGGTGGCCAACTGCTCATCAACGAGCCGATGCAAAAGGCGATGGCGCAAGCGCTCGCCATGCAGAAGCTCGAACGCGTGAACGACATCGACATCGCCGAGGTACATCAGTCGAAGACTCTATTCGACGGCATCGAGCAGGAAACGCGGCCGCTCAACAGCTTCATCAAAATACTCTATGCGCTCGAATGGCTGAAACTGGACAAGCTGGACGAAACCGCTGTGCGCTCCTGGCTCGATGGCCAGTTCGGCGAACCATTTGAAATTGCGCGCGGTCGCTTCACGCTTGGACTGAGCGATCCAGGCGACGGCCACAGCCAGCCCAAGAACGTGCTCGATCAAGTCGCCGCGCCGATGCGGGCCAATGCCGAACGCTTCGCCGTCATACTCAACAAGGCACGCGCGTTAGTGCGCGCGGAGAAATTCCAGAACTGGCAGGTCGCCTATCCCGGCGTTTGGACGCAGTGGGAAAGTGGCGAGCTGCATGGTGGCTTCCACGCCGTTGTCGGCAACCCGCCGTATGTCAGGCAGGAACTGATCAAGCAGTACAAACCTCAGCTGAAGCGCGCTTACCCTGAAACCTACGACGGAGGTGCAGACCTCTTCGTCTATTTTTATCATCAAGGCCTCAAGCTTTTGAGACCTGGCGGACGCCTATCTTACGTGGTGACAAACAAGTGGCTACGCGCAGGCTATGCGGAGGGCTTGCGCGGCGTGTTCGCCGACAAAGCGTGGGTCGAGTTTGTCGCGGATTTCGGCCATGCAAAAAAATTCTTCCCCGATGCGGATGTGTTCCCGTCCGTGATTGTCATCCAAAAACCATCGACAGGCCCTGCACCAACAAACACCCGGATTTGCGTCATTCCCCGGGATGATGTTCCAGAAAAAGCACTGGACGAGGCGGTCTCAAACGCGACGTTTATCAGACCCCGCCAGACACTGACGCAAGGTAGTTGGGTTCTTGAGACCCAACCCGTTATGGCGCTTTATGACAAGCTATTCGCCGCCGGTCCATCGTTGCGCGAATATATTGGCGCCGCGCCAATAGCCGGCATTAAGACGGGCCTCAACAAAGCGTTTGTCATCGATGCGTCAGTGCGAGCCAGTCTGATCGCCGCTGATCCAAAATGTAACGAGGTTATCAAACCATTCTTGCGCGGCCAAGACGTCAAGCGTTGGCTCTGCGCTACACCCAGCCTCTATATGATCGTCATGAAGTCGAGCGCGGACCATGCATGGCCATGGGCTAATGGTGGCGGAGGAGCGGAAGACATCTTTCGGAATTCATCGCCAATCCTATATGCTCACTTTAAGAAATTCGAACATGAGCTGAAAAAGCGAGAGGACCAAGGTCGCCATTGGTGGGAACTCCGCCCCAGCCAAAACTATCGTCACTTCGAAGGGCAGTATATTGCCTATCAGGACATCGCTTTCCATTCTGCTTTTGCCCTCTCATCCGGCGCGCTTCCTGAGATGACGGCGTTCTGCCTCCCTAAAGCCGATGATCCATTTCTGCTCGCCGCGCTGAACTCCCCATTGTTATGGCACTTGCTCTCCAGAATAACGCTCCACGGAAAAGATGAAGCTCTTCGATTGAAAAACGACAAAATGGAAACTGTTCCGATTGCACGTCCATCTGCGTCGACGCAAGCTGAAATGGCAGACATTACGCCTGCACTGCGCGAGCTGGCATCGAAGCGTATCGTCACGAATGCACTTATGAGTGACTGGGTACATCACACATTTGACGTCAAACCCGAGACCTGGAAACTGGCGGATTTCACGGCTTT
>JANXWC010000008.1 GCA_025351355.1 Hyphomicrobiaceae bacterium
GCACCGATTTGTTGTTCGCCGCGCTGACCAAATCGACGGCCGCCTGGCGTTTTCAAAAATACAAAAATATCGAATGGGACGTGCTCGCCTGGTTGGCCACCGGTAGCCTGCCGGCAACGCTCGCCGCGTTGGCGTGGCTGCATTGGGCGCACCCCGATACGGCAACGCTGGCGATGCTGATCCGCCACACGCTGGCTTTCATCCTCGTGATCAGCGCGATCGCCAATTTCGCTTTCCCCTGGTTGGTCAGGCGTCGCAGGCGCTCGGACGCACCGGCATCGCCGACGACCACGCGCAAATTGCTGACCTTACTGCTCGGCCTGATCATCGGTGTAATGGTCGTGCTGACGTCGGTCGGCGCCGGTGCCATCGGCATGATCGCGCTGTTGGTCCTATACCCGACGCTCAGCATCAAGCGCCTGATCGGCACCGACGTGGTGCACGCCATCCCGCTGACGTTGCTTGCCGGTCTCGGTCACTTGAGCCTCGGCACCATCAATTTGAGCGTGCTCGGATTGCTGCTGATCGGTTCCGTGCCGGGTATTGCGCTCGGCGTGCGCGCCACCGGCACCGCACCGGACTGGATCGTCCGCAACGTGCTGGCCGTCGTGCTGATCGTCGCCGCGGTGCTGCTGGTGACGAAGTAGCAGGCAGGCGCGGGCCGTTCCGAAGCCGTGGCTGGTGAGGCAAGCGGCGCCAACTTCCGCCGGTGCCTCCTTCTACCCATCGCCTTCGATGGGGAGAGGATCGGGGACGTCCACGAGTTCTATGCGAGCAAAGTGCGCCCGCTTATGATCTGCTCGCAACCGCGGCCACGTGAGGAAGAACAAAACGGTCCGGGCCAATAAGGAGATGCCCGTCATGTCTCCGAGGCCCGACAATGAAAAATCAAGACGGCGAGCCCTGTGCTCACCGTCAGTACGAGACCGATCGAAGCAGCGGCCGGTAGCGGCAAAGACGTGTTCGCCGTCGTCGCGAGGGCGGCGCATGACATTTGCAAGAACCCCAGCAAGGCGGACGCAACGCCCGCTTGATTTCCGAATGGTTGGAGGGCAAGCGCGGTCCCGAGCGGATTGGCTAGACCCATACCGAATAAAAACACTGTCAACGCCGAAGCGAACCAGGCCAAGGACAGCCCTGCGCTGACGGAGGCCAGTACCAAAACACTTCCAGTCAGCGCAAGACAAGCACCCAGGGATGTTGCGCGCGCGTGTCCCATTCGGCGCGAAATCTTGGGTGCCAGCAACCCTCCACTAAACACAACCAAGACCGTCGACGCAAAAAAAACGCTTAGGCCTAGTGGACCGACGCGGAAGCCATCGATCAGGACTGCGGGAGCTGCAGCAAAAAATGCAAAGAGGGCTCCGATGATGAGGCTTACGGCCAGCGCAGGCGCTAGGAACCGAATATCGACGAGCAATGCGCCATAGTTGCGCCCCGCCCTGACAAGAGACGTCGCAGACCTGCTGTCTGGCGCGAGCGTCTCGCCAACAAGCTGTCGATAAGCAATAGCCATTGCGATCCCTGCCGCTCCGACCAGCAGGAATGTCGAACGCCACCCGAAAAGTGTATCGACCGCCGTGCCCAGCAGCGGCGAAAAACCAGATGCTGCAGCTGTCGCGACTGTCGTGAAAGACAGTGCGCGCGCCAGATCTTGCCCTTCGAACAGGTCGCGCGCGATGGCCCTAGACAAAACCGAGGCGGCACAGACGCCGAGGGCTTGCACGATCCGCCCGGCAACGAGCAGTCCGAGATCCGACGCGCTGGCGGCGACAACACTTCCAACGATGAATATCAGCAGTCCACCAAGCACCACTGGCCGACGGCCAAAGCGATCCGAGATTGGCCCGACGACGAGTTGCCCAAGCGCAAAAGCAACAAAGAAACTGCTAAGGGTTACTCCGAGTTCGCGGGTTGAGAGGCCGAGGGCACCGCCGATCGAGGGAAACGAGGGTAATATGATGTTGGTCGCAAAAGAACTGAGCGCAGCAAGCCCCGCGAGCAACATTATCACGCTCGTTGCGGGCCTAGCCACGGCCAATGGAGGCGAGGTTTTCGAAGTCTCAACAACAGCCATGATCGTTTCCTTGAAGTGATGGTCCGTGGCCTCAATGTCCGGCTGCTGGCGAACTTGGTGCGCGCCATGAGTTTCGACCGCATAACGCGGGCGGTTGCTGCCGATTTTGGTCATCGCTGCGTCACATGCTTCCTAGTCGCGCGAAGAATATCATCCGACAAATCTGGATCGTTCACTGCGCGGGCAAGCACGACTGCGCCAACTAGCGCCGCGACAGCCGCGAGTGCCTGCTCGTCACGCTGCCGTTGCTTCAAGCCGGTTGCCATCCGGGCGCTCAATCGTCCGAGCATGCCTTTCAAGCCAACAGTGAATGTCTCCCTTACGCCACTGCTCTGGCGCGGCATCTCGCATACCAGCGCCGCGAGAGGGCAGCCTTGGCCGGGTCGATCCCGATGCTCGACTGAAAGATAGCCGGCGACAAACCTTTCAAGAGTGGTGACGCTCGACGTCGCCGTGCCACTTGCAGCAAGCGCATACCCCAAAGCTTCCTCTACAAGACGCTCCTTGGAACCAAACTGACTGTAGAGGCTGCCGTGTGTCATCCCGGCCGCTTCCGTGAGGGCGTCCACTCCCGCACCCGATATGCCGCGTTCGCGAATGAGCCGCGACGCGGCCTTGAGAATCTGTTCGCGGTTCTCGGCCGCTTGCTTCTTTGAGACACGCATGCCGCAGTTCCTTAATTTTCGCGGGGAACTTGACTTCAATAGTGGCGATCGTCATCAATGTCAATAATTGCGGTCGTCATCAAAAAAAAGCATGACTGCATTCAGATGAAAAGGAGAATGGAATGAGTGCGCCACAAACTGTGTTCGGTATGGTGCCAGCGGCAACGGCAATGCAGCTGGACGGGCTGACGTTTCTTCGCAATGTGATCAGCCAACATTTCCCGGCTCCTCCGTTCGCCCAAACGACCGACATTTATTTGGTCGAGGCGGACGATGGCCGCGTTACGTTTGAGGCTCTGCCTGCAACGGGTTTCTTGAACCCTCTCGGAACAGTCCATGGAGGCTGGAATTCTACGCTACTGGATAGCGCCATGGGGTGCGCCGTGCACTCGACGCTCAAGCCTGGACACGGGTACACGACCGTGGATATGACCGTGACGTTCGTGCGAGCAGTGCTGCCGACCTCGGGCAAACTTACGTGCGAGGGCAAGATCATTCATTCGGGTACCCGAATCGCGACCGCCGAGGGACGTGTCTTCGACGCTGCTGGTAAGCTGATCGCTCACGGCACAGAAACCTGCATGATTCTAAAAGCAGGGGGTGACAGGGGTAGATCCTAGGTCAGCAACGGCTCACAAGCAACGATCCCGCTTGTACTATTTCGTTGATCGCCAACGGTATATGTTCCGCCAACTGCGGACATCGCACATCGAACCTCAGAGCCTGGGGCTCCCCTTACCCTAACTCTCTCCCCATCGCGGCGGAAGCGCCGCGATGGGGAGTAAAAATCGACCCTGCACGCACCCACCCCCACCCCTCACGGGAACAATCCTCGCCGCCGCTTCGCATCCCGCACCTTTTCCACCCCGATAGCCATCGCCGCGGTGCGATTGGAAACCTTGTCGCGTTCGGCGCGGGCGAGCACCTTGTTGTAGGTGCGGTTGAGCAGCGTCTTGAGTTTGTCGGTCACTTCCGATTCCGACCAGAAGAATTGCTGCAGGTCCTGCACCCATTCGAAATAGCTGACGATCACGCCGCCCGAATTGCACAGAATATCCGGGATGACGAAAATTGCGTCGCGATGCTGATCGAGGAATTTGTCCGCCTCAGGCGTCGTCGGACCGTTCGCGCCCTCGGCCAGAATGCGGCATTTGAGTTGCCCGACATTGGCGCCGTTGATCACGCGCTCGATGGCCGCCGGCACCAGGACGTCGCATTTCTGGATTAGCAGCGCCGCGGGGTCGATGTTCGATTGCGTCGAATATCCGCGCAGAAAACCCTTTTCCGCCACGTGCGCATTCAGCTTGGCGAGATCGAACCCTTTCGGATCATAAAACGCCGCCGTGTGATCGCTGACGCCGATGATGCGGATGCCCTGCAGGCTCATCTCATGCGCAGCGATGGCGCCGACGTTGCCATAGCCTTGCACGATGGCCGTCGCCCCCGACGCCGTCATGCCGATCGTCTGCATGGCGCGTGCGACGAGAAAGGCCACGCCACGTCCGGTCGCCTCGCGTCGCCCTTCGGTGCCACCCGACGCCACCGGCTTGCCAGTGACGATCTCCGTGACGGTGCGGCCCTGATACATGGAATAGGTATCCATGAACCATGCCATCACCTGCTCGTTGGTGCCCATGTCCGGCGCCATCACGTCCGTGTGCGGCCCGACGAACGGGATCATCTCCTGCATGTAGCGGCGCGACACGCCTTCCAGTTCGCGCTTCGAGATACCGTTGGGATCGACCGCCACGCCACCTTTGGCGCCACCATAGGGCAGATCGGCGAGCGCGCATTTCCAGCTCATCCAAACAGCCAGCGCCGCCACCTCGCCTAGATCCAGGTCCGCCGAATAGCGCGTGCCGCCCTTCGTCGGCCCCAGCGTCAGGTGATGCTGCACGCGATAGCCTTGGAACACCCGCACAGAGCCATCGTCCATACGTACCGGACAGGACACCGCAATCGCCCGTTTCGGCAACAGCAGACGATCGCGCTCGTCGTCGTGAATGCCGATGTAGTCGGCAATGCCGTTGAACTGCGTGCGCGCCATTTCGAAAACCGGACCAGTATAGAGCGACATCAGAAAAACCTCCCAGAAAAGACGACAATTACTGCACGTTTACGACTTACCGAATCCGCCACCCGTCGGCGTAATGATGGTGATCGCCTCGCCGGAGGCTAGCACGGTCTGCGCGCACCCCGGCAACTCCTCCGTCGTCCCGTCGTTACGCCTGACGATATTGCGGCCGACTTCGCCGGGCTCGCCACCCTTGCTGCCGAACGGTCGCACGCGGCGATGACTGGTCAGCAGCGCGCAGTCCATGGTCTCACGGAACCGAATGGTACGCCGTGTGCCATCGCCGGCCTTGTGTCGCCCTTTGCCGCCCGACCCACGCCGCACCAAGAACTCTTCCAGCACCACCGGGAACCGCGTCTCCAGAATTTCCGGATCCGTCAGCCGCGAATTCGTCATGTGCACATGCACGCCCGCCGCGCCGTCGAAATCCGGGCCTGCCGGCGCGCCGGAGCAGATCGTTTCATAATACTGCACGCGGTCGTTGCCGAAGGTCAGGTTGTTCATCGTGCCCTGCGACGATCCCAGGGAGCCGAGCGCACCGAACAACGCGTTGGTCACCGCCTGACTGACTTCGACATTGCCCGCCACGACCGCCGCCGGGTAGCTCGGCGACAGCATGGAGTTGGCGGGGATGATCAGCTTCACTGGCCGCAAACATCCCGCATTCATCGGAATATCGTCGTCCACCATGACGCGGAACACGTACAGCACGGCGGCGCGCGTCACCGGCGCGGGCGCATTGAAATTATCGCTGCGCTGCGGACTTGTGCCGGTGAAATCCACCGTCGCCGTTCGCTGCACCTTGTCGACCGTGATCTTGACGTGGATCGCGCAACCTTGGTCCATTTCGTAGTGGAACTCGCCGTCACCGAGCCGGTCCAACACACGCGCCACGCTCTCCGCCGCATTGTCCTGTACGTGCTGCATGTAGGCCTGCACGACTTCGAGCCCGAAATAGCTGATCATCCTCTTCAGCTCGGCGACACCTTTTGCATTCGCCGCGATCTGCGCTTTGAGATCATTGACGTTCTGCGTCACGTTGCGCACCGGATAGCGCGCCCCCGTCAGCAACGCCACCAGCTCCGCCTCGCAAAACCTGCCGCCATCAACGATCTTGAAGTTGTCGATATAAACGCCTTCTTCCTCGATCACGGTAGCGCGCGGGCTCATCGAACCCGGCGCGATGCCGCCGACGTCGGCGTGATGCCCGCGGCTCGCCACCCAGAACAGAATGCCCTTGCCGCCATCGTCGAACACGGGCGTACATACGGTGATATCCGGCAGATGCGTGCCGCCATTGTAAGGCGCATTGAGCGCGAACACGTCGCCCGGCCTGATCGCTTTATTCTGCGCGATGACAGTTGCGACAGATGAGTCCATGGACCCCAGATGCACGGGCATATGCGGCGCATTGGCAACGAGCGCCGCGTTGGCATCGAACACCGCGCAACTGAAATCGAGCCGCTCCTTGATGTTGACGGAGTAGGCCGTGTTCTGCAGCGTCACGCCCATTTGTTCGGCGATCGACATGAAGAGATTGTTGAAGATCTCCAGCATCACCGGATCGGCCGCCGTGCCGATGGCGTGCCGGGTCGGCAAAGCCTCGACCCGCTTCAACACCAGATGATCGCGGGCCGTCAGATGCGCCTGCCAACCCGCCTCGATCACAATCGTCTGGTTGGCCTCGATGATGACGGCGGGTCCCGTGACGCGATTGCCTGCAGTCAACTGCTCGCGCGTGTAGATTTTCGCCTCGTGCCACGCCTTGTCGCTGTAGAACCGCGTACGCTCCGGTAGCCTCGCAGGCTCTGCGGCGCCCTCTGTGCCAAGGGTTTCCGTAATCGTGCTGCCACCACCGACCGCTTCGACCGACAGCGCCTCCACCACCAGCGGCTTGCTCGGATCAAGGAACCCGAACCGCGCCCGGTGCGCCATGGAGAACGCCGCCGCCATCGCCAGTCGATGATCAGCCACGACGGCTATCGGCGTCAGCTCCAGCGCAGGCACTTCAATCGTCGTGTCGGTACCCTCATAGCGAATGTGTGCGCGCACATAGATGTTGATCGCATCAGCCGGAACGCCCTGCGACAGCAATTCCGTCATCACTTGTTCGGCAAGCCTTCGCGCGGTGGCGCCGATCGCATCGCTGGCTTGTCCGAGCGGCAGATCCAAAGCCTCAGCCCGCGTCGCTCGAATTTCCGCGAGGCCCATGCCGTACGCCGACAGCAGCCCCGACAGCGGATGGATCAGCACCGTCGTCATGCCCAGTGCGTCGGCGACGAGGCACGCATGCTGTCCACCCGCGCCACCAAAGCAGTTGAGCGCATAGCGCGTCACATCATAGCCGCGCTGCACCGAAATCTTCTTGATGGCCTCGGCCATGTTGGCGACCGCGATGCGGATGAAGCCGTCGGCGATCTCTTCCGGCGTGCGGCCGTCACCGACATCACGCGCGAGTGCCTCAAACTTGCTGCGTACGATTGCCGCGTCGAGCGGCGCGTCTTGCGTCGGCCCGAACAACTTGGGGAAATGCAGCGGCTGCAATTTGCCGACCATCACGTTGGCATCGGTGACCGCCAGTGGCCCGCCACGGCGATAGCACGCCGGGCCCGGGTTGGCGCCCGCCGACTCCGGTCCGACGCGAAAGCGCGCGCCGTCAAATTGCAGCAGCGAGCCGCCGCCCGCCGCCACCGTGTGGATCAGCATCATCGGCGCGCGGATGCGCACGCCCGCCACCTCTGTTTCGAACGTGCGCTCGTAACTGCCGTCGAAGTGTGCGACATCGGTCGACGTGCCGCCCATATCGAAGCCGATCGCGTGCTTGAAGCCGGCAGCTTCAGCCGTTCGCGCGAAGCCGACGACACCGCCAGCAGGACCCGACAGGATTGCGTCCTTGCCTTGGAACAGATCCGCGTCGGTGAGCCCGCCCGACGACATCATGAACATCAACTTGGCGCCGGACGACTTGGCATCCAGCGCCTCGGCCACTTGTTCCACGTAGCTGCGCAGGATCGGCGACAGATAGGCGTCCACCACCGTGGTATCGCCGCGCCCGACGATCTTGATCAGCGGCGAGACCACATGGGAAACTGAAATCTGCTTGAAGCCCGCCTCGCGCGCCAACTTCGCGACCGCCTGCTCGTGCGCGGGATAACGGAAACTATGCATCAGCACGATCGCCACCGCATCGATCTTCTCAGCTCGTGCTGCTGCCAGCACGCTGCGCACTTGCGCCGCGTCGAGCGGCACTTCCACCGTGCCATCAGCCAGCACGCGCTCGTCGATCTCGGCAACGCGAGCGTAGAGCAATTCCGGCTTGATGATATTGCGCGCGAAGATTTTCGCCCGATGCTGATAGCCGAGTTCGAGCATATCGCGGAAGCCGCGTGTGGCAAGGAGCAGCGTCGGCTGACCCTTGCGTTCGAGCAGCGCATTGGTGGCGACCGTGGTGCCCATCCGCACTTCACCGATCAGCCCGGGTGGAATAGGCGCGGTCGCGCTTAAGCCGAGCAAGCCGCGAATGCCCGCCACCGCGGCATCCTTGTAGGCCTCGGGATTTTCCGACAGCAGTTTGCGCGTATGCAAACGACCGCCGGGATCGCGACCGATGACGTCGGTGAACGTGCCACCGCGATCGATCCAGAAATCCCAACCGGCTGGCTTGCTCGACTGCATAACGGGTGTCTCCAGGTATCCGAGTAGATGCGCCACACCAGCGACATCTATCAGGTCGCCGTACGTCTGAACACGCGCAGTTTAACATCGATGGTGATTGCGAGCTCCGTACGCGCAACCAGCGCCACTCGTCCCTCGATCGAGGCGCGATGGGCGTGCGGCGTCATCGACAGCAGATCGGCGATAGCCGCCGGCGAGTATAACTCTGCGCTGGCAAGCACCCGTTGCTCGGATACCAGGGAATAGCCGTCGACGGCTGCCGTTGGCGCTCGCTCGGCAATGCGTACCTCAGGATAGATGATGCGCCGCAACTCCAACAGATGATCGGGACCAGGATCCACGAGCAGTACGTGCGCGCCAGCCGGTTGCACAGCGGCAAATCCCGGCCAGATCGGAAATCCGAACAGGCAGAGAATAAGATCGATGCAGGCAGGTGCAAAGGGCGGCCGACGATTGCTTGCCACCACCCACGCCACCGGTAGCGCACGCTTAGCTGCCGCCTTGACCGCCCACTTCGAAATGTCGATGCCGGCGAGATGCACAGTGGTGTCGCGAGCGTGAGCGGCAAGGGCGGTCGCCAACGCGCCGAGATAATAACCTTCGCCGCAGCCTGCATCGAGCATCGAATAGGGTCTCTTATCGCCATGGTTCTGCAGCAAAGCTAGCACGGATGCGCAAACCGCTGCGGCGATCGGCGCATAGGTGCCCGTGGCGAGGAACCGCTGCCGTGCCGCCACCATTTCGCGGCTGTCGCCCGGATCAAGCGACGCCTTGTCTTGCACGACGAGAAGATTGACATAGCCTTCGCGCGCGCAATCGAAACTGTGCTTATGCGGGCAAACGAGGGTGTTATCGCGTCGCACCAGGGGCGCGCCTTCATGCGGACAGGTCAGCGGGGAGACGGGTGCGATGTGCACGGAGGTGCCTTCGTTAGTGATGATCCGCGACCATCGCGCAGCTCACCCAGTTTTTGGCGTAAATACACCGGCGTGATCAACGAAGTGTCCGCGTGCGGCGTGAGAAAGTTTTGCGCGCATCGCTTCGGGCAGCGGTGACTTGACCCACGCCTTCGGCTCGATGTGCACGTTGACTGTTTCGGCTGTGACGATCACGTTGCTGCTCCCGACCTTGCGCATCTCAAATCCGAGCGCGAACGACGTCGTGCCCATTTTTGCAAGCCTGACCGAGATTTCCAATGTATCGTCGTTGCGCGCCGACGCCGTCCATTCGATCAGCAGCTTGACGACCTGCATCTCGAAGCCGCCGCCGGAAACGCTGGCGCGGCCGAGCACCGCATTAAGGAACTCCGTACACGCTAGATCGACATAGTCGGCATATCTGGCATTGTAGACGACGCCCTGTTGATCGCACTCGCCATAACGAACGCGCAGATAGTAGCGGAACGGTTGGATTTCATTCGTCGTGGTCATGGTGCTCGCTTGATGGTTCAACGGATGGGACGGCGGAAAACGTGGCGGGTGTCGGCGCCAAGGTCGGCAGCAAACACCGGACGCAACCCGAAGGGACGAAAGTAGCCGGCCAGATCGCCGCCGGCAACGACCGCCAGCCCGTCGACCGGCCCCACCAGCGCCGACTGATAGACGACGGCCTCGTCGACGAGGCCAGCCGCCAGACAGTCGGCCCAGGTGCGCGGGCCGCCCTCGATCAGCACGCGTGTGATACCTTTGGCCGCGAGCGTCGTCATGACCGCAGGCAGGCCGGCTATACCCATCAACGCCTCTGGCACGTGGACGATCTGCACGCCGCGCGCGCTCAATTCGGCATCTGCCTTGCCTGACGGCACACCGCTGACTAACCAAACTGGAACCTTCGCAGCGGACGCGACCAGTTTCGTATCCAGCGACAGGCCGGATTTCGGAGAAAACACAATGCGGATCGGCGAACGTGGCAAAAGCCCCGGCAGCCGGCACGTCAACTCAGGGTCATCGGCACGAACCGTCATGCCGCCGACGAAGATAGCGTCTGCCTCCGCGCGCAGCAGATGGCCGTCGGCGCGCGCTTCCGGGCCGGTGATCCACACAGGCTTGCCTTCGCCGCACGCGATGCGCCCATCGGCACTGACCGCCATCTTGATCTGCACGAACGGACGATGCGCGGTTTGTCTGAAGATGTGCCCGAGCGTGACCCAGCGCGCGCGGCTCCCGAACAACCCGACGTCGACCTCGATGCCCGCTTCGCGCAATTGGGCAAAACCATGCCCGGCGACGACATGATTGGGATCGGGAAGCGCACACACGACACGCGCGATGCCCGCAGCAACGATGGCGTCCGAACATGTTGGAATGCGACCGGTGTGCGCGCATGGCTCCAGCGTGACGTACATCGTCTTACCGCGCGCGCGCTCTTCGGCCCGCCGCAACGCTTCCTTCTCGGCGTGCGGTCGCCCGCCCGGTTGCGTCCAGCCGCGGGCAATCAGTTCCCCCGTCGCCGTGTCGGCGATGACGGCGCCGACGGACGGATTGGGCGCCGTCGAGCCGAGCCCCCGCCGCGCCATGGCCAGCGCGATGGCCATCATGTGCGCATCGAAATCGGCGGTCACCACGGCGGCCATGCGTGCAGACTTTCCAGGGTCAGAGCTTGCGGGTAACATCGGCGCCGGAGGGCGGCGTTGCCAACCCTCGCTCGTCGAGGCCCTCGGCAATCTCGCCCAGAACCTCTCGAAAGTCTGCCGCCTCGCGGAAATCGCGGTAAACGGATGCGAACCGGATGTAGGCCACGGGATCGGCGCCCTTCAGCGCCTCCATCACCAGTTCGCCGATCGCCGATGACGGGATTTCCGGCTCGCCCAGGCTTTCGAGTTGCCGCGCGATGGACGACACCATCCGCTCGATCCGCTCCGGCTCGATCGGCCGCTTGCGCGCCGCCGTCTCGACTGACTTCAGCAGCTTCTCGCGATCGAATTGCACACGCCGACCGGAGCGCTTGATCACCACCAGCTCGCGCAACTGCACCCGTTCAAACGTCGTGAAGCGGCCATCGCAATCCTCGCAGACGCGACGGCGGCGAATGGCTTGGCCTTCCTCGCTGGGACGGCTGTCTTTGACCTGCGTCTTCTCCGACGCGCAATAAGGGCAGCGCATGGTGGCTCCACAGTCGTTTGCGGCAGGTCTGCCCTGTGTCGTGCCATCGCGTCAAGCGCAGTCACAATTCGCCGCTCACCATCCATCAGATTTTTCCGTCGATTTTTATTGACCGTGTGACTCGGCGTGTGATTCAGAGAGTCTGCCCGAATCAGCGGGTGGAGATGTGTCGATATGGCTGGTGGGATCGAGGCGGTTGCCGCGTCGGTCTCGGCTGATCTTGTGCGGCGTTTGCCG
>JANXWC010000006.1 GCA_025351355.1 Hyphomicrobiaceae bacterium
CTCCGTGCCGCTCTGTCTCTACGATGGCGTGCACGAACTCGACGACCACCCGTTGCTCCGCCTCATCGCCGCGCCGACAGCTACCACCACCAAAGCCGAACTGTTCGAGGCCTGGTACGGCTTCCTGCTGATGTCCGGCAATTCCTATCTCGAAGTCTCGGCGCTTGGCGGCGAACCGCGCGAACTGCACATGCTCCGTCCCGACCGCATCCAGATCGTACCCGGCGAAGACCGTTATGCCGAGGCCTACGACTATTCCGTCGATGGCACCGCGCCTGTCCGCCTCGACGGCGAAGCCGTGCCCCACGTGCGCCGCGTGCTGCACCAGAAGCTGTTCCACCCGCTCAACGATCACTACGGCCTCTCCCTCATCGAAGCCGCGGCAACCGCCATCGACATCCACAACGCCGCCTCGCGCTGGAACAAGGCGCTGCTGGATAATTCGGCAATAAGAGCAAGGTCGTCGAGCGTTTCCGGCAAGAAGGCCATCAGCCGTCAGCCGAAGGACTCTTCGTGAGTTGGTTGGTCCGCATCCGGCGAAAGTGGATGTGAAATTGAGCCAACGTCAAAGGTTATCGGAGTTCAGCCGGTAACCAATTCCTGGTTCTGTCTGAATGAGTTCTGGGCCCTCTGCGTTGGCACGCAGTTTTTGCCTCAGTTGCGCGACGAACACCCGTAAATACTGAAGGTCCTCCGCGTGCGCCGGTCCCCACACGGCCGTAAGAATTTGGCGATGGGTGACGACGCGACCGGCGTTGCGGACAAGAATGGCAAGTAGGTCGAACTCCTTGGGCGTCAGTTTTATGGCGTTACCGGCCTGCGTGACTGTATGTGCCGCAAGGTCAATAGCGATCGATCCTGAAACAATATGCGTCGTTTCAGTCGATGGGTTCGCCGCGCGCCGCAACGCTGTGCGCAGTCGCGCCGTTAATTCACCGATGCCGAACGGCTTGTTGACGTAATCGTCCGCGCCGAGGTCGAGGGCCGCAATCTTCTCGGACTCGCGGTCGCGTGCCGACAGCACGATGATCGGCAGTTGCGACCATGTTCGAAGCTGTCGAATGACGTCCTTTCCATCCATGTCTGGCAGGCCGAGGTCCAGCACGATGACATCTGGTGCAGCAGTCGCGGCTGATTTGAGCGCTTCCGCACCAGTTATCGCAGCAATCACGTCATAGCCGGCCGCTGTCAGACTGGGTTTCAAGAAGCGCTGTATTTGTGGCTCGTCATCGACGACCAGAACGCGGCGGCCGGTCATGGCGCCTCCTGGCGTTGAGCGTACGTTGGCCGCACATCAGGCGTCGCTGGCAGCATGATGGTCATCCTTGTCCCGCCGCTACCGCGGATCGGGCTTTCCGCGGCGATGGTACCGCCCATCGCCTTGATCAGTCCCGCGCAGATTGAAAGCCCAAGGCCCGTACCCGGTGCACGTCCGTCGCTGCCGGATACGCGATAAAACTTGTCGAAGACCTTCTCCAAGGCTTCAGGTGGAATGCCAATACCTTGATCACTGACCACGATCTTGATCGAGCTACCTTCGGATTTGGCATCGACGCGCGTGACAGATTGCGGGCCACTGTACTTGTGCGCGTTGTCGAGGAGATTGAACAGCACCTGCTCAAGCAAGGCGGCATCGCCGTGCACCAGCGGCAACTGATCGGCCAATTTCACGTCGATCCTTCTGCCCGTGAAACTCTTCTCGGCGCGGCGGACAGCCCCACCAATTGCATCCGCGATATCGACCCAATCGCGACGGATATCGATGGCCCCAGCCTCCAGCCGTGTCATATCCAGAAGGTTCGACACGAACCGTGACATTCGCCCGGCCTCTTCGTCGATCGTCGCCAATAAATCCGAGCGTTCCGAGGGCGCCATTTTCTGACCGAGCGTACGCAAGCTCGTCACGGAACCGATGATTGATGCGAGCGGCGTCCGCAGATCGTGGCTGATCGAGGACAGCAGCGCAGCACGTAATTTCTCTCCCTCTGCCGCTGTCTGCGCCTTGCCTGCCTGCTCTGCCAGGGTCGTTCGCTCGATCGCAATGGCGGCCTGCTCGACAAATGACTGCAGCATGGCGTCGGTCGCGGCGGGTAGCGCATCTTCGCCTTCTCCCGGCTCGACGCCAATGACACCGATCGGGCCCTTCGAGCCAACCATCGGACGAAATTGGAAGCGTGCTGTTGGCAATGTCGCCGTACCGTGTCCCGACGCCTCGCCACGCTCGAAGGCCCAACGCGCAGCCGCCCAATCGGACGTTCCAAGTTCGTCGTCGACCGGCCACCCGCCCTTGATGGCAAGGCCCTTGCTGTCGTCCATGAGGATGATCGATTTGCCTTTGACGGCTGCCGCACCTTGGTTGGCGAGCAGCCACAACACATCGTCCAGCTTGCCGACGCCCGATAGTTTGCGTGAAAAGTCGAACAGCGCTTGGGTCGCCTCCGCGCGCTCGCGCGTTGCTGTGGCCTGCTCGCGCAGCCGTCCGGCCATTGTGCCGGTCACGAATGCCACAGCCAGGAAGATCAATAGCGAAAGCAGTTCATGCGGTTCGGCGACGGTGAACGAGTAGCGCGGCTCGATGAAAAAGAAGTTGTAGGCAAGAAACGACAGGACAGATGCGGCGAGTGCCGACCACAACCCAAATGACATGGCGCACAGAAGGACCGCGAGCAGAAAGATCATCGAAAGATTGGGCAGTCGCGTGATCCGCTCCAGGGCGAGCCCTGCAACTACGGCCGCGCCGACGGCACCGCCCGCGACTGTCATGGCCGTTGTCATGGCGGGAATGGGCGGGAGCACAAACCACGCAGTGGGCGCCGGCTCGATCTCGGGCGCCACGACCAATATCGATAGCCCCCGCGCTTTGCGCACGAGTTCGTGCGACAACGAACGGTCGCGAAACCGTTCGATGAAGCTGGCGCTCGATCGACCGATAACGATCTGCGTGATGTTATTGCGCTTGGCGTAATCGAGAATATCGGTCGTTAAATCCGCAGTATTGAGCCGGGCAGTGGATGCGCCTAGACGCTCGGCCAGACGCAGCAATTTTTCGGTACGGCGCAGCTTGGCCCGATCAGTGATTTCGCGGTCGCTCGGCTTCAAATGCAACGCCACCCATTCCGCCTTTTGAGCCGTAGCCATGCGGCCAGCCGTGCGGACAACTATCTCCGAAAGATCATCGCTGCCCACACAGACGAGCAGTCGCTCTGCCGTTGGCCACGGCCCTTCGATACCCTGTTGGCGCAATTGAGCAAGCATCTGTTCGTCGACGCGGTCGGCGGTTCGGCGCAGCGCCAACTCTCGCAGCGCTGTAAGGTTGCTTGGCTTGAAAAACTGGTCGATCGCACGTCGGGCATTCTCCGGCAGATAGACCTTGCCTTCCTTCAAGCGCTGGATCAACTCTTCTGGCGGCAGATCGATGATGACAATCTCATCGGCCTTCTCCAGCACTTTGTCGGGCACCGTCTCCTGTACTCGGATCCCAGTAATGCGCTGGACGACATCAGTCAGGCTTTCGAGGTGCTGGATGTTGAGGGTCGTCCAGACATCAATACCGCTGTGCAGGATTTCTACGACGTCCTGGTAGCGCTTGGCGTGCATCTGGTCCGGCGCATTGGAATGGGCGAACTCGTCGACCAGCAGCAGCTTCGGCTTGCGAGCGATGGCGGCTTCGACGTCGAACTCCATCAAGGTGCTGTTTCGGTAACCGATGGGCTTGCGCGGCAGCACTTCGAGACCATCCAGCAGCGCGGCAGTATCCGACCGGCCGTGCGTCTCGACGAGACCGACGACCACGTCAACGCCCTCGGCCTTCTGCGCGCGCGCCGCCGACAGCATGGCGTAAGTCTTGCCGACGCCCGGCGCCATGCCGAGAAAAACCTTCAGCTTGCCGCCGGCCTCCCGTTCGGCAAGCTTGAGCAACGCCTTCGGTGACGGGCGCCGGGAATCGTTGGGCTTGGACGGCTCGGCCATGCCTTATCCAGTGACTTTCGGCAGGGCCGCGTCAAGCGCGAGGTTCAATTGCAGCACGTTGACGCGTGGTTCGCCGAAAATCCCAAGCATTGGCCTCTCGATCTGACGCTCCAGGATGGCGCCGACTTGTTGTGCTGTTACCCCACGCGCGGCCGCAACGCGCTGAACCTGCAAGGCCGCCGTCGCGGGCGAGATGTGCGGGTCCAGACCACTGGCCGATGCCGTCACAGCGTCTGCGGGAATGAGCGCGACCCCGGCTTTGCGAAACTCAGCCACATCGCCGTTGACACGGTCGATGAGCTTTTTCGACAGCGGGCCTAGATTCGAGCCCGATGAGTTGGCGGCATTGTAGGGCAGGTCGATCGTCTTGGTATCATCCTTGGGGTCGGGCGTGCTGGTGGCCGAAGGACGGCCGTGGAAGTAGCGGTCAGAGACGAACGATTGGCCGATCAGCGCCGAGCCAATAGCCACGTTGCTGCGTTCAACGACCGAGCCATTGGCTTGACGCGGCATTGCGATTTGGATCAAGCCCGTCATGGCGAGCGGATAGGCCAATCCGGTCAGCGCCGTGAACAGCGCGAGCATGACGATGGCAGGGCGGAGATGAGAAAGCATGGGAAACCTCGATCAAGCCAGATGCAGCGCGATGACGATCATATCGATGATCTTGATGCCAATGAACGGAACCAGAAGTCCGCCCACGCCATAGATCAGCAGATTGCGCCGCAGCAGCGCCGCCGCGCCGACCGAGCGATAGGCGATGCCTTTGAGTGCCAACGGAACGAGCGCGATGATGATCAATGCATTGAAGACGACGGCTGACAGGATCGCGCTCTGCGGATTGCCGAGATGCATGACGTTGAGTGCTGCCAATTCGGGGTAGGTGACAAGAAATAGCGCCGGGATGATTGCGAAGTACTTGGCCACGTCATTGGCAATGGAGAACGTGGTCAGCGATCCGCGCGTCATCAGCAGTTGCTTGCCGATTTGGGTCACCTCGATCAACTTGGTTGGATTGCTGTCGAGATCGACCATATTGCCCGCTTCGCGCGCGGCTTGCGTGCCGGTCTGCATCGCGACACCCACATCGGCCTGAGCGAGCGCAGGCGCATCGTTGGTGCCGTCGCCGCACATGGCGATCAGGCGGCCCTTCGCTTGCTCGGCCTTGATGTAGGCAAGTTTGTCTTGCGGCGTTGCTTCGGCGATGTAGTCGTCGACACCCGCTTCTGATGCGATGGCTGCCGCTGTTATAGGATTGTCGCCCGTGACCATCACGGTCTTGATCCCCATCGAACGCAGCGCGGCGAAGCGCTCTTTGATATCAGGTTTCACCACGTCCTTGAGATGAATGACCCCTAGCAAGCTGCCGCCTTCCGTCACCGCCAGTGGCGTGCCGCCCGAGCGCGAAATGCCTTCAACCGCTTCGCGAAAAATACGCGGCGCGTCGGCAATTGTTGTTCCAACGAGCTTGAGTACCGCATCGACGGCGCCTTTGCGAATGCTGCGGCCATCGACATCGATGCCTGAAATGCGCGTCTGCGCCGAGAACGGCACGAACAACGCCTTTGCAGCGCCCACCGGTTCGGCTTGCGCGTAGGTGCCCTTGGCGAGCGCGACGATAGAGCGGCCTTCAGGCGTTTCATCGGCCAGCGACGCCAAAAGTGCGGCGGCGGCCACATCGTTGGCGGTTGCGCCCGGCGCTGGAATAAACTCTGTCGCCAAACGGTTGCCGTAGGTAATTGTGCCGGTCTTATCGAGCAGCAGCACATCGACGTCTCCGGCGGCTTCCACCGCGCGACCGGATGTGGCGACAACGTTGAAGCGGATTAATCGGTCCATGCCGGCGATACCGATGGCTGACAGCAAACCGCCGATGGTTGTGGGAATGAGGGTCACCAGAAGCGCAACGAGCACGGTGAGCGACAGGGTGGTGCCTGAGTATCCGGCGAACCCCCAAAGCGTCGTTACAGCGATCAGGAAGATCAGCGTCATCCCCGACAGCAAAATCGACAACGCCAACTCGTTCGGCGTCTTCTGACGTTCTGCACCTTCGACAAGCGCGATCATGCGGTCGAGGAACGACGAACCCGCAGCCGCTGTCACGCGCACCTTGATCCAATCGGACAGCACGACCGTGCCGCCCGTCACCGCCGACCGGTCGCCACCGGACTCGCGGATGACGGGTGCGGATTCACCGGTTACAGCCGATTCATTCACCGACGCGATGCCTTCAATCACTTCGCCGTCCGCCGGGATCGTGTCGCCAGCTTCGACGAGCACGACATCGCCGACTTGCAATTCGAGCGCGTGCTTGGGCTCCCACAGATCGTCCTTGCTGTCGTCTGGATGCAGCAGCAGCTTCGCCGGCGTATCGCTGCGCGTGCGGCGGAGTGCGTCGGCCTGCGCCTTGCCGCGGCCTTCCGCGATGGCCTCGGCGAAGTTGGCAAAGAGGACCGTGAACCACAGCCACGCGGCGATCTGGCCAGTGAACAGCAGTCCGGCACGGTGGGCCACAAGATCGCGAACGTACAGCAGTGTTACCAGCGTGGCGACGACGCCAGTTACGAACATCACCGGTTTTCGTACGAGCTTTCCAGGCGCGAGCTTGACGAATGCGTCAACGACCGCTTGTCGAACCAATGCGGCTTCAAAAAGTGGGGGCGTGGTTGCTTTGGACATGATCGTTTCTCTTAGAGGGGGCTCTCTCAGAACGTTTTGCCGGCGTTCATCAGCAAGTGTTCGACGATGGGGCCAAGCGCAAGCGCGGGGAAATACTGCAGGCCGCCGAGGATCAGGATCACGCCGACGAGCAGGCTGACGAACAGCGGGCTGCGCGTTGGGAACGTGCCGGGCGACGCTGGCACTTTTTTCTTCGCCGCCAGCGAACCTGCAATTGCCATCACCGGAATGACATAGGCGAAACGGCCAAGCATCATCGTGATGCCGAGCGTGGTGTTGAACCAGGGTGTGTTGACGTTGAGCCCGGCGAAGGCGGAACCATTGTTGCCGGCAGCAGATGAGTACGCGTACAGCAACTCGGTCAAGCCGCGCGGACCAGAATTGGCGAGGCTTTCGAGCGCTGTTGGCAGTACCGCCGAAACGGCGGTGAAGCTCAGAATAACCAGCGGCAGCACAAGAACCGCCAACATTGCCAATTTCATCTCGCGCGCTTCGATTTTCTTGCCGAGATATTCCGGCGTGCGTCCGACCATGAGACCGGCGATGAAGACGGTGATGATCGCCATCACCAGCATGCCGTAAAGGCCTGACCCCGTGCCACCCGGCAGTATCTCGCCGAGTTGGATGAGGAACAGCGGCACCACACCGCCCAGTGGCGTCAACGAATTGTGCATGGCGTTGACGGCGCCGCAGGACAGGCCAGTCGTTACGGCCACGTAAAGTGCCGTCATGGCTTGGCCGAAGCGAACTTCCTTCCCTTCCATATTGCCGCCAGCCGCGTTGACGCCGGCTTGCACCAGCAGCGGATTGCCCGACGTTTCCGCCCAATAGGCGATGCCAACGGCGGCGATCAGCAATGACCACATCGCGATCAGCAACACCGTGCCTTGCCTGATATCGCCGACCATCCGACCGAAGGTGAACGTCAGCGCCGTAGAGACCAGCAACATCGACCAGATCGACAGGATGTTCGACCACGCATTCGGATTCTCGAACGGATGCGCCGCGTTGGCATTGAAGAAGCCACCACCATTGGTGCCGAGCTGCTTGATAGCCTCTTGGCTGGCCACGGGCCCGAGCGAAATCGTCTGTTTGATACCTTCGAGCGTCGTGGCATCAACGCTCGCGGACAACGTCTGCGGCACTCCGGACAGCGCGAACGCGAGTGCCAGCAGCACCGACAGCGGCAATAGAACGTAGAGCGTCGTGCGGTTCATATCGACCCAAAAATTGCCCAGTGTCGTGACGCTGCTGCGTGCAAACGCTCGCGTCATCGCAATGGCCAGCGCGATGCCGGTGGCGGCGGAGAGAAAGTTGTGCACGGTGAGGCCCGCGATTTGTACCAGATGGCTCATCGTTGTTTCGCCGCTATAGGCCTGCCAATTGGTGTTGGTGACGAAGCTAACGGCGGTGTTGTAGGCAAGATCAGGCGCGACGCCGCCGAACTTTTGCGGATTGAGCGGCAGGAATGCTTGCAAACGCATCAGCGCGTAGAGGCTCAAGAAGCCAACGCCATTGAAGACCAGCATCGCCAGCGTATAGGCGAGCCATGATTGTTCCTTCTCCGGATTGATGCCCGAGGCGTTGTAGAACACCCGTTCGACGCGCGTCAGATAGGGCGACAGAAACGTCCGCTCACCCTGAACGACGCGTGCCATGTAGAAACCAAGCGGTCGCGCCGCGACCAGAACAGCGACAAGAACAGCTGCAATCTGCAGCCAGCCAACGAGAGTCATCGAAGTCACTCCTGCGGCGCGGATCGGCGCCCAGCGAACGATCAGAGAGAACGATCAGAATTTTTCGGGATGCAGCAGCGTGTAGACGAGATACGCACCAAGTCCGAGCGCAACGAGCAGGCCGATAACGGGATCAGACATGGGCGCGCCTCACAGCCGGTCGCAGAAAATGGCATAAGCGCCCATCAACGCGAAGCCGCCCAAGCCTAGGGCGAGAAAAATAAGATCAAGCATGACAAAGCCTTCCTGCGTGAGGACAGGCAGTCTTTTTGCGCCAAACGACATCAGGATTCGATACGGAAGATGCGGTGCCGATATAAAGACGGCATCAAGATCAAAGCGCGCGCCGAAAATGGCCGAGAGCGATGTCGGCTTGTCGCACAGCTTCAGAACAAGAGCAGGTTCAAGGTGATAGCTCGCACTCGTAGAGGGTTTCGGATGACGGCCCGGACCGCCGAAAGCACTTTGCAGCGGCGACGGAAGATGTTGACGGGTCCAGCTGCCGGACTGTCCAACTCTCACCATCCATCAGTTTCTCCAAACTGACCACAGTGCAGGCAGCCCGCAGATGGCTTGCAGACAGGTCTGAATGCGGCGCAGGCCGCGCTTAAAGAATGAGGTCAGGCTGCGAGCCACCTTTTTCGGACGCGTGCCTTGC